>NZ_CP121017.1:600000-840000 GCF_041468085.1 Tistrella mobilis | reverse complement strand
CGCCGCCTGAAGAGCCGGATCGGCGACCGCCTGCAACACCCCGGCAAGCCCCGCCGCCCCACTCTCGCCCACCACCAGTGCCGGATCACCGGCAAGCGGACGCGCCAGCCGGTTCACCGCCGCCCGTGCCGCCGTATCGGGCACCGCCATGAAATCGCGGGCGAGGCGGGAGAGGATACGCCAGCCGGTCGCCGAAGGCTCGCGGCATTCAAGCAGCGCCATCACGGTCGGCGCATGGGTGGCGAGTTGCAACCGCCGCCCGGCGCGCGCGCTCTCCAGCAGGCAGGCGGCCCCTTCGGGTTCCACCACCACCAGCCGGGCGCCCAGACCGGCCAGGGCCAGATGTGCCGCAACCGCCGCCGCCATGCCGCCGACGCCGGCCTGCAGGAACAGATGGGTCGGCGGCCGGTCGCCGCATTGGCGCAGGATCTCCGCCGCCATCACGGTATAGCCCTGCATCACCAGGGTCGGGATCCGCTCCTGCCCCGGCAGGGCCATATCGGAGACGTTGATCCAGCCTTCGGCCGCACAGCTGCGGGCAACCGCGGCCAGGCTGTCGTCATAGTCACCCGCGACCCGCAGAATTTCGGCGCCCTCGGCCCGGATCGCGTCGGCACGCACCTCGCGCACGCCCTGATGCAGAAAGACCACGGCGCGCGCGCCCACCAGCCGCGCCCCGGCTGCGACCGACCGGCCATGATTGCCGTCGGTGGCACAGGCCATTGTGAGGCTGCGGGTAACCGCCCTGAGGGCGGGCGTGCCGAGATCTTCAGGCCCGAATGGGCGCCCTGCCCGCCGCCCGGCCTCGTCCAGCGCCAGGCGGATGGCGGCATGGGCACCACCCAGCGCCTTGAAGCTGCCCAGGCCGTGACGACCGCTTTCATCCTTCACCAGCAGCGCGCCCAGCCCCGAGGCGGCCGCGAGCCCCGGCAGATCGACCAGCGGTGTCGGCCCCTCGCCATGGGTGACGGCGAAAAGGGCTTCCGCCGCTGCCGCGGCCCCGGCACCGAAGGCGGCCTCGTCGTCGGGATCGAGCGACCGGCCGGCATCGGCGAGCATGTTGGGCAGATACATGGTCCATCCTCTGACTGCTGTGAGAGAATGGAAGGATATTGCGTGACGGCAGAGAAAGGCGCTTTGATCCGCGGGTAACCGCGCAATTTTTTCTCACCAGAGGACCGCCGGATGACGATAGGATCCAACCGCGCCGAACTCGACGGCTTCGATCTGGCGATCCTGGCGTTGCTTCAGCAGGATGCCCGCCTCCCGCAACGCAGGATCGCCGAGGCGGTGGCGCTGTCGACGCCGGCGGTGCAGCGGCGGATCCGGCGGCTGGAGGAAATCGGCGTCATTCTGGCCAATGCCGCGATCGTCGATCCGGCGCGGGTGGGCCGGCCGATCACCATTCTGGTTCTGGTGGAGGTGGAAAGCGAACAGGCGGCACCGCTGGATGCCACCCGGGCCGCCTTTGCCGCGGCCCCCGAGGTCCAGCAATGCTACTACGTCACCGGCGAGGCCGATTTCGTGCTGGTGGTGACGGTCCCGGATATGGGCGCCTATCAGGCGCTCACCCGCCGGCTGTTCCTCGACGACCCCAATGTCCGCCGCTTCCGGACTTTCGTCGCCATGGAGCGCGTGAAGGTCGGGCTGACGGTACCGGTGGATACTGCCGTCAACGGGCGCTCGTAAACGGATTGGCCCGGGCCGCCGCCAGCACCGCCCAGGCCGTGGCCCCCAGATGCGGCCAGCGGTGGTAGCGGAAATCGTCGATCACACTGTCCGGCCCGATGGCGAGGCCGGTGGTGATGGAGGGGTTGCGTGTCGCCCAGAGCCAGCCGCCGGGAGAAGCCTCGCCCAGCACCAGATGGAGCAGACGCTGCGCCTCGTCCGTCTGGCCCAGACGGTCGGCGACCAGGGCGGCCTGGGCGGTGCCCTCGATCCAGATCCCGTCGCGATCGTCGTTGAAATCGAACCCGCCGTCGATGCCATGCGCGTCCCCCGCCCAGGCCCAGGCGCCTTGCCAGAGCCGGGGCGCGTCCCCCAGCAGCAGCGGCCAGAGCTGGGCATCCAGACCAGAAGTCGCGGTGTTCACGGTCGCCCCGTCGGGCAGCGTGCCGGTCGGAAAATGATCCCGGCCGGCCTGCCACATCCGGTCGAGGAAGGCGCGGGCCCGATCGGCAGCGGCCGGCCAGTCGGCATTGCCGGGATCGGCCGCCGCGAGACGGGAAAAAAGCGCCACCAGATCGGCGTGATGTTCGGTCGATTTCCAGCCGATCCGGCGCAGCCCCGTTCCCGAACCGTCCACCCCACCGGTATAGCCGCCCGGGCCTGCTTCATCGGCGGTCTGATCGATCACCCAGCGGCCGATCCGGCGCGTGGCGTCCAGCGCATGCCCGCGCAGATCGGCCGGGAAGGCGGTATCCTCCGGTCGCTCGACCACCGCGAGCAACGCGAGGCCCACCCAGGCCGCATTGCCGGTGGCGGTACCGGCCTGATAGGGATCTTCCACCCAGCGGCCGGCGGCATCGTCCCACCAGCCATTGGGCGGCGGCGGGCTTTCCGTCTGGGCACCGGCCCGATAGGCATTGCGCACACGGCCGCGATCGACGCCGGCCTGGCGCGGATCTTCCGACAGCACGGCATCGGTGAAGGCGGCGGCGATTCTGGCGGCGGCATCGCTGCGGCCGCAGGCGATCAACGCCCGAAGCGCCAGGGCGTTGTCATAAGCGAAGGCGGCGCCGGCAAGCGCCGGGTCCGGATGCAGGCCCGCCCCCGCGGGGGCATCCCAGCTGCGCAGAAAGACCGGCCCGGCGCCGCCGATCGCGTCCACCCGCCCGGCCATCGCCTGGCAGAGCGGCCGGGCGGCTTCGGGCAGCGGCGTCTCAGGCGAGACGGGCGCGGCAGCCGGCGCACGGGCAATGCCCAGCGCCGCGACGGCCGCAGCCAGAACCCTGAAGGCCGGGCGCCGCGACATCAGAGATCGGCGATCCGGAACGGCCGGATCTCGAAACTCTGCCACACGCCCTGCACGGTATAGGGATCGGCGGCAAGGGCGGCATCCAGCGCCGCCCGGTCGGGATATTCGGCCAGCATGGACGAACCGATCATGGTGCCGGCCTCGTCCAGCATCGCGCCGCCGATGATCAGATGGCCGTCGGCCTTCATTCTGCGTGCATTTTCCAGATGGGCCGGGCGCGCCGCCGCACGGCGGGCCGGCGCTTCGGCATCGGTACCGTCGCGGGCGATGACCAGGAACTGCATGGGGGGGCTCCTTTTCCCTCGTCTCGGCTTCCCTCGTCCCGGCCGGTCTGCCGCCGGCCGGGCGTGTCGCATCTCTGTTCGGGCCGGATCAGGCGTCGCGGCCGAGCAGGGCCATCAGCTCGCGCCATTCGCGCGGGCTCATGCCGGTCTCCTCGCGCGCCGGCGTTTCGCCGGCCAGCATGCGCCGGACGACATGCAGGGCGCTGCGCGACAGCTGCGCGCCACCCAGGCGGTATTCCTCGAAGGCAGCGGCGACCAGGGGGACCCAGCGATGGGTGATGTCCATCATGGTCTCGGCATAGGCGCGGATTTCATACTGGGCATGCGGATCGGCACGCAGCGACAGAAAGTGCAGCAGGTTGTGCAGATCGGTCTTCCAGTACCACTGCGTGTAGTAGTTCAGGGTCAGGTTCATCCGCGCCAGCTCGCGCGCCAGGCGGTCGCGGGCCGGATCCTCGACCTCGCCCTCGTCGGTTTCGTTCAGCATCCAGCGGTAATTGTCGTACACCCGGCGGGCGTCGTCGCGCAGGATGTCAATCACCCGGCCGGCCTGATCGGCGGGCAGCAGCGCCTCGCGGCCCTGGCGGTTGCTGGTCGACTGCGCTGCCACCTGGTCGGCCGCCGGCACATAGAACTCCCGATCCAGAATCGAATAGCGCGCCGAGTACTCGTTGACGTTGGCGGTGCGGTGGCGGATCCACTGGCGGGCCACGAAGATCGGCAGCTTCACATGCAGCTTGATCTCGCACATCTCGAACGGCGTGGTGTGCCGGTGGCGCATCAGGTAATTGATCAGCCCGCGGTCCTCGTTGACCTTGCGGGTGCCGCGGCCATACGAGACCCGCGCCGCCTGAACCACCGCGGCATCATCCCCCATATAGTCGACCACCCGCACGAAACCGTGGTCGAGCACCGGGAAAGCGGTGTGAAGAATGCTCTCCATACCGGTCGAGACCGTGCGCAGGGTGGGCACCGCCTCGGCGCGCAGGGCATCGATTTCGGCCTGCTGCTCGGGGGTTACGGTCATCGCGTCGGTCTCCTTCCGGCGTGGATCTGGTGGCCTCTGGATACAGGGGCAGCCCCCCGCAGGCAAGGGTGCGGCGTACCCCTGCATCGCATGGCCGCAGCTTGGGCTTTGCATGTCACGGCCGAGGGCCTATATATGAGGGGCCGGTCGCAAGGCCGGCTATGGCGATACAGGGCCTCTCGGAATAAACGTATCGGACCCGGGGGCAGTGCCCGGCGCCTCCACCAGTTCAGATCACCGGCCTTCGGGCCGGTGCTCCATGGGGGCGAGCCAGGATCGACGTGCGTGGTAAAGGTTTGGTCTTCGCCCGGCATGATACCGCCGTTATCGGGTCACTCAAACAGGTGCGAACGACAACCGTGTCGCCCTCGCTGCCTAACTAGGCAAGCGCGGTCCGGGGGGCACCGGGCAACAGAAGCCCCCCACTCGATCGCCGGCCGCAGCCGGTGCGGGTGCCGTGTCGCGGGATGCGGGATCCGCCGCTGCGGTCAGCCCTGAACCCTTTTCTAGCCGACGATCATCTTCAACCGACGATCATCGAGACCGGACGCCGCATGCCGCAGATCGCCTACGACCAGCTCATCGACACCGCTCTGCGTGGGGTGGTCCGCACCGTTCTCGAACAGGCTGCAGAAAGCGGCCTGAGCGACGGCCATCATTTCTACCTGACCTTCCGCACCCAGGCGCCGGGCGTCGAGGTGCCGGAGTATCTTCGCGCCCGCTACCCCGAAGAGATGACCATCGTGCTGGAGCACGAATTCTGGGGCCTGGACGTGAACCAGCACGGTTTTGCGGTGACGCTGGCCTTCGGTGGCCGCCATGAACGTCTGGTCGTGCCCTTCGTCGCGATCACCGGCTTTGCCGATCCGAGCGTCAAGTTCGGCCTCCAGTTCCACGCCATCGACGATTCCGACGACCTGTTCGACGACGAGGACGAAGAGGTCGACGAGGACATGTTCGAGATCGAGGACCGGCTCTCCGACGGCCAGGACAATGGCCGCACGGCACCGCTCCCTGAGGCCGAGGCCGGCGACAACGTCGTGGCGCTCGACCGGTTCCGCAAGCGCTGAACCCGATGGCGGAGGCGACCACCGCCGACAAGTCCGCCGATCTGCCTGCGGCTGCCCGCCGGGTGGCCGCAGCGCTTGAAGCCGCCGGCCATCCGGCAGTGATCCGTATCTTCCCCGACAGCACCCGCTCCGCCGCCGAGGCCGCCGCCGCCGTCGGCTGCCGGACGGAAGAGATCGTCAAATCGCTGATCTTCCGGCGCAGCAGCGACGATGCCGCGGTGCTGGTGCTGATCGGCGGAGCCGACCGGGTGGATACCGCAAGGCTCGCCGAGGTCGTGGGGTCGAAGACCGGCCGCGCCGATGCCGATTTCGTGCGCCGGACCACCGGCTATGCCATCGGCGGCGTGCCGCCGCTCGGTCATGCCACCCCCGCAGTGGTGGTGATGGACGAGGGCCTGCTGGCGCTCTCTACCGCCTGGGCGGCCGCCGGCACCCCGCATGCGGTGTTCGAAACCACACCGGCCGATCTGGCCCGGATCACCGGCGCGCAGATTGCGGCCGTGGCCGCCACACCCGCGGCCTGACCGGCCAACCATGGCCGCCCTCCCCCCGGACCCGCTTGACGACGACGATCCCCCGCAGGATCTGGCGCTGCCCCCTCTTGAGGCGGCGGTCGAGAAGCGTTCGGTCTCGATCCAGGGCCATCGCACCAGCGTATCGCTGGAGACACCGTTCTGGCGGGTGCTGAAGCAGGCCGCACGCGACCGCGGCATGTCGCTGGGCGCCCTGGTCGCTGCGATCGATGCCGCCCGACGGGTAGACCGCGTCAATCTGTCGAGTGCGCTCCGGCTCTTTGCGCTGGCAGAGGCAGAGCGCCGGGGCCCGGCCCCCCGATTCGGGCATGAACCCGCCGTGCAAAGCCCTCGGGAGGATGCCTCCGGCGAGGTGTGACACCCCCGGCGCTTGCGCCGCAGCATCCGCGTGGTATATCTCTGGACCGGGGTTGGACACGGACGCCTCGTCCGCGGCCACACCTCCGATTTTGGCGGGGCGTAGCGCAGTCTGGTAGCGCATCTGCTTTGGGAGCAGAGGGTCGCGTGTTCGAATCACGCCGCCCCGACCATTTCTATCCTGTCCGGCCGTGCCGGCCTCTCGGCCCGCGGCCGCAAACCGGACCACCAGAAACGGCCCGCCGGCCCCGAGCGACCGGTATCGAGGCCCGTCGACAAGGATCGTGTGAGGCGATGGACGCGCGCATCTACCTGCCGGCGAAGAACGCCATGCAGTCCGGCCGCGCCAACACCCGCAAATGGGTGCTGGAAATGGAACCCGCAGCGGCGAAGCGCCTGGACCCCCTGATGGGCTGGACCGGCTCTGCCGACACCGACCAGCAGGTCGTGCTGCGGTTCGAGACCCTGGACGAGGCCATTGCCTTCGCCAAGCGCAAGGGCCTGACCTACGAGGTCTACGAGCCGCATATGCGCGACCTGAAGATTCAGGCCTATGCCGACAAGTTCCGCTGGGACCGCGTGCGCTGAACAGCGTTCCGGCCTGACGGGTGCCCTTAGCTCAGTTGGATAGAGCATCGGCCTTCTAAGCCGGCGGTCGCAGGTTCGAATCCTGCAGGGCACGCCAGTCTTCCACGCCGCAGTCCGGTCCGCCGGGCTGCGGCGTGTCCGTTTCGGGGCCTTGCGGACACGGCGGCCATTTTCCGGCTGCGTCCTCCCCGTGTTCTTGCTGAGACATGAGGCGCAGAGGGTGGCGACATCGTCTCCACGCGCTCATGCTGTGGGCCAGCCCCTGCTGTCCGGAAACCGGAGGACATGATGCCCTTGAACGCCCGCAAGGCGGTGCCGGTCGCCCTGGCCGCCATGCTCGCCATCGCCACCACCGCCCTGCCCGCCCGTGCCGACGGTGTCTTCCCCACCAGCCTCACCACCCTGGATCAGCAGCGGCTGGAGGCTTTCGACACTGCCCGTGCCGAGGCGGTCGCCGAGGCGCGCGCCGGCGGGTCGCCCGAGGATGTATCGGTGCTGGACGAGGTGCTGAGCGGCCGGCCGACCACGATGGAGCCGGCCGAGATGGTCGGGATCTGGCGCTGCCGGACGATCAAGCTGGGCGGGCTGTTGCCGCTTACCGTCTATCGCGACTTCAAGTGCCGGATCACCGATGACGGCGCCGGGCTGCGACTGGAAAAGCTGACCGGCTCGCAGCGGACCGGCGGCACCTTCTATGATCTGGCCGACAAAACCCGGCTGGGCTATGCCGGCGCCGGCTGGGTGGCGGGCGAGGCCCCCGCGCGCTACGGCACGGAGACCGAACGCAACCAGGTCGGCTATCTGGTGGTGCTCGGCCCCGAGCGCATGCGGCTGGAACTGCCGCTGCCGCAGTTCGAATCCAAGTTCGACATTCTGGAACTCCGGCGCTGAATTCACTCATGACGGCCCCGGCGCACCGGACATAACCCTGGATAGAATTTTTGTGGCGAGATATTATCATGCCTCTCCAGCGGTGGGGGCTGAAACACCAGAATCGTCGGTTCGGCAGGAAGACCCTCTTCAGAAGCCGCCGCCGCAAATGGCATCAGACGGTCTCCGTACCTCCGAATTTTTACGAGGCGCGCCGTGGCTATACCGAATGAAACAGGTGACTTTCTAAATATTTTGGCGACAGCGCTCGTCGCCATCCTCAGCACTTTTTGTACCGTTCTTTTTCAGAATTTTTTTTCAAGGCGGCGCGAACGTGCGCAGAAAGAAGAGCTGTTCAGAAATTATGCGGCCCCGTTAATTAGATGCTCAGAGAATATAATATGGAGATTTGGTGAAATCATTTTAGACAAGCGCATGTACCTCACCGTGGATCATGATTTTGTTCATGTTCAATACAAAAGAACATCTTCTTTGTATAGAATTGCAAGTTTGCTTGGATGGCTGCGCGCAATACAGCTGGAGCTTGACGCTTTACCGAGGAAACCCGATGCATTCCCAGGCGTCATTTCAGTCGCGATTGAAGGAATTCGGAGCGCTCTAGCCGATGGACCTCAGGCTGAACAGCGTCGGCTTGAGCGGCTTTGCGAGATCTGGGAGATTGATATTAAAGAAATTGACGCCCTCAACAGAAAAGAGATCATAATCGATATCGATATCAAAATTCATGAGGCCTTAATTCGCCATGAATCCAAACATATAGATCGCCTTCAGTCACTCTCCACCCAAGAAAAAAACATGATTTGCAGATCAATATATGGATCAATTATAAGTAAATTACGCTCCCACAGCAAACCATATCACATGCTTCAAGACAGAACCGATCGCGCTATAAAAATTATAGCGGATGTCGAATCTCTCATATATAGGGATTGGCAGGAAGCAATCGGCGATATCATGCTGGCACCCGATCATAATTCTACGCGACGATTTCGAATCATTAGTTACAGCGATTTCGAGAAAATCCTATATAATAATTCCATATGGATGAACGTTTTTCGAGATAGTCTGAATGGTATCGGAGTACAGCATAATGGGAAAGATGCGCGTATCGAACAGTTAGTCGCTTTCGCCAGGTCGATCGCCCATCTCCTGATCTCCATTGAAAAAACATCGGAAAAAGATCTTATAAACGCGAACGCGCTTCTTGTTGCCAAGCGCCTCTGGAACATATCGTTTGATCCACGGCAACTCACCAGCAATGACAGGCCCGCCAATCCTGCCGCTTTCAAGACGACAAACGAGCCGCCCTCCCTATCTCGCGACCGCCATCCATGAGCAGCGCCGAAATCGCCCGGCGCACCGGCGCCGCGCCGCGGCCCAGATCCATCACCGCCCGCCGGGCGAGGCGTGCGGCAGGGTCGTCGCGGGTGTAGAGCCCGACGATGGCGTTGGTCGCGGCCCAGAGCGGCGCCGCGGTCAGCTTGTGGCCGGCTTCATAGCGATGCAGCATCAGGGGCGAGGCGATATCGCCATCGGTGCGGGCGGCGCGGGCAATGCCGTCGGCCAGGCGTTCCGCGCTCTTCAGGCCCAGATTGAAGCCATGGGCGGTGACCGGATGCATGCCGACCGCGGCATCGCCGATCAGCGCGAAGCGATGGCCGACGAAGCGGCGGGCCTGGACGGCGACCAGCGGCCAGCCATGGCGGGTGCTCTCAAGCTGCAGCCGGCCGAGCCGACCGTCCAGCCGGACCATGATCTCATCCGCGAAGGCCACGGGATCGAGCGCGGTCAGCCGCGCGATCTCGGCATGGGGCAGCGTCAGCACCACCGAGGAACGGCGGCCGCCCAGCGGCAGCAACGCCACCGTCTGGCCGTGACCGAACCATTCGGTCGCCACACCGCCGTGATCGACCTGATCGTGGTTCATCCGGCAGACCAGCATGGTCTTGCCGAAATCCACCTGATCGGCCTGGATGCCGCGGGCCTCGCGCATCTTCGAGAACCGGGTATCGGCGGCGACCACCAGGCGGGCGGTCAGCGCGCGGCCGTCCTCCAGATCGACCGCCATCCCATGCGGGCGCACCCGGATGCCGGTCGCCTTCAGACCGTCCAGGATCGTCGCGGAAGTCTGCTCGCGTACCGCGTCATGAAGCGCCCGCCGGATCAGGTGATTGGGCACCAGACGGCCGAGCGGGCGACCATCGGCGGCGCCGTCGAAGATCAGGCTGCGATGGCCGGCCCCGTTCAGCACCCGGGCGGCGCGAAGCGGGGCGGTCTCCCCGGCCGGGATCCGCGCCCAGGCGCCCAGCCGTTCCAGCACTGCCATCGAATGATGGGTGAGCGCGATCTCGCGGCCGTCGAAAGGCGGGTCGGCCAGCATGGCCGCCGGCTGCGGATCGATCAGGGTGACGTCGAGCCCGGTGCCGTCCAGCGCCCGCGCGAAGGCAAGCCCTGCCGGGCCCGCGCCGATCACCGCCACATCCGTCTGCATGCGCCCCTCCTCCGTGACACCGGCCGCCAGGCCGTGACGGCCTCGCGGGCGACAGGCTAGCAGCGGCCGCGGTGCGGGGCTATGCGGCGTTGTGTCCGGTGGCGGCAGCACCGCCACCCTTTGCCCCGGCGTCCGCTTCGGCCTCTGCCTCCGCCTCGGCGAGCCGGGCATAGCGGCGGGCCAGCACCGCGCAGACCATCAGCTGGATCTGGTGGAACAGCATCAGCGGCATCAGGATCGCACCGGTGTCGCGGCCGGCGAAGATCACATTGGCCATGGGCACGCCCGAAGCGAGTGTCTTCTTCGAGCCGCAGAACACGATGGTGATCCGGTCGGCCCGCGAAAAGCCCAGCCAGCGCGAGCCCAGCATGGTGATCGCCAGCACCAGGGCCAGCAGCAGGCAGTCGACCACCAGCATCACCGCCAGGTCCAGCGCACCGACCCGGTTCCAGAAGCCCGAGACCACCGCGCCCGAAAAGGCGAGATAAACCACCAGCACGATCGAGCCGCGATCGACCAGCCCCAGCGGCTTGCGGTGGCGGCGCAGCCAGCCGCCGATCCAGCGTTCCAGCACCTGGCCGGCGATGAACGGCACCAGCAGCTGGAAGACGATCGCCTCCACCTGATCCAGCGACACCCCCTGGCCGCTGGCACCGAACAGCAGCGCCACCATGGCCGGGGTGATGAACATGCCGAGGATGTTCGAGGCCGAGGCCGAGCACACCGCCGCCGGGACATTGCCGCCGGCGATGGCGGTGAAGGCGATGGACGACTGAACGGTGGAAGGCAGCACGCAGAGGAACAGCAGCCCCATCGCGATCGCCGGCGACAGCACGCTTTCCGGCAGCAGATGGGTGATGGCAAGGCCCAGCACCGGGAAGATCACGAAAGTCGTGGCCAGCACCGCGATATGCAGGCGCCAGTTGGTCATGCCCTCGATCACCGTCGCACGGGAGAGCCGGCCGCCATGGAGGAAGAACACCGCCGCAATCGCCACGGTGGCCACATCGTGCAGGATCTCCGACGCCCGGCCGTCCACGGGCAGGATCGAGGCGGTCGCAACCGCCAGGATCAGCGCCAGCACGAAACGGTCCGGTAGAATGCGCGACAACAGGGCCATGGCCGTCCTCCTTTTTGTTGTTCTGCGCCATCGCGGTTCAGGATGGAAGGAATAACAGGCATCATGTTTCACGATGACCGGATCCCCATCCCCGAAGAGGCCGAGCCGATGCTCGATCCCGTTCAGCTGCGCAGTTTCATGGCCGTGGCCGAGGCCGGCAGTTTTACCGCCGCCGCCCGCGGGCTGGGGCTCGGCCAGTCGACCGTCAGCCAGCATGTCGCCCGGCTGGAGGCGGCGGCCGGCCGGCGGCTCATCGATCGCGACACCCATCATCTGTCGCTGACGACGGATGGCGAAGCCATGCTCGGCTTCGCCCGCGCCATGCTGGCGGTCGAAGATCGCGCACGGGCGCATTTCGCCGACCGTGAACTCCATGGCCGGCTGCGCTTCGGCGCCTCGGAAGACTTCGTCACCAGCCGGCTCGGCCGGGTGCTGGAAAGCTTCGTGCGCGACCATCCCGCCATCGATCTGGAAATCACCGTCGCGCTCTCGGGCACGCTGCACCGCATGCTGGATGACGGGTTGCTGGATCTGGTGCTGGCCAAGCGGCGCCTGGGCCGGCCCCGCGGCCGGCCGGTGCACCGCGAGCCGCTGATCTGGGCGGCGCGCAGCGCCGACATCGCCGATCCCGCCCGACCGCTGCCGCTGATCGCCTTTCCGCCGCCCAGCATCACCCGGGCGGCGGCGATTGACGCGCTCGACCGTGCCGGCCGGGCCTGGCGGATCGTCTGCACCTCGGGCAGCCTGAGCGGGCTCAAGGCCGCGGCCGATGCCGGGCTGGGCGTGATGGTCCAGCCCCGCAGCATGCGTCCTCATGGCCTGGTGGAACTTGAGGGTGGCCCCGGCCTGCCGGCGCTGGAAGAGGTGGAGTTCATCATCGAGGACGTCTCGGTCCGCCGCCCGCCCGACAGCCCCGAAGCCCGCGCCGCCCGGATCCTGACCGAGGCGCTGGTGGTGGGGGGGATCTGGCGGAATGGGTGAACCGGCCGCGATATGCGGCGCTGAAATTGACGCATGCGCCCCCCATCTCTAAAGTAGAACGACAATCGGGAGGCCCGATATGAGTGACACTCTTGAAATTCCCTCTGAGGAATTTGAGCACAACTTCAGCCGGTACAGGTCGGCTGCAAAACATCAGCCGGTTGTCGTCCTGGACGAAGGGGAAGACGCCGTGGTTCTGATTTCGATGAACGAGTATCGTCGCCTGAAGCGGCGGGATCGGGAGGTTTTGCGGGTCGAAGATCTTTCCGACGACGACATCGCTGCCATCGAGGCCGCCGAGCCCGGCCCCGAATGCGCGCAGTTTGACCACGAATTCCCCGCACATGGCTGGAAGTGAGCGGGGACGGTGAGAGCCCCCGATCCGACCCCGGGCCTGGTCGTTCGCTACAGTTTTCTCTGGTGGTCTGAACACCGCGCCGGGCAAGAAGAAGGGGTGAAGGACAGGCCTTGTGCCGTGGTCCTGGTCAGCCTTGATGAAGACGGCCTCAAACAGGTGACGGTCCTGCCGATCACCCATTCACCGCCCGGCGATCCCGATGCGGCTCTGGAACTTCCTGCCGAGACCAAGCAGCGCCTCGGCCTTGATGGTTTGCGGTCCTTGAACTGCGCCGGCGGGTCGGTGTCCTGGCAAAAGCAAGACGGCTGCGGACAGTACGGCGCACGGAATAGACGTGGGCCACGCGCCGTCAGCGCCGTTCCCCAACCACCTCCCGCACCACCCCGCGCAGCCAGCGATGGACCGGATCGGCGTCCATCCGCGGGTGCCAGAGCAGCGAGATGGTGAGGTCGGGCACCGGCAGCGGCAGAGGGATGGTGACGAGCCCGTCGCGCAGCCGGCCGGTCGACCGCTCGGGCACGGTGGCGATCAGCCCGCCATCGCGGACCAGGAAAAGGGCGGCCGGGAAGCTGGCGACGGTGGTGATCACCCGCCGCTCCAGCCCCAGCACCGCCAGCGCCTGATCAACGGTCTCTTGGCCCGCAGGCCGGCGCGCCACGCGGACATGATCCCCCGCGGCATAAAGCGCCGGTGTCGGCTGTGGCGTGCGGGCCAGCGCATGGTCGGCGCGCACCACCGCCACGAAGCGGTCGCGGAACAGCGCCTGGGCGCGCAGTTCGGGGCCCGCGGTCCCGCTCGCCACCCCCGTCTCCAGATCCACCACCCCGTTGCGCAGCGCCGTGCCGTCCTTGTCGGTGCGGGCGACGAAATGCAGCCGCACCCCCGGCGCCTCCTGCGCGATGCGCCCGAGCAGGGCCAGGCCGAAGGTCTCGACGAAGCCTTCGCGGGTCCTGAAGGTGAACGACCGCTCGATCCGGGCCAGATCGGGCGGGGCTGCCGGCCGCAGCAGAATCTCGGCCTCGCGCACCAGCCGCGCCGCCTCGTCCCGCAGTTCCAGCGCCCGCGGGGTCGGCACCAGGCCGCGGCCGGCCCGGACCAGCAGCGGATCGCCGGTGGTCTCGCGCAGCCGCGCCAGCACCCGGCTGGTCGCCGAGGCGCTGAGCTGCAGCCGAGCCGCCGCCCGGGCGACACTGCATTCGCCGAGCAACGCGTCGAGCGCGATGAGCAGATTGAGATCCGGAATCGCCATGTCGGGATGATAGCACGCCATGGCGCCCGACATATGGCGCCGGATGCAGCCTTTGACTGCAAATGCTGCAGCTTCCGCCATGTCATGGCCGGGCGCAGGCTGTCATGCAGCTCCCGAGCCGGAGCAGGCGACCGACGGAGCCCCCGATGACCGACATGCCCCCCTCCTCCACCCGAACCACGTCCCCCGGGGCCGATCCTTCCCGCGCCGGCCGCCTTGGCCTGACCGGTCTGGCACTGTCGATGCTGACCGCCTCGCTCGGCGTCAGCATCGCCAATGTCGCCCTGCCGACGCTTGCCCACGCCCTCGACGTACCGTTTCAGGCGGTGCAATGGGTGGTGCTGGCCTATCTGCTGGCGGTGACGGTCGCGATCGTGGGCGCGGGCCGGCTGGGCGACGCGCTCGGACGCCGGCGCGTGCTCTCGGCCGGGCTTGTGCTCTTCGCCCTCGCCTCCGCCTTCTGCGGGCTGGCACCGTCCTTCGGGCTGCTGATCGCCGCCCGCGCGCTTCAGGGGCTGGGGGCCGCCGTGCTGATGGCGCTGACCCTGGCACTGGTCCGCGAGACGGTGGCCGCAGAGCGTACAGGCGCCGCCATGGGCCTGCTCGGCACCACCTCGGCCATCGGCACCGCCCTCGGTCCCTCCATGGGCGGGCTGCTGATCGCCGCCGCCGGCTGGCGGGCGGTGTTCATCGTGCTGGTGCCGGCGGCACTCGCCGCCCTGCTGCTGATCCGCCGCGGCCTGCCGGCCGCGCCCACCCCCACCCCGACAACGGCACCCCGTCAGGGGCTCGACCTGCCCGGGACGCTGGTTCTGGCCTTCAGCCTCGGCGCCTATGCCCTGGCGATGACCCGGCCGCACGGGCCCGACACCGCTGCTTTCATCCTGCTCGGCATCACCGCCCTCGGCATCGCGATCTTCGTGGCCGTGGAGCGCTGCGCCCGGGCACCGCTGATCCGGCCGGCGGCGCTCCGCGAACCGCTGCTCGCATCTGCGCTGATCTGCAACCTGCTGATCGCGACCGTGATCATGACCACGCTGGTGGTCGCCCCCTTCTACCTCTCGCACACGCTCGGCCTCGGCACCGCGCGGGTCGGTCTGGTGATGTCGGTGGGCCCGGTGCTGTCGGCCCTGACCGGCCTGCCGCTCGGCCGGCTGGTCGACCGTGGCGATGCCGGGCTGATGGCGGTCGCGGGGCTCGCCGCCATGGCGACGGGTGCCGCCCTGCTCGCACTCCTCCCCACCTGGTTCGGCCTGACCGGCTATCTCGCCGGCATCCTGGTACTCACCCCCGGCTATCAGCTGTTCCAGGCCGCCAACAACACCCAGATCATGGCCAAGGTGCCCGCAGACCGGCGCGGCGTCACCTCGGGTATGCTGGGCCTCGCCCGCAATCTGGGGCTGGTGACCGGTGCGGCGGTGATGGGCGCGATCTTCGCCGCTGCCGCAGGCGGCAACGTCACCACCGCCGGCGCCGATGCCGTCGCCCGGGGGCTGCGCATCACCTTCGCCACCGCCGCCCTGCTGATGCTGACCGGCATCGTCATTGCGCTCGTCGGGCGCAGGGTGGCGGAACGGCCGGCATCGGCGGTCAGATCCAGGCGGGATCGGTCGTGAACACGATGGTCAGCCAGCGATGCGGGCCGGCGCCGCCCAGCGCGTCGCCGATTTCGCGGCGGATCTCGTCGAACCAGGCGGTGGTACCCGGGTGATCGGAGGGCACCACGACATGGATCTCGATGAACCGACCGCGGCCGACCTTTGCCGCATAGCTGGAATAGGTGGTGAAGCCATGCCGTGCCACCACCTCATCCATCACCCGCCGCACCCGGGCATCCAGCGTATCGGGGGTCATCAGGAAAATCTCGGTCGCCGCCCGCCACACGATCCGCGCCGGCACCGGCAGCAGACAGAGCGTCAGCACCATCAGCACCGCCGGATCGACATAGGGGGTGAGCCAGGCATAAGGCGTGCCGTCCAGAATGGCCCCCGCGACGAAGGCCACCAGCAGTGCGCTGGTGATCAGCGCCGACAGCAGCCAGCCCCGGGCATCCAGCGCCAGCAGGTCCGAGCCGATCTGCCGGTTGGCGCGGCGGCCATAGGCGAACATGGCGAAACCCATCGCGGCCACCACCACCGCATAACCGGCTGCCCAGCCGAAGGCGAGCGGCCGGCCGCCGGCCAGCAGATCAGTGGCCGCGGTCACGAAGGCATAACCGCAGAGCAGCAGGGTGATGCCGCCATTGACCGCGATCACCATGGGCTCGATATGCCAGAAACCGTGCTGGAAGCGCCGGCTGTCCTCGCGGGCAACCAGCCGCGTGACCATCAGCGACAGCAGCGAGAGGGCCGCATCCAGCACCGAGAACACACCGTCGAAGATGATCGACTGCGCACCCGACACCAGGCCGAAACCGATGCCCAGCGCCGAGACCAGCAGGGTGGCGGCGATCGACCGACGCAGAACCTGTGCTTCGCGCGCGGCGGTCATGAGCGATCCTCCTGGTCGGATATGGGCAGAGCCGCCGCCCGTTCGCGCAGCACCCGCCGCGCGACATCGATGAAGGCGCGCAGCTTCGGCTGGTTGCGGCTGCGGTCCGGAAAATAGAGCCGCAGCCCGTCCGAGACCGGCAGCCACTCCGCCAGCACCGTCTCCAGCCGGCCCGCCGCGACATCGCCCGCGATCTGCAGATCTGCGGCATAGATCAGTCCCAGCCCGGCCAGCGCCAGCTCGCGCATCAGCGCGGCGTCATTGACGATCATGGCCCCCGGCGGATCCAGCCGGAAGGCCTCGCCCGTGCGCTCGAACTCCCAGCGATAGATCATGCCGGAGGTGGGGTAGCGATAGCGGATGCAGTCATGGCCATCGAACAGCGCCCGCGGGTCCGACGGCCGGCCATGGGTGTCGAAATAGCCGGGCGTTCCGGCGACCACCCAGCGGAAATCGCGGGTCAGCGCCACGGTGATCATGTCGCGGGCGACGAACTCGCCGATCCGGATGCCGGCATCGAAGCCTTCATCGGCCAGATCCACCGCCGCATCCTGCACCGCGACCTCCACCGTCACCTCCGGATAAAGCCGGCGGAAAACCGGCAGCACCGGCGCCACCACCAGTTCCACGGCCAGACGCGGGACGGTCAGACGCAGATGGCCCTGCGGACGGCCGCGAAAATCGTCCAGCCGGTCGAAGGCGGCGGTCATGTCGGCCATGGCCGGGGCCAGCCTCGCCTTCAGCGCCTCCCCCGCCTCGGTCAGCCCCACCTTGCGGGTGGTGCGGTGGAAAAGCGCCACGCCGGTGCGCAGTTCCAGCGCCCGTACGGCCTGACTGACGGCGGCCGGCGTCACCCCCAGCACGCCGGCCGCGCGCCGGAAACTCGCCTGTTCGGCCACCGCCAGGAATTCAGCCACGCCCTGAAAGGCGTCGCTCCGCGACATCGGACACCTCGATTAGAAAGTTAAGCTTAACAGATTGGATATGACTACACGATTTTCATGACGCTTTCACTGCGGGATCATCAGGCATCAACGCCTCGATCGGGAAAGGCCCCGCGCATGCACAACACGACCCTCGGCCAGAGCGGCCTCGTCGTCTCGCGCCTCGCTTTCGGCGCCATGACCTTCACTGCCGGCAATGCCGACATGCCCACGATCTACAAGACCGGCACCGCCGAGGCGGAGGCCATGATCGGCCGCGCGCTCGATGCCGGCATCACCCTGTTCGACACGGCCGACGGCTATGCCGGCGGCGAAAGCGAGGTCATGCTCGGCCGGGCCCTCCGGCCTCATCGCGACCACGTCGCCATCACCACCAAGGTCGGATTCCGCAACGGCCCGGCGCTCGACCGCCAGGGCCTGTCCCGCCGCCACATCCTGCGGTCGATCGATGAAAGCCTCACCCGGCTGGGTACCGACCGGGTGGAGCTTTATGTCGCCCATCGCGAAGACCCGCACACCCCGCTGGACGAGACGCTGGAGGCGCTCGATGCGGTGGTCCGCGCCGGCAAGGCGCTCTATCTCGGCGTCTCCAACTGGCAGCCCTGGAAAATCGCCGCGGCCCTGGAAATCCAGCGCGCCCGCGGCCTCGCCCGCTTCACCCATGCCCAGATGCATTACTCGCTGCTCGGCCGCGACATCGAACGCGACTTCCTGCCCATGGCCGCCCGCTATGGCCTGGGTCTCACGGTCTGGGGGCCGCTGTCGGGTGGCTTCCTGACCGGCAAATATGATCGAAACAGCCTGGATCGCCCCGATGGCCGGCTGTCGGGCTTCGACCTGCTGCCCTTCGACAAGGCGCGCGGGTTCGCCCTGCTCGATGTGATGCGGCCGATCGCAGCAGCCCATGGGGCCAGCCTGGCACAGCTCGCCATCGCCTGGCTGCTGGCACGGCCGGGCGTCTCCAGCGTCATCCTGGGGGCGAGTCGCCCGGACCAGCTGGACGACACCGTCAGGGCCGCCGGCCTGCGCCTGTCGGAAGACGAGATCGCGGCTCTCGACGCCGCCACGGCCCTGGCTCCGGTCTATCCGCACTGGTTCATTCAGGGCCTGGTCGATGCGCCGATGGCGGCAGCCCTCTCCGCCTAGCCGAACAGATCGCCGATCGCGGCCGGCGCCGGGCAGCGGCGCGCCAGGCGCTCCAGTGCCGCCCCGTCGCTCTCTGCCCCGCCATCGGGGGTCAGATGCACCAACTGTGCCCCCGCCGCCCTTAACAGCGGCGTGACCAGATGGAAGCGGTGGCAGTCCAGCGGATCGCGCTCGGCGCACATCAACGCGATGCGATGGCGACGGGCACCGTCGAGCAGACGGGTGATGCCGCGCGCCCGCGCCTCGGCAAGTCGGGCCGGATCGATATCGGCCGGCGGCCGCCCGCCCAGCTCGGCGCCCAGCGGCACATGGGCGATGCCGGCCGTCTTCAGCGCCGCCGCCAGCGGCCGGGCACCGAATTGCGGATGACGCCGGGACCAGGGCACCGAGCGCAGATCGGCCACGGCCGTGATCTCCACCGCCCGCAGCAGGGCGACGAAGCGGTCGATCGGGTGGTCGGAATGGCCGATGGTCCAGAAGACCGGTGCCATCCCCTCGGTATCGTCGCTCGGATCCTCCATGGGGCCATCATGATCCGCCATGCCTGCCGCTGCAATTCCGCAGACCGGCCGCGATGCACGCCGTCGGCGCAGGCCGCCGCCGATCGGGTTAGGCTTCGGAAAACACGCGAAGAGCCCCCAGGAGGAACGACCATGTCCGAGACACCCCCCATCACCCTGCTTGCCGAAGGCCTGGCTTTTCCCGAAGGGCCGGTCGCCATGCCCGACGGTTCGGTGATCCTGGTCGAGATCGCCGCCGGCCGCATCACCCGGGTGATGCCCGACGGCCGCAAGCTGACCGTGGCGGAACCCGGCGGCGGCCCCAACGGTGCCGCGATCGGCCCCGACGGCATGCTCTACATCTGCAACAATGGCGGTTTCGCATGGGCGGTCGAGAAGGGCTTCACCAAACCTGCGGGCACGCCGGCCGACTGGTCGGGTGGGCGGATCGAGCGGGTCGATCCTGAGACCGGCAAGGTCGAGGTGCTCTACACCGAAAGCGACGGCCGGGGCCTGCGCGGCCCCAACGACATCGTCTTCGACGACCAGGGCGGGTTCTGGTTCACCGATCTGGGCAAGACCTTCCACGACCGGATCGATCACGGTGCGATCCACTATGCCAAAGCCGACGGCTCGCTGATCCGCACCGCCGCCTGGCCGGTCAGCAACCCCAACGGCATCGGCCTCTCGCCCGACGGCCGCACGGTCTATGCCGCCGAGACCACCACCGGCCGGCTCTGGGCCTGGACCATCACCGGGCCGGGAGAGCTGGCGCCGCAGAGCTGGCCCGAGGTCGACCATCCGCGCCTGATGGGCCCGGCCCCCGGCTTCCGGCGCTATGACAGCCTGGCGGTGGAAGCCTCGGGCAATATCTGCGTCGCCTCGCTGCGCATCGGCGGCATCGAGGTCTATGCCCCCGACGGACCGGTGATCGATTTCGTGCCGTTCGACGACCCCTATACCACCAATATCTGCTTCGGCGGCCCCGACCTGAAAACCGCCTACATCACCCTCTCCGGCACCGGACGGCTGGTCAGCGTGCCCTGGCCGCGGGCGGGACTCAGACTGGCCCATGGTTGACGGGCGGGCCGGGGCGGGGCTATCCGGGGGTGAGATCATCCCAAAAACGGGGCCGCCATGTCCTCTGCGATCCATATCGAAAGCCTGACCGGCCGGGCGCTGCACGACCGGCTCGACGATCTGGCGGCGCTGCGCATCGCCGTGTTCCGCGACTGGCCCTATCTCTATGACGGCAACGCCGATTACGAGCGCCGCTATCTCGCCACCTATGCCGAGGCGGAAGGCAGCGTGATCGTGGCCGCGATCGAGGCGGCGACCGGCCGGGTGGTCGGCGCCGCCACCGGTCTGCCGATGCGCCACGAGCCCGAGACACTGACGGGCCCGATGCGGCAGGCGGGCTACGACATCGACCGGCTGTTCTATTTCGGCGAATCGGTGCTGCTTGCCCCCTGGCGCGGGACCGGCATCGGCGTCGGCTTCTTCAACGCCCGGGAAGCCCATGCCCGGGCGCTGGGCCCGATGACCCATGCCTGCTTCTGTGGCGTGGTCAGGCCCGACGACCATCCGCGCCGCCCCGACGGCTTCGTGCCGCTCGATGGTTTCTGGCGTCGCCGGGGCTATGAACCGGTGGCCGGCGCGGTTGGCGACATCTCGTGGCGCGATCTGGACGAGACGGCCGAGACACCCAAGCCCATGCAGTTCTGGGCCCGCGCGCTATGAGCGGCATCACCCCGCGCCCCGCCCGCGGCCGCAGCGCCCCGGCCCCCGGCCCTGACCGGATCACCGTCGCCGCGGCCGCCTGGCAGGTTGCCCGGCCGGAAAGCCCGGGGGCGCTGGAAGCGCGTCTCGACCAGTGGCTCGGCCAGGCTGTGGCCGGGGGCGCAGAGCTTGCGGTCTTCCCGGAATATGGCGGCATAGAGGCAGGCCCGCTCTCGCCCCGCTGGCGACCCGGCGACCTTGCCGCCGATATCGATGCCGCCTCGGATATGGCCGGCGCCTGGCTGGACCTGCACCGCAGGCTTGCCCGCCGCCACCGGATCCATCTTCTGACCGGCAGCCTGCCGGTGCGCGACCCGGCCCATGCCCTGCCGGTCAATCGCTGCTGGCTGGTCGCCCCCGACGGCAGCGCGGCGCATCAGGACAAGCGGATGATGACCCGGTTCGAACGGGAAAGCTGGGGGATCGGTCCGGGCGATGCCCGGAAGGTCTTCGACACCGCCCTCGGCACGATCGGCATCGCCATCTGCTATGATGCGGAATTCCCGCTGGAGGTGCGCGACATGGTCGCGGCCGGCGCCGAAATCGTGCTGGTGCCAAGCTGCACCGACAGCGCCGCCGGCTATCACCGCGTGCGGGTCGCAGCCGGAGCACGGGCGCTGGAAGGCCAGTGCTTCGTGATCCAGTCGCCGACCGTCGGCACGGCCGACTGGTCGGAAGCGGTGGATGTAAACCGGGGAGCGGCTGGCATCTTCGCGCCGCCGGATCGCGGCCTGCCCGATGACGGGGTGGTGGCACTGGGCGGGATGGACCAGCCGGGCTGGACCATCGCCACGCTCGATCTTGGCGCACTCAGGCGGGTGCGGGCCGACGGACAGGTGCTGCCGCTCCGCCACTGGGACGAGCAGGCATCCGCCGGCCGGGCATGATCTAGTCGGCTTCCGCCTCGATCCGCGCAACCACCGGACTTGCACGAAGCGCCTCGACCAGTTCGGCACTACAGGCCACCGGCACCATGCCGAAGGCGGTGGGTGGGCCGATCCAGACCAGATGATCGGCCAGGCCGAGACGTTCCGCCTCTGCCTGCAGGCCGCGGGCGCGGCGGGCGGTATCGGCGGCGGCGGCCGCGAGCCCTCGTCCGGTCGACGGGGTTTCCGTCGCCGCCAGGGTGATCAGATAGCGTCGGGTTCCGGCCGGCTTGGGCGGCGGCATGGGCAGGGTCCTCGGGATGGTCGCGGTCCTGAAACAGACGATGCGGCGCGACGGCGCCGTGGCAATGCGGCGCAGCGCCGCCGCCGCGGATCAGCATATGGCATCTTCCGCGCGCCGGGGTAAGAGCATGTCGGGGCATCAGGCGATTGAGGCGGGATTATGGACCTGAGGCGGGATTACGGCCGATTGTGGAACACTGCCCGGCTGTGCTCGAAAAGATGGCGGATGGCATGCAGCGCCGCCGCCCGGGCGGCGGCATCGGCCGTCGCCAGCGGCTCGGCCGCGGCCAGTTCGGCGGCCAGCGCCCTGGCTCCCAGATTGGCGGCGGAGCCTTTGAAGCCATGGGCCGCGCGCCGCCAGGGCTCGCCGCCGGTCCCGAGAGCCGCATCCAGCGCCGCCAGATAGTCCAACGCCCCCGCCTCGAACAGGCCGAAGACCTCGTCTTCGAGATCCCGGTCACCGAGGGTATAGGATCTGAGCTGGTCGAGGTCGAAGATCTCCACCGGCATCTCCTTCACCGGCATTCTTTCGGGGCGTGGCGATCAGTCTAGCGGGAATTCCGCATGCACCACCGTGTCGCCCGGCCGGATGCCGAGCAGCCGGGCGGTGCCGGCATTCAGTTCCAGCACCGCACGTGCGGCATGCTTGGAGCCGATGGGCGTGTCGGTCAGCGGCACGGTATCGGCCGCGATGTCGACCACCACACCCTCGGCGTCCAGAAACAGCATGTCGAGCGGCACATAGGTGTTGCGCATCCACATGGTCGGCTGGCTGCCTTCGGGGAAGACGAACAGCATGCCGCGATCGGCATCGAGATCGGAGCGGAACATCAGCCCCATGGATCGCGCCTCGTGCGATCGGGCGACCTCCACCCGGAACATGCGCGCCTTGCCGCCCTCGGCCGGACGGATCGCCAGCGGCTCCAGCGGCTGTTCCGGCAGGGCCTGAGCCTGGATCACCGCGCTCGGCCATGATCTCGCCGCCACCGCCGGCCACGCCCAGGCGCAGTTTGCGGCCAGCATCATGGTTGCGATCAGCAGACAGAGCAATGCCCGGTGGCCGGCACGGCACCGGTTCAGGACCTGGTCCAGCATACGCGTTCCTCGTCGGGGGCTCACGTGGCCGTTACCGTCGCCTGCCTGCCCGGAGATGTACAGGACATACACCCGGAAAGCGGTCGTCGCGTCGGCCGTCGCGGCTTGGTGCGGTCGGGGGACGTGGCGGAGCCTGCGCCGCGGCCGACCTCCGGACGGGGTCATCCGAACGGGAAGACGGCCGGGCTGCGTCTTCGGTCATACTCCGGCCCGGCGTCGCGCGCAACCGGAACGCTCGATACCCCCCAAAACACGCGCATGACGCAAGGTGCGCCATGGGATCTTGCACCCTGGATACCGCCGGTGCATAGTTCGGCCTTCACTTGGGGGGAGCCGCGGTGCGGCGGCTGAGAGGTTCCCGGTTCGGAACGACCCCTGAACCTGATCCGGTTCGCACCGGCGGAGGAACAAGTGCGCATGCCATGCCCGACGACATTCGTCCCCTCATCCATCCGTTGACCGCAGAGCCCGCGGTCCGGGTGCAGGCGCCTGCCCTGCATCTCGCCGATGTCACCATCCGCCCGGGCGGGCGGCTGGTGACCAACGGGCTCAGCCTCGATATCACCGCCGGCCGTATCACGGCGCTGCTCGGCGCCAGCGGTTCGGGCAAGACCACGCTGCTGCGCCTGATCGCGGGCCTCGATGTCGCGGGGCTGGAACGCGGCCGGGTCACGGCCTCCGACGGCCGGCCTCTCGATGGCCGGATCGCCTGGATGGCCCAGCAGGATCTGCTGATGCCCTGGGCGCGGGTCATCGACAATGTCACGCTGGGCGACCGGCTGCGTGGCCGGAGAGCCGATCGTGCCCGGGCGCTCGACCTGCTCGACCGGCTGGGCCTGGCCGGCACCGCCGCTCTTCGCCCCGCAGCTCTTTCGGGCGGCATGCGCCAGCGGGTGGCCCTGGCCCGCACGCTGATGGAAGACCGGCCGGTGGTGCTGATGGACGAACCCTTCGGCGCGCTCGATGCCGTCACCCGCCACGGGCTTCAGGATCTGGCCTGCCGCATGCTGCGCGGCCGCACCGTGCTGCTGGTCACCCATGATCCGCTGGAAGCGCTGCGCATGGGCGACGAGATCGTGGTGCTGACCGGCAACCCGGCCCGGCCGATGGCAGTCACGGCGCCGCCCGGACCGGTGCCGCGCCCGGTGGATGCCCCCGATCTGGGCGACCGGCTCGCCCGGTTGATGGCGGTGCTGGAGGTGCGGTCATGACCGGACAGGCTTCGGGCGCCTGGTGGCGCGGTCTGGTGGCGGTTGCGGGGCTGATCGCGATCTGGTGGGCGGCGGTGCTCGCCACGGACCTTCCGCCCTTCCTGCTGCCCGCTCCCGATCAGGTGGCGCAGGCGATCTGGACCAATCGGGCGCTGCTGGCCGATCACGCCGCGGTTACCGCACTGGAAATCGCGCTGGGGCTCGGGGCCGGTACCGCCATCGGCGTCACCTCGGCACTGGCGATCGCCGGCGCCCCCCGGCTCGGTCGCTGGATGATGCCGGTGATGGTGGGTGCCCAGGCCCTGCCGGTCTTCGCGCTTGCCCCGCTGCTGACCCTCTGGTTCGGCTATGGCTATGCGCCCAAGATCGTGATGGCCGCGCTGATCATCTTCTTTCCCGTCGCCGTCGCCTTTCTGGACGGGCTGAGGCGCACCGAGCCCGGCTGGCTCGACATGGCCCGGGTGATGGGCGCATCGCGCCGGCGCAGCCTGCTGCTCATCCGCCTGCCCGCCGCGCTGCCGGCCCTCGCCTCGGGGCTCCGGGTCGCGGCCGCGGTGGCGCCGATCGGGGCCGTGGTCGGCGAATGGGTCGGCTCTTCCGCCGGCCTCGGCTATCTGATGCTGCATGCCAACGGCCGGATGAAGACCGACCAGATGTTCGCGGCCCTCGCCGTGCTGGTCGTCCTGACCCTGGTTCTTTATCTCGTGGTCGACCGGGCGCTGCGCGCCGCCATGCCCTGGCAGGCGGATGCGCTCGACGGCGGCCAGCGAAGCTGACACCCCGCATCCATATCATCACTCCCGGAGGAGATGCCCCATGACGCAGCGTGTTCCCACGCGGCGCGGCATGCGCCGTGTGCTGGCCGCCACCCTGGTTGCCGCCACCACCCTGGCCGCCCCGGCCGTCCAGGCGGCCGAAAAGCTGACCCTGCTGCTCGACTGGTATGTGAACCCCGACCACGCCCCCCTGCTGGTCGCCCAGGAAAAGGGCTATTTCGCCGAGGAAGGGCTGGAGGTGGAGATGATCGCCCCGGCCGATCCGTCGGACCCGCCCAAGCTGGTCGCCGCCGGCCGGGCCGATCTTGCCATCACCTATCAGCCGCAGCTGATCGCCATGGTGCATGAAGGCCTGCCGCTGAAGCGGGTCTCCACCCTGGTCGCCACCCCGCTCAACAGCATCATCACGCTGGCCGACGGCCCGGTGAAGACGCTGGCCGACCTCAAGGGCCGCAGGATCGGCTATTCGGTCGCAGGTTTCGAGGACGCGCTGCTCGGCCGCATGCTGGCGAGTGCCGGGCTTACCATCGACGACGTCACCCTGATCAACGTCAACTTCGCCCTCGCCCCCTCGGTGATGTCGGGGCAGGTGGATGCGGTGATCGGTGCCTATCGCAATGTCGAACTGGTGCAGATGGCACTGGAAGGCCGCCCCGGTCGCGCTTTCCTGGTGGAAGAGCACGGCGTGCCGCCCTATGACGAGCTGGTCGTGGCCGCCCGCGCCGACAAGGCGGCCGATCCGCGCTTCGCCGCCTTCAACCGCGCCCTGGAAAAGGGCGTGCAATTCCTGATCAACCACCCCGATCAGTCCTGGGAGCTGTACATCAAGGGTCGGCCCGAGATTGCGGACGAAGGCAACCGGCAGTCGCTGGAGGCGACGCTGCCGCGCTTCGCCCACAGCCCCGCCGCACTCGACCATGGCCGCTGGCGCAATTTCGCCGCCTTCATGCACGAGGCGGGGTTGATCGACAGCCCGAAGCCGGTCGAAGCCTACGCCCAGGACTGGCGCTGACCGGGCCTGTCATCCGTCTGATCAAGCCTGAAACGCCCGCTTGCGACCATGTGCCGCAAGCGGGCGTCGTCTTTACCACGCCCCCCGCCGGTCTCATGCTATGCCAAGGACTTATCGGACTTAATTCGTCCGGATTTCCTTGACCCGTCCCGGGTTTCCTGGGAAAAACGCGGGCCAGGGAGGACGCTGTTCGACGGGACGGACACGCGCTCTGCATGCGCCATCTCCGCTTCGCGTCCGGCTGAACACAACTTTCGGCCGGTGGCGCGCCGGCGCCTCCTTGCCGTAAAGGAGACCAACCACTCAGGGGAGACTGCGGTGGCGCGAGCCTTCGGCCTGTTTCTGGCACTGCTCACGACCTGGCTGCTGATGTCGGGCATTTACAAGCCGCTGATCATCGGCTTCGGCGTGCTGTCCTGCGCCTTTTCGGTGTGGATCGCACACTGGCTCGGCATCCTGGACCGTGAAGGGGCGCCGCTCGGCATGCTGCCGCGTGCAATCCCCTACTGGTTCTGGCTGTCGGTCGAGATCATCAAATCGAACATCGACGTCTTCAAGCGGGTCTGGGGCCTGGCCCCGATCGATCCCGCCTGGAAGCGGGTGCCCACCAGCCAGACGACCGATCTGGGCCGGGTGATCTACGCCCAGTCGATCACCCTGACACCGGGCACGGTGTCGGTGGATTTCGAAGGCGGGATGATCGTCGCCCATGCCCTGCATTCCAGTGCGCTGGACGGCATGGACGAGGGTGAGATGGATCGCCGCTGCACCGCGCTGGAGGGCCGCGTCTGATGTTCATCGCCGCAACCGCCGCCCTTGTCGTCGCCCTGGTGCTGGGCCTCGCCCGCGCCGTTCTGGGCCCCACCCTCTTCGACCGGGTGCTCGCCGCCAACGCCATCGGCACCAAGATCGTGCTGCTGCTGTCGGTGATTGGCTTTCTGACCGAGCGTCCGCATTTCCTCGACCTGGCGCTGACCTATGCGCTGATCAACTTCATCGCCACCGTCGCGATCCTGAAGCTGTTGCGCCACCGCCACCTCCGCAGCCTGACCACCGAGGACGTGGCCGCCGACGAGATGGATGCCGCCGCGAAGCGCAAGGGAGGCCGCGCATGACACTGGTCATCGACCTGATCTCCTGGGCCCTGATCCTGGGCGGCGCGCTGTTCGTCATCACCGGTGCCGTGGGCCTGGTCCGGATGCCCGATTTCTACACCCGTCTGCATCCGGCCGGCATGATCGACACCTTCGGCGCCTGGCTGATGCTGGCCGGCATGTGTGTCCAGGCAGGATTCACCCTGGTCACGGCCAAGCTGATCATCATCGGCCTGTTCCTGTTCTTCACCTCGCCCACCGCCTCGCACATCGTCGCCAATGCGGCGCTGGTGTCGGGCGTGAAGCCGTCCGGCCGGCGTCTCGATACGCCCGAACCGTCGTCTGCCGGTGCCCATCGGGAGACGCGCCCGTGATCGTCATCGGACCCTGGTCGATCCTGACTGCCGATCTGCTGAACATGGCCCTGCTGCTGATGCTGGGGGGCATCGCGATCGCGATCGTGCGGACCCGCAGCCTGCTGACCGCGGTGCTGCTGCAGAGCGCCTACTCCCTGCTGATCGCCGCCCTCTGGATGGTGCTGGATGCCATGGACGTCGCCTTCACCGAGGCGGCGGTCGGGGCCGGCATCTCCACCGTTCTGTTCCTGGCCGCCCTGGTCCTGACCGGGCGCGAGGAAGATCGCGGCCACAAACCCGTGCTGCCGATGATCGCGGTGGTCGCCACCGGCGCCGCCCTGCTCTATGCCACGGCCGACATGCCGGCCTTCGGCGACCCCGAGGCCCCCGTCCAGACCCATACCGTGCCGCGCTATATCGAGGGCTCGGTCACCGAGCACGGCATTCCCAACATCGTGACCAACGTGCTGGCCAGCTATCGCGGCTACGACACCATGGGTGAGACGGTGGTCGTGTTCACGGCGGCCCTGGCGGTGACCATGATCCTGGGCGGCGGCGCCGCCACGCTCGGCCGCCGCCGTCGTCATGCCGAGCGCGACGATGCCGAGGAGACGGATCCCTCGGTCCAGGGACAGAACGAGGATGCGAGGGGAGGAAACCGCCCATGATGCGCGACCATTACCTGATCCTGCGCGTCGTCTCGAAGGTCCTGATCCCCTTCATCGTGATGTTCGGGCTCTACGTCCAGTTCCACGGCGAGTACGGCCCGGGCGGCGGATTTCAGGCCGGCGTGATCGTCGCCGCCGGCCTGATCCTCTACGCGCTGATCTTCGGCCTTACCGACCGGCAGCGCATCGGCATGCTTTCGGTCTGCCGCATCCTGGCCCCGCTGGGCGCCCTGTTCTTCGTCGGCACCGGCTTCGTGACCCTGTTCTTCGGGGGCAATTTCCTGGAGTACGCGGCCTTCGCGCCGAACGACCCGAAGCTCGGCCTGCTCATCGGCATCATCGTGGTGGAACTGGGCGTGGGCCTGGCCGTCGCAGCTTCGATGATCCTGATCTTCTTCACCTTCTCGGAACGGCGGAGCTGAGGTGGGCGTGTTCGAGCATTTCAACTACTGGATGGCCGTCTTCCTGATGATGGCCGGCTTCTACACCGTGATCGCGCGGACGAACATGGTGAAGAAGCTGATCGGCCTCAGCATGTTCCAGACCGCCGTCTTCCTGCTCTACATCAGCATGGGCAAGATCCGGGGGGCGACTGCGCCCTATCTGATCGACGGCGTGCCCTTTTCCGAGAACACCTACTCCAACCCGCTGACCAGCGTGCTGATCCTGACCGCGATCGTGGTCTCGATCGCGACCACCGCGGTCGGCCTCGCGATCGTGGTGCGCATCCGCGAGGCCTACGGCACCGTCGAAGAGGACAAGACCATCGCCATGGACATGGCCGACGAGCGTGCGGAAGACGCCATGCCGCCGACCATCCGCGAGGCCAAGCGCCGGCTGGGCTGGCTGCCCCGCAGCGCCACGCCGCGCGTGACGCCCCCTGAGCCCGCGAAGCAGGCCGCCCGCCCGGCGGCGGCACCCCGCCCGCCCGCGCCCAAGCGCGGGCCGATGAGCCGCCGCAAGAGCGCGCCCCGCAAAGGGAAGGGCCGTCCATGAGCCTGGTCACCCATCTGCCGGCGCTCCAGGTCGCCACGCCCCTGGTCGCCGCTCTGTTCGTGGCCATCGCCGGCCGGCGCAGCTTCGCCTATGCCGTGCTGGTCCTGGTCAGCCTGGCGAGCTTCGCCAGCGCCGTCACCCTCACCATCGAGGTGCTGAACCAGGGGCCGATTTCCTATGAGATGGGCGGCTGGGCGCCGCCCTGGGGCATCGAATACCGCATCGACCTGCTGACCTGCCTCGCTTTGCTTCTGGTCTCGGGCATCGCCGCGATCTGCGCCCCCTATGCCCCCGCCTCGATCTCGGCCGAAATCCCCGCGAAGCGCATTCCCGCCTTCGTCGCCATGTACCTGCTGGCACTTGCCGGCCTCTCGGGCATGGTGGCGACGGGCGACGCCTTCAACATCTACGTCTTCATCGAGATCACCTCGCTGTCGACCTATGCGCTCGTCGCCATGGGGCCGGACCGGCGTGCGCTTTCCGCCGCCTTCCAGTACCTGATCATCGGCACGATCGGCGCGACCTTCATCCTGATCGGCATCGGCCTGATCTACATGATGACCGGCACGCTCAACATCGCCGATCTGGCTCAGCGCCTGCCGGCGGTCGAAGGCAGCCGGGTGGTGGTCGCGGGCTTCGCCTTCCTGGTGATCGGGCTTGCGATCAAGATCGCGCTCTTCCCGCTGCATGTCTGGCTGCCCAACGCCTATGCCTTCGCGCCCTCGCTGGTTTCGGCCTTCCAGGCGGCGACCGCGACCAAGGTCGGCATCTATGTGCTGCTGCGCTTCATCGTCTCGGTCTTCGGCGCCTCTTATGCCTTCGAGGCCATGCCGCTCGGCTGGACGCTGATCCCCTTTGCGGTGCTGGCGATGTTCGCGGGCTCTCTGGTCGCGATCTTCCAGGTCGACGTCAAGCGCCTGCTCGCCTATTCCAGCGTCGCGCAGATCGGCTACATCATGCTGGGCCTGGCGCTGGGCAATCAGCACGGCGTCTCGGCCGCCCTCATTCATCTGGTCAATCACGGCGTGATGAAGGCGGCGCTGTTCCTGGCGCTGGGCCTGATCGCCGTCCGCCTGGGCGGCACGCGGCTTGAACATCTCCAGGGGCTGGGCCGGACCATGCCGGTCACGGCGGCCGCGATCGTGATCGGCGGGCTCAGCCTGGTCGGCGTGCCGCTGACCTCGGGCTTCATCAGCAAGTGGTATCTGGTTTCGGCGGCGCTCGATGCCGGCATGTGGCCGCTCGCCGTGCTGGTGATGGCAAGCTCGCTGCTGGCGGTGATCTATGTCTGGCGTCTGGTCGAGACGATGTATTTCCGCGCACCGGTCGACGGCGCTGTCGAGGCCTGCGCGGGTCCGTCCAATCCCTGGCTGGCCTGGCCGGCCTGGTTCGCGGCGGCGCTCTGCATCTATCTCGGCATCGACACCAGGGCAACGGCCGGGCTTGCCGAGCTTGCGACCCGCGCCCTGATCGGGGGGGCCTGACGCCATGACGCCTGAATTCCTGCTCGTCGCGTCACTGCTCTCGCCGGTGGCGGGTGGCATCCTGATCCTTGCCGCCGGCCGCTCGCCGGGGGCACGCGACATCCTGATGGTGGCGGCGGCGGTGGTCACCGCCGTCTTCACCCTGATGCTGGCGGCCCGGGTGCTGGACGGCGCCCGGCCCGTGCTCACCCTGCACGAGCTGATGCCCGGCCTGCCGATCGGCTTCGCGGTCGAGCCCCTGGGCATGATCTTCGCCGCCGTCGCCGGCACGCTCTGGCCGATTACCGCGGTCTATTCGATCGGCTATATGCGCGGGAACCACGAAGCGCATCAGACCCGGTTCCACTTCTGCTTTGCGCTGGCGATCGTCAGCGCGCTGGCGCTCGCCTATTCCGACGGCCTGCTGTCGATGTTCATCGCCTACGAGGTGCTGACGCTCTCGACCTATCCGCTGGTCACCCATTCGGGCACCAAAGAGGCGATGAAGGCCGGCCGCACCTATCTGGGCATCCTGCTCGGTACCTCGATCGGCTTCCAGCTGACTGCGATCATCGGTGTCTATGTCCTGGCCGGCACGGTCGCCTTCACCGCCGGCGGCGTGCTGCCCGATGGCCTGTCTCCCGCGCTGCTCGGCCTGCTGCTCGGCCTCTTCGCCTATGGCATCGGCAAGGTCGCGCTGATGCCGCTCCATGCCTGGCTGCCGGCCGCGATGGTGGCGCCCACCCCGGTCTCGGCCCTGCTGCATGCGGTGGCGGTGGTCAAGGGCGGCGCCTTCGCGGTGGTCAAGGTCGTGGCCTACACGCTGGGCGCCGACCGCCTCTCGGCCGCCGGCGCCAATGACTGGCTGGTCTGGGTGGCGGCGGCCTCGATCGTGGTCGCCTCGTCGATCGCGCTCACCCAGGATCACCTGAAGCGCCGCCTCGCCTATTCGACCGTCAGCCAGCTGGCCTATGTGACACTGGCGGCGGCGATCATGGCACCGCTGTCGCTGGTGGGGGCGGCCATGCACATCGCGGCCCATGCGGTCGGCAAGATCACCCTGTTCTTCGCCGCAGGCTCCATCCACACCGCCGCCCATAAGGACTATGTCAGCCAGCTGGACGGCATCGGCCGGCGCATGCCCTGGACCATGGGCGCCTTCGCCCTCGCCACCCTGTCGATGATCGGCCTGCCACCGGCGGTCGGTTTCACCAGCAAATGGTTCATCCTGGAGGGCGCGGTCTCACGCGATCAGTGGATCGCGGTCGCCGCCCTCGGCGCCTCCACCCTGCTGAACGCGGCCTATTTCCTGCCGATCGTCTGGCGTGCCTTCTTCCGGGCGCCGGTCGCGGCGAAATCGGTGGGTGCCGCCGCCCCCCATGGTGCGGATGGCCACCACGATCATGGTGAGGCGCCGCTGCCGATGGTGCTGGCGATCCTGACCACGGCGGGGCTCACCTTCCTGCTGTTCCTCTACCCCGACCCCGTGCTTGCGCTGGCCGAGGCCATGGCCGGCACCGTCACACAGGGAGGCCTGCGTTGACCGGTCCCATTTCCCCACGGCTGCAGAAGACCGGGCTTGCCGTCGCGGGCGCGGTGCTGATCCTGGCCGCGCTCGCCGAACTCGCCATCCATCGTCACGGCTATCTGGGCTTCGACGGGATCTTCGCCTTCCACGCCTGGTTCGGCCTGATCGCCGGTGGTGTGGCGGTGGTGGGCGCCCGCGCCCTCGCCCTCTCCCTCGGCCGCCCGGAACAGACGGAGGCGGAGGATGACTGAGCCCGGCCTCTTCGCCACCCTGCCGCCGGCCACCCTTCTGCTGCTCGGCGCCCTGCTCACCGCTCTGCTGCCCCGCAGCCTGCGCGCCCTGCCGGTGATGGCAGCCCCTCTGGGCGTGCTGGCGGCAGCCTGGCTGCTGCCCGACGGTGCCGGTGCCGGCCATGCCTGGCTCGATCAGGTTCTGGTTCCCGTCACCGTCGATGCGACCGGCCGGGCCTTCGCCACCATCTTCGCGCTGGCGGCCCTCGCCGGCGGGCTCTACGCCCTGCCCCGGGCCTCGACCACCGAACTGGTCGCGGCCCAGGCCTATGGTGCGGGGGCGGTCGGTCTCGCCTTCGCGGGCGATCTGCTCACCGTGCTGGTGTTCTGGGAAGTCCTCGCCATCGGCTCGACCGTGGTCATCTGGGCCGCCGGTACCGAACGCGCGCGCCGGGCCGCGATGCGCTATCTGCAGATCCATCTGGCCGGCGGCATGATCCTGATGATCGGCATCGTCGGCCACATCACCGGCGGCGGGGCCAACACGCTGGCCGCACTCACCGCCGACATCGATGCCGGCAGCTGGGCCGCCTGGTTCATTCTGGCGGGGGTGGTGATCAATGCCGGCGCCCCGCCGCTCTGGGCCTGGGTGTCTGACGCCTATCCCGAGGCCTCGTCCACCGGCATGGTGTTCCTGTCGGCCTTCACCACCAAGGCCGCGGTGCTGGTGCTGATCCGTCTGTTCCCGGGCGCCGAGGTCCTGGTCTGGACCGGTATCGTCATGGCCGCCTATGGCGCGCTTTATGCGGTCATCGAAAACGATCTCCGCCGGGTGCTGGCCTTCTCGATCGTCAGCCAAGTGGGCTTCATGGTCACCGCGGTCGGCGTCGGCACGCCGCTGGCGCTGGCCGGCGCCTCGGCCCAGGCCTTCGCCCATATCCTCTACAAGTCGCTGATGGTGATGGCGGCGGGCCATATGGTCGCCGCCACCGGCCGGCGCCGGCTGGCCGATCTTGCAGGCATCGGCCGGGCCATGCCGCTCACCTGGGGGGCGCTGCTGCTGGGCGGGCTCGGCCTTGCCGCCGCCCCACTGACCGCCGGTTTCGTCTCCAAGGGCGTGATCCTCTCGGCGCTGGGCAAGGATGGGGCCGGCATCGCCTGGGCCGCCCTGGTCGGCATCGCGGTCGTCTCCACCGTTTATGCGGCACTGAAGCTGCCGGTGGTGCTCTGGGGCACGCGGCGGATCCAGCACGGCGGTCGCGGCATCGGGGATCCGGGCGTGACGCAGATGCTCGCCATGGGCTTCATGGCGGCACTGGTGGTGGGCATCGGCGTGGTGCCGGGCACCCTGCTCGGCCTGTTCCCGGCCTCGGCCGATTATGCCGTCTTCACCGCCGACCATCTGATCACCCAGGTCCAGCTGCTGGCAGCTGCCGCCATTGTCTGGTTCGTCGCCGCCACACGGCTGGCGCCGGGCCGCGGTATCACCCGCGATTTCGACTGGGTCTATCGCAGCTTCCTGCCCCGGCTGGCGGCGGAATTCGCCATCCATGGCGATCCGCTGCGCAGCGGCCTCGCGAAGCGGATCCGCCATCGGATCGATTTCGTGATGGCCGGTATCTTCAGGATCCATGGTCCCGAGGCACCGCTGGCCCGCGACTGGCCGACCGGCGGCACCGTGCTTGGCATCACGGTGATGCTGGGGGTCTGTCTGGTGGTCTATTACGCCGCCTGACCAGCCGGCCCCCGCTACTCCCGACGCCCCGCCGACCCTGTCGGCGGGGCGTCGTCGTTAAAAGACGCCGTTTGCAATGCCGCCATGCCGCCGCCGCGCTGGTCGCCGGGGGGCTTGCGGCGCTAAGGTTTGCGAAAGGGTCGGTGCCGTATCATTCGCAGGCCCCCCTCACATCGACATGCACAGAGCATCCGTCATGCTGCGTCCCGCACGTCCCACAGACGCCGCCGCGATCGCCGACCTCGTCGCCATGGCCGACCCCAAAAGCATCGGCGGGCTGACCGGGATCGAAGATCCGGTTCAGGCAATGGAAGCCTTCCGCACCCTGATCCGCGGCAGGTCCGGCGTCGCCTCGCATCTTTATGCCCGCGTCTTCGAAGAGACCGGCCGCCCCATCGGCGTGGTCGTGGCCTATCCCGGCCGCCTGGTTACCGGCCCCGCCGTCCCGGCAGAGGCGCGGGTGACCGAGGCCGACGAGTTCTACATCGACAATGTCGCGGTCTTCCCCGAACACCGCGGCCGCGGCATCGCCCGCCGGCTGATCGTCTCGGCCGAAACCGCGGCACGCGGCAACGGCTTCCCCGCCGTCTCGCTGATCGTCGACGAACGCAACCTCGCCGCCCGCGGCCTCTATGAAAAGCTCGGCTATGCGGTCTCGGGCCGCGCCGTGGTGCGGGGGGAAAGCTTCCACCGCATGCGCAAGCCGCTTGTCGCCGACCAGACCGCGCCCCGCGCCGTGGCGCTCGCCTGATGAAGCCAGGCCCGGCATCGCAGGCTGGCGGCACGCGCATCTGGCCCCGCCGGACCCGGGCTGCCGCCGTGGTCATGCTGGCGGCCGTGCCGCTGGTGCTGCTCGCCTGGCTGTTCAAGACACCGGGCTGGGGGCTGGCCGCAGGCATTGCGCTGGCCGCCTATCTGGCGCTGACCTGGCAGGATCTGCGCCGCCCCACCCGCCGGGTGGTCGGTGCCATGCTGGCGATCGGCTGGGCGGCGCAACTGGCCACGGGTGCCGCGCCGGATGACCTGATCCGGGCGCTTTCGGCGAATGCCATCGTCGGTGTGCTGATCGTCGCCTGCGGTCTGCTGGCGGTGCCGGCCGCAAGCCCGCGCTATGTTGCCGAACTCACCCGGCTGGTCTCGGGGACCGAAGGTCGCCGGCCGCCGCTCGGCCGGCTGGCCCTGGTGTTCTGGACCGGCCATGTGCTGGGGGCGCTGCTCAACATTTCGGCGCTGTCGGTACTGCTGCCCGCATTGGGCGGTGCGCGGGCGCGCGATGGCCGGCTGATGCGCAGCCTGCATCGCGGCTTCGGCCTTGCCGGTTTCTGGAGTCCGTTCTACGCGACGGTCGCGATCGTGCTGATCGCCTATCCGGGGGCCGGCTGGCCGGGCCTGCTGGCCGCCACTTTGCCGATCATCCCCGCAGCCTTCCTGCTCGACATGGGGGCGGCCCTGCGCCATGGCCGCACCGCCCTCGCCCGTTCGGTCGAAACCGCCGTGCCGGAAGACGAGGCGCCCTTGCCGTCGGGGCCGCGTCGGCGCGGGCCGTCGCTCTGGCTGGCGGCGGGCGGGCTCGCGGCCCTCGGCATCGGCCTCGACCTGGTCATGCCCGGCCCGACGCTGGTCTGGGTGATCGTGGCGGCACTGGCCGCGGCGCTGATCTGGATGATCTGGGCCAATGGTACCGCGGCCACCTGGGACCGGCTGATCCGCCCGCGGCTGATCGGCCCGCCGGGCATGACGCTTCAAGCCAACGAAATCGCGGTCTTCGCGGCGGCCGGGCCGCTGGCTGCCGGCCTGGCCGCGATCCTGGCCCCGGCTGCCGGCAGCATCTCGGCCGTCGCCGATGCCATGCCGCTCTGGCTCGCCATTCTGGCGGTCGAATTCGTGATCTTCGGCCTGTCACATCTGGGCGTGCACCCGGTCGCCTCGATCCTGCTGGTTGCAGGCGCCCTGCCGGCCGAGGTCGTGGCCGGTCGCGAGGCGGTTTTCGCGGGGGCGAGCCTTGCCGGCTATACCCTCACCCTGCTCGCCTCGCCCTTCAGCGTGACCGGCCAGGTCTTCGCCAGCCTGACCGGCGCCAGCCCCTGGAACCAGACCGTCACCCGCAATATCGGCTATGCCCTGCTGCTGGCACTGCTCGCCGCCTTCTGGCTGGATATCGGCGCCATGGCGCTGGTCGGAGCGATCAGCTGACGGCCTGCATCCTCAACGGGGGCCCTGGCCCTCGCGCATCCGCAGCCAGCCGCGCACGAAGCGCCAGACCATCCAGATCCAGGCGATCGCCAGCACCACGAAGCCGATGACGACCACGGTCAGGGCGGCGCCGATGATGTTGGCGATCACGCCGAACCAGAAGGTCTCGACCAGATAGCGGTAATGCGCCCGTTCCGTGGTTTCGGTGTCGAGCATGAAGAAGCGGACATGGGCGATGATGCTGGCCACCACCAGCGGCAGGGCGGTCAGCATGCCCAGCAGATGCAGGCCGTAGGTCACGGTCAGCATCACCTCGGCCTGATGGGCGGTGCGATCGTCCGCGCCGGGCCTGAGTTCGAATTTCGGTGCGCTCTGGACCATGCTGATCCGGGCTCCCTGCGATCGGTGTGGCGGCATCACGCGAAGCGCTTGGCTTCGCGGCTGCTTCGGGCGAAATGTAGGCATGGTCGCGAGCCATCGCCAGCGTCCCGATGCATCAGCCCCTCAAACACCCCCAGAGGAGCCCTCTCCGGCCATGTTCCTGCGCACCGTCACCGCCGCCCTCACCCTTGCCATGCTGATCGCCCCGGCAGCACAGGCCGACATTCCGCCCGCCCTGCTCGATGCCGCCCGCGATGCGAAGGTGGTGCTGCTGGGCGAGCGTCACGATCATGCCGGCCATCATCTGATGCAGGAGGAAACCTACCGGGCGCTGATCGCCGCCGGCCGCCGGCCGGCGCTGGTGATGGAGATGTTCAGCCGCGACGCCCAGCCGGCGATCGATGCCCTGCTGGCCGGGCTTGGCAGCAGACCCGATCAGCGGGCACTGGATATTGCGCTGGAACGGATGCCGCAGGTCTCGGGCTTCACCGCCGGCGGCTGGCAGGACTGGAGCGCCTATCGCCCGATCGTGGCGGTGGCGCTGGAACACGGGCTGCCGGTCCGGGCGGCGGACTGGCCGCGGGAAACCCGGCGGACCCTGGCGATGGACGGCTGGCAGGCCCTGCCCTCGGGCTTCGTTGAGCATTTCGCGCTCGACGAGCCGGCGGAGCCCGATATCGAGGACGGGCTGACCCGGGCGATCGTCGAAGGCCACTGCGGCCATGCCCCCGGTGCTGCGCTGGAAGGCATGGTCCGGGTGCAACGGGCTCGCGATGCCGGCATCGCCGGCGCCGCACTCGACGCCCTGGCGGTGCCTGGGGTGGATCAGGCGCTGGTGATCGCTGGATCGGGCCATGTCCGCCGCGATCTGGGGGCACCTCTCTATCTGAAGGCGGCCGCCCCCGAACTGCCGGTTCTGGCGATCGGCCTGGCCGAGACCGGCGAGAGCGATGCCGCCCCCGATCTGCGTCCGGCCCGCGACGACGAGCCCTTCGATCTGATCTGGGTGGCAGAGGCCCAGCCGCGCGAAGACCCGTGCAAGGCCTTTGCCGACCAGCTGCGCAACATGAAGCGCCCCTGAACCCGTCAGCCCGCGCGAGCCGCAGCTTCGCGGGCGGCTGCCGGATCGAGCAGCAGCGAGGTGACGTCGAGCGAGGTGCGCAGATCCCGCCGCGGCCCGCCCAGCAGATGGGCATACATGAAGGCGTCCCCCAGGCGCACGATCGCCTCGGCCAGCACGGGGATCGGCAGCCAGGGGGTGAAACGGCCGGCGGCCTGCTCAGTCGCCATCACCTCGCCCAGCAGCCGCGCCGAGCGGGTCTCGATCGGCCCCATCGATGTTGCCAGCCGGATGAACAGCAGCGGTTCGCGCTGTACGAAGATCTTGAGCGGCTCGGCATCGAGCACGTCGGTCATGAACCGGTTGAGCAGCGCCACGATGCCGGGCACCCCGGTTTCCCGGATATCGCGCTGGGCGCGGCGGAAGCTGTATTCGGTGCGATCGGCCAGCACCAGCCCCAGCAGCCGGTCGCGATTGCCGACCCGGCGGTAGAGCGTCGCCCGGCCGACGCCGATCTCGATCGCCAGATCCGACATATCGATGGCCTCGCCGCGGGTGTAGCGGCGCACGGCCGCCTTTACGACCTCGGCCTCGGCGGCATTGCGCGGGCGGTCGTCTTCCAACCCGCCTTCGGAAAGGCCGGGCGCCTTCGCCGCCTTCCCCCGGGCGGAAGTCGGCCGCGCCGTTGCGGTGCGGCGGGATCGTGTCGGGGATGCGTCGTTCATCTATCCTGCCTGTGGTCGCCGCCGATGCGGATCCGATGCCCCTGGCCGAAATCGCGGCCGGCACCGAGACAGTGTATCACGAAACTCCCCGTGCCTGGGAATTGCGGGCGATCAATCGGCCATCGGCCGGCCACGGTTGCGCTTGATCGCCCCCCGCTTGGTCTTCTCGTCCATCCGCCGCCGCTTCGCGCCCAGCGACGGTCGGGTCGGGCGACGCAGCGGGTCGCGATGACGGGCCTCGGCGATCATCCGGCGCAGCCGATCACGCGCATCCTCGCGGTTGCGCTCGCGGCTGCGGAACCGGTCGGCGAGCAACACGATATCGCCCTCGGCCGTCGCCCGGCTGCCGGCCAGCGCCAGCAGGCGACGCCGGGTCTCGTCATCGCCCACAAACTGCGCCACGGCCACCCGGAAGCGCAACCGGACGGCGGTCGACACCTTGTTCACATTCTGCCCGCCGGGCCCGGAAGCCAGCAGATAGCTCTCCTCGATCGCCGCCTCGTCGAGGCGGACGTTCCGGGCGGCGCGGTCGAGATCATCTTCCCTGAGACTCATGGCCCCAAAATGGCGGCAGGGGGTGCGGCATGCAAGTGATGCCGCACCCCCGCTCATCGCCATGTTCACACCGGTGTCGTCAGGCCCGCACCGTCTGCAGGAAGTCCTCCACCTGCCGGCGGAGATCCTCGCCGTTCCGCCCCAGATCGCCCGCGGCCGAGAGCACCTGACTGGCGGCGAGGTCGGTTTCCCGGGCCGCCGCGGTGACGCTGCCGATATTGCCTGAGACCTCCACCGTACCCTGGCTCGCTTCCTGGACATTGCGCGAGATTTCGCGGGTCGCCGCCCCCTGTTCCTGTACGGCGGCGGAGATGGCGGTCGAGATCTCGTTCACCCGGTTGATCGTCGCGCCGATCTCTTCGATCGCCTGGGCCGAGTCGCGGGTCGCGTCCTGGATCGAGCGGATCTGGGCGGCAATCTCTTCGGTCGCCCGCGCGGTCTGCACCGCCAGCGTCTTGACTTCAGAGGCCACCACCGCGAAGCCCTTGCCGGCTTCGCCGGCGCGGGCCGCCTCGATGGTCGCATTCAGCGCCAGCAGATTGGTCTGGGAGGCGATGTCGTTGATCAGCTGCACGACATTGCCGACCTTCTGCGCCGCCTCGGACAGGTTCTTCACCCGCAGGCCGGTGGCATCGGCCTGGCGCACCGCCTCGCCCACGATGCCGCTCGACTGGTTGACCCGGTCGCCGATCTCGCCGATGGCGGCCGAAAGCTGCTCGGCCGCCGCCGCCACGGTCTGGATGTTCTGGCTGGCCTGTTCGGTCGCGCTGGCCGCGGCGGTGGACCGCCGGCTGGTCTCGTCGGCCGTGACGCTCATGGTCTCGGCTGTCGACCGCAGCTCGGTCGCAGCCGACGTCACCCCGTTCAGAACCCCGCCGACCGAGGCTTCGAAGCGGTCGGCCATGTCGCGCATCGCCTGGCGCCGGGCCGCTTCTGCCGCCGCCTGGTCCTCGGCACGCTGGGCGATGTTGCGCCGCAGATCCCCCTGCATGCGGGTCAGCGCCGTCGCCAGCCGGCCGACCTCGTCCTTCTGATCGATCGTCAGGCTCTGGTCGAAGCGCCCTTCGGCAATGCCGTCGGCAAAGCCGGCGCAGGCGCGGATCGGCCGGGCGATGCCGCGGGCGGCAAGCGCCACCACCAGGATCGCGCCGAGCACCACCGCAAGCCCGCCCCCCAGCGAGACCAGCGTGTCGCGCGTCGAGCGCTCCGCCATATCGGCGCTGAGCGCATTGACCGAGGCGAGCGCCACATCCCGCGGCACCGAGATCACCACCGACCAGGGCGTTGCGGTGTCGCCGAAGCGGATCGGCGAGAAGACATCGATATCGGGATGATCCGGACGGTCGAGCACCGTCGCCTCGGCGGCGCGGATCACCTCAAGCCCGTCGGTCCAGGCATCGCCTGCCGCGGTCACCGGCTGGCCGATCGCCTCAGGCGCACCGCTATCGGCCACGATCAGCCCGGCATCGCTGATGATCGCGACCCGGCTTCGGCCGTCATAGAGCGCCTTCGATACCTTCACCGCCAGCGCCTGGATGAAATCCAGATTATAGTCGGTACCGGCCACGCCGCGGAAACGGCCGTCGATCATGATCGGCACCGACAGCGTCGCCAGGAAGACCGGCTTGCCCTGCACGATATAGGGCAGCGGACCCAGAATGTTCTCGCGGCCCGTCTCGGCCGGGCCGATATACCAGCCGCCCTTGACCAGACCGTTGGGATGACGGTCGCTGCTGTCGTATTCGACAAGCGGCTGGATTGCGATCCGGCCGTCGGCGCTGCGGGTCCAGTAGGGCAGGAAACGGCCGGTCGCATCCGACCCCTGCTCGCGGGCGCCGCGGAAGCCGACATCGGCGCCGTCCAGGGCATCCGGCTCCCAGGCCGAATAGGTGCCGTTCAACGCCGGATCCTGCGCCAGCGCCCCGCGGAGCACGGTGTTCAGCTGGTCGCGCCGCTGCCCGGCCGGCGTGCCCGCCGGACCATCCGTGGCCAGCACCGCGAAGCTGCGCGCCAGCGTCCGGGCGGTATCGAGCCCGACTTCCAGCTGGGCCTTGATCGCCGCCGCCTCGGTCGCTGCCCGGTTTTGCAGCGCCGCCTTGGTCTGGCCATCGACGATCCCGAGCACGCCCTCGGTGACATAATCATGCGTGTTGCGCGCCGACACCAGGCTGAAGCCCACCAGCACCGCCACCGTCGTCGCAAGGCACAGCCCCGCGGTCAGCGCGATCCTGGCCTGCACGCTGGTCAGCCGCCCCGACAGAACAGACACCATCTCTTCCCCTCCATGCCGCACCTGAATCAAATCCTGGTACATAAAGTATTCGACGCTCGGAAACCCGCCTTGATCGACATCAAATGATCTTCATTAACAAATAGTTAGCTCCATTTCCAACTCAACCTCACATGGACAAAGGACTGCAAATATCTTTGAATATCATATGATTTGATATGTTCAGCATGAATGCCTGACATTTCCCCAAAAGAGCAAGATGAAGAAATGACATGGCACTTTTACGCCCTGGTAAGGTCGGCGCCGTATTCTGAAGCGGACGTTTTTATGAACTTCCCGGGACGCCTTCTAATGAAGCTCGCACACAAGATCCTGGCGCCGGTCGCGATCCTTGCCGCCATCGCCATCCTGATCGCCCTCGCCGGCATGGTCGGCCTGACCCGGATGGGTGATGCCGCCCACCGTATGGCCACGGATTCCGACATGGTGATCAAGACATCGGAACTCAGAAGCGTCAGCCGGGCACTGCAGCGCGATGCGCTGAACCTGATCTTCGAACCCGAAGCCGGCCGCGCCTCGATCGCCAGCCGCTTCGATGGTCGCGTCGAGACCATGGAGGCCCAGTTGCTGGCGATCGAGGCCGTGGCCGGCGACCGCGACCGTCGGTTCATCGGGCTGCAGCGCGAGGTGATCCGGGCCCTGACCCGCGTGCGGGAACTGGCGCTGGCGGGGGAGACCGATGCGGCGCATCAGGCCTTCATCAACGGCGTGCGTCAGGCAGAGCGTGCAGCATCGGAGCTGACCGACCCGATGATCGACGACGGCATCGCCGAGGTCGCGGCCCACTCCGCCGGGCTGGAAGACACCCGGACCTCGGTCATGGGTCTGATGCTGGCCACCGCCGTGATCGGCATCCTGGCCGGCATCCTGCTCTCAAGCCTGGTCGCACGCCGCGGCGTCATCGCCCCGCTTGGCCGGATGACCGGGGCGATGGCACGGCTGAAGGCTCGGGATTACGGCTTCGATCTGGCCGATGCCGGCCGCAGCGACGAGATCGGCGCCATGGCCGCCGCGGTCGCGACCTTCCGCGATGCGATGCAGGAAACCGACCGGCTGCAGGCCGAACAGCGCGCCGCCGAAGAGCGCACGCTCCGCCGCCTGGCCCGCCGGGCCGAGCTGGTGAAGGAATTCGTCGACGGCATGAACGGCCTCTCCGCCCGTCTGGCCGACGAGGCCAGACGGCTGGAGTCCGATGCCGGCGCGCTGTCGACCGCCGCAGCCGAGACCAGCCGGATGACCACCAGCACCAGCACCGCCACCGACCGCACCACCGCCAACGTCCAGACCGTGGCCGCGGCGACCGAGGAACTTTCGGCCTCGATCGGCGAGATCAGCGCGCGGGCGAACGAAACCGCCTCCACCTCGGGCAGCAGTGCCAGCGAGGCCCGGCGAACCGCCGATCAGGTCAGCCGGCTGCGCCGCACGGCCGAAGAGATCGGCCAGGTGGTGGCACTGATCACCGACATCGCCGCCCAGACCAATCTTCTGGCGCTCAACGCCACGATCGAGGCCGCGCGCGCCGGCGAGGCGGGCAAGGGCTTCGCGGTGGTCGCCGCCGAGGTGAAGACGCTCGCCACCCAGACCGGGCGGGCGACCGAGGAGATCCGCGCCAAGGTCGCCGCGGTCCAGACCGCCACCGACGGCGCCGTCGCCTCGATCGAGCGCATCGTCGGGATGATCGGCGAGATCAGCAGCATGACCACCTCGATCGCAACCGCGGTCGAAGAACAGTCCGCCGCCACCGGCGAGATCACCCGCAACGTGCAGGAAGCGGCGAACGGCACCGAACAGATCCGCCGGGATGTGCAGGTGCTGGACCAGACCGCCACCCGCACCCACGACATCGCCGGCCGGGTCGGCGGCTTCTCGACCGAGGTTTCGCGCCGGTCGGGCGAGTTGCGCGATCTGGTCGCGGGCTTCGTCAGCCGCCTGTCCGAATCGGAAGCGGCGGCCTGAGCGGGCGGGCCATCGCGGCCAGCCGCCGGACCCGCTCCGCCGTCGCGGGATGGGTCCGCAGCAGGCCGGGCCCCTGGTGGCGCAGGCGGAAGATCGCCTCCCAGGGCCCCGACCGTTCCAGCGCCAGCAGGGCGGATGCCAGTGCCGCCGGCTCCCCGGTCAGCCGTGCCGCCTCAAGATCGGCCGCAAACTCGCGGGTGCGGGAGAGCGCCAGCTGCATCAGCCCCACAAGCCCGGGGGCAGCGATCAGCAGCAGCACCGCCGCCCAGGGCACGGTCACGGCACCCAGCAGGATCAGCGGCAGATTCAGGGCCAGCAGGGCGATGCCAAGCCAGGCCATCAGCCCGGTGATCCGCCCCAGCCCATCGGCCAGGCGCATGATCGCAAGATCGCCATTGGCGATATGGGCCAGTTCATGGGCCAGCACCGCCACCAGTTCCGGGGGCGTCAGCCGGCGCAGCAGGCCGTCGGTGATCACCACCACCGGCACGCCGTCATCATCGAGCGCAAAGGCATTGGGCTGGCGCGCCGGGCACCAGCAGAGCCGCGGGCGGGACGCGAGGCCTGCGCGGCCGGCCAGCGCCGTCAGGGCGTCGTGGATCTCGGGAAGCGCGGCATAGGGGATCGGTCGGGCGCGGTGGGCCCGCAGCACCAGCCTGGCCGGCAGCCCCGGCAGCAGCAGGGCGGCGGCCGCCGCACCGGCCAGCCCCCACAGGATTCCGTCGGCGCCCCAGACGATCCAGCTGGTGAGGCACAGGACAAGCGCCATGCCCGCGACCAGAAGAACCGACCAGGCGAGATTACGCAGAACCTGGCGTGTGCCCGCCATCCGTCACCTCCGCCGGGTCATACTCCCCCCGAAGGGCGATCTGGGGGAAGGCCGACGGCGGATCAAGAGGGTGCGGCCGGCGATCCGCGGCGGGGGGCGAAGACCCGGGTCTGCCGGCGCGGCCGGGTCAGCCCCGGCAGATCAGCCCCCAGGGCATCGGCGAGCGTCGGCCCCTCGGCACTGACCAGACGGCTGGCCTCAGCCTCGGCGCGGCCGACATGGCGCAGCCGTTCCGGATGCCAGGGGGTGGGGGCGACATCGGCGGCATGGCGCGGCGCCTCGGTGCGCCGGCGGTCGCGCAGCAGGGCGCGGACCAGGGCGCGCGCTGCGCGCGGATCCAACCCGTCGGGCCCTGCCATCTGCGGGCGCGGCTGCGCCATCGGCTGGGGTAGCGGCCGCTTGCGTGCAGCGGCGGCGATTTCCGCCGCCAGCCCGTCGGGCCGCCGCGCCTTGGGCGCCTCGGCAGGCGCCGCCCCCGGCCGGCCGACGATACGGTCGGCGACCTCGTCACGCCGGACCCGGCGGCCCGGCTCCCACCGTGCCGGACGGCCGGGACTGCCTGCGGGCGGTACGTCACCCGCCGCCCCCCGGCCCGTCAGGCCCTGCGGCACCGGCGGCAGCTTCACCTGCGGCTGGGCCGGCGGCAGGGGCGGCGACACCCGGTCGCGGGCGGCGCGTCGCTCGATTTCGGCCGCGGCCGCGGCCGACATGCCGCTGCGCGTGCGTTCCGACAGGCCGCGCAGCTCGCGTCCCAGCATGTCGAGTTCGATCTCGCTGCCGATGCCGCCGTCCCGGGCCAGACGCCAGGTCTCCAGCCCGCCGATCAGCGCGTTCAACCGGTCCAGCTCCAGGCTGCCGAGCCCCGCCCAGACCGTTTCCATGAAACGTTCGACCATCGGCGGCAACGGCCTGAGCCTGAGCGTCGCGGCATCGACCCTGAGCAGGTCGGGCGCGCGCGGGCCGACATCGGTGACGACGAAGACCGCAGGCATCAGCCGGCCGCGGCCGGCTGCGGCGAATTGTCCGAGGGCCAGGAAAAGCAGGGCGTGAAGCTTGGCCGGGGCCAGGATACGGCCGTCATTGCGAGCCCTGAGCATCAGCCAGCCGGCAACGTCGTGGCTGCTCTCGACAGCGATCCGCATGGTCTCCCGCCCCTCTGCAGTTTCCGCAGGCATGCCCCCTTGCAGGGTCAGTATAGGGTGCCCAACTTAACCGCGACTTAAAATTTGCAGCGAAACGGGCTGACTGAAGCGCCGGGGCTGCGGCCCAACCCGGCATGACAGTTTTTAGAATTCTTCTAAAAAGGCTCTTGCGCTGCCCCGCACCGACTGATATACCCGGGTCGACATCGATTGGAACCGTTCTAAAACGAACCGGACGGTTCCGGCGATCAAGACCCAGAGTTGCCGCCCCCAGGCCGGATGTCCGGGGGCATCCTCCAGAAACGAGAGGCAGGATCCATGCTGACCATCGGTGATAAGTTCCCGTCGTTCAAGGTCAAGGCCACCGTGTCGACCGACCTGAAGAGCGCCTTCACGGAGATCGACGAGAACACCTATGGGGGCAAGTGGAAGGTCTACTTCTTCTGGCCGAAGGACTTCACCTTCATCTGCCCGACCGAGATTGCGGCCTTCGGCAAGCTGAACGGCGAGTTCGAAGATCGTGACGCCGTCGTCCTCGGCGGCAGCACCGACAGCGAGTTCGTGCACCATGCCTGGCGCGTCCACAAGGAAGAGCTGAACGACCTGCCCTTCCCGATGCTCGCCGACGTCAGCCATGCGCTGTGCAACGCTCTCGGCATTCTTCACAAGGAAGAGGGCGTGGCTCTCCGCGCCACCTTCATCGTCGATCCGGACAACATCATCCGTCACGTGTCGGTGAATGATCTCGACGTGGGTCGTAACCCGCAGGAGATCATCCGCATCCTCGACGCGCTCCAGACCGATGAGCTCTGCCCCTGCAACTGGCAGAAGGGCGAGGACACCCTCAAGGTGGCCTGATCCGACGGAACCGGCGGACGGTGCGGGGTTCCGCACCGTCCGCCGTCCCGACGATCCGACGATTTTTCAGCCTGCCCCCTCCGCCCTCCCACCTTATCGTCACCCGGACGGCAGCGTCGAGCCCGGCGGTATTGCGCATGCGCATAGATCGCGTGCAATCTGATCGCGATGAAGATATCTGGCTCCGCAGTCTTCCATTGGCCGCCACGAGCCGCGCGCGCCAGCCCCGCGGCTCCGCAAACATCAGAAATCCCCAGGAGAGTCGAGATGTCGATCGAGCAGCTGCGCGGCGCGCTTCCGGATTATGCCAAGGATCTGAAGCTCAACCTCGGCAACGTGCTGCAGTCGGAGAACCTGACCGCCCAGCAGCTCTGGGGCACCGCCCTCGCCTCGGCGCTCGCCGCCCGCAATGCGACCGTGATCAAGGCGATTGCGGCCGATGCCGACGCCCAGCTCAGCCCCGAGGCACAGAAGGCCGCCCGGGCTGCGGCGGCGATCATGGGCATGAACAACATCTATTACCGCTACACCCATCTGGTGTCGGACAAGGAATACGCCTCCATGCCGGCGAAGCTGCGCATGACCGTGATCGGCAAGCCCGGCGTCGACCATGCCGATTTCGAGCTGTGGTCGCTGGCGGTGTCGGCGATCAATGGCTGCGGCATGTGCATGGACAGCCACGAGAAGGTCGTCCGTGACAAGGGCATCAGCCGCGACGGCGTGCAGGACGCGATCCGCATCGCTTCGGTGATCCATGCCGTGGCCGCCACCTTCGACGCCGAAGAGGCTCTGGCCGGCTGATCTCTGCCGCCGCATCCCCCGGTTTCAGCCCCCCGCCCGCCGGTGCCACCGCACCGGCGGGCGGGGGTTTTTTCGTTCCTGAAGGTTGACATTCCCAGCCGAAGCCCCAAGTCTGGGACACGTTTTCGGACGAACCGCTCAAGGACAATCGGCGGCACGACAATCTTCCGCGATCATTTGATCCCTCTTCCGGCTCATCTGATCCTGAACATGTCACGCCCATGACACGTGAACCTGCCATGATCTTCCGCTAGTCTCTGCGGGATCGGGCAGTGATCGTCTTTGATCAGCTCGCCCGAAGCTCTTTGACGCTTTGGACCGTCGGACCATTGCCGGATGTTTTGGCAGTGGCCGCGTTGCTACACGTCGGGACCCTGGCAGACGCCTTGTCGCCGGACCGAACGTGCGGGGCCCGCTATGGCCCGGCTCACATTCTCGCGCACCGGTGCGCCCCGTCTTCCTCTCCCGTCCCCGACCACCGGCAACGGTCCCGCCCCCCGCGGGAACCGGTCCGTCCGCGTCTTCGGATCACAGGAGGATGGAGACAGACATGTGCGGCTTCAGCGGCGAGATCAGGTTCGACGGCACGACGGCGGATGTCGGAGCCGTGGCACGCATGACCGCCGCGATGGACAGGCGTGGCCCGGATGCGTCCGGGATCCACGCCCAGGGGCGGATTGCGGTCGGCCATCGCCGGCTCAAGATCTTCGACCTCAGCGAACAGGCCCAGCAGCCGATGATCGATGCCGGGCTGGGCCTCGGCCTGGTCTATAACGGCGCCATCTACAATTACCGGGAACTGCGCGCCGAGCTGGAGGCGATGGGTTTCGCCTTCTTCTCCACCGGCGATACCGAGGTCATCCTGAAGGGCTATCGCGCCTGGGGCCCGAAGGTCGTCGACCGGCTGGCCGGCATGTTCGCCTTCGTGCTGTGGGAGCGCGATACCGGCCGGGTGCTGATGGCCCGCGACCGCCTGGGCATCAAGCCGCTCTATATCGAGAACCGTGGCCGCACGCTGCGCTTCGCCAGTACCCTGCCCGCCCTGCTCGCCGGCGGCGGTGTCGATACCAGTATCGACCCGGTGGCCCTGCAGTTCTATCTCCAGTTCCACGCCGTGGTTCCGGCGCCGATGACCATCCTGAAGGGCATCCGCAAGCTGCCGCCGGCCACCCGCCGGATCATCGAGCCCGACGGCACCGCCCGCGACGAGGTCTATTGGGCGCCCGATTACGGCCCGCGCGCCGATGAACGCGACCTGTCCTTCCAGGACTGGCAGGCGAAGGTGCTGGACAGCCTGCGTACCGCCGTCCGGCGCCGTCTGGTCGCCGACGTGCCGGTGGGCGTGCTGCTCTCCGGCGGGCTGGACAGCAGCCTGATCACCGGGCTGATCGCCGAGGCCGGGCAGACGGATCTCAAGACCTATTCGATCGGCTTCGACGCCGCCGGCGGCGAAGAGGGCGACGAATTCCGCTGGTCGGATGTCGTGGCCGCGCATTTCGGCACCGATCACCATCAGATCCGGGTCTCCGCCTCGGAAACGCTCGAAGCCCTGCCCGATTGCGTGGCGGCGATGAGCGAGCCGATGGTCAGCCATGACGCGGTCGGCTTCTACCTGCTGTCAGAGGCGGTCTCGCGCGATCTGAAGGTGGTGCAGTCGGGCCAGGGCGCCGACGAGGTCTTCGGCGGCTATCACTGGTATCCGCCGATGCTGGCCGCCGGTGACGAGGCCGCGGTCGAGACCTATGCCCGCCACTTCTGCGACCGCCCCCATGACGAATATCTGGGGCTGGTGCGGCCCGAACACCGGGTCGACGAGGATCATGCCCGCCGTTTCGTGGCCGAGCATTTCGCACAGCCCGGCGCCACGCGCCCGATCGACAAGGCGCTGCGCATCGACAGCAACATCATGCTGGTCGACGACCCGGTGAAGCGGGTCGACAACATGACCATGAGCTGGGGGCTGGAGGCGCGCGTGCCCTTCCTCGACCATGAACTGGTCGAACTGGCGGCCCGCGTGCCGGCCGAGATGAAGGTGAAGACCACCCCCGACGGCCGCCATCTGGCCCAGGGCAAATACGTGCTGGCCGAAGCCGCCCGCGCCGTGATCCCCCATGCGGTGATCGACCGGCCCAAGGGCTATTTCCCGGTGCCGGCGCTGAAGCATCTGGAAGGCCCCTATCTGGAGATGGTCCGCGCCAGCCTGGGCAGCGAGGGCGCCCGGTCGCGCGGCCTGTTCGACCAGGCGGCGGTCGACCGGCTGCTGGCCGATCCCAAGGCGCATATCACCCCGCTCAGGGGCTCCAAGCTCTGGCAGCTGGCCCTGCTCGAACTCTGGCTCGACACCCACGGCATCCGCGGGTGATCCCGCCATGGCCGATGCACCCGCACATATTGCCCCCGGCCTCCCCCGCCGCTCCGAGATGACCAGAAAGGCTCCGGTCGACATGACGCGCCGCCAGAACCGCGATACCCGCCCTGCGCGGGACACCCGTCTGGATCGACGATCCGGCCCCTCGCTGGTCGGTCGCCAGGCCCATGGCAACCCGTTCAGCCGTCAGGAATCGACGGTCGACATGGGGTGGGGCCGGCTGATCTTCGGCCAGACCTTCGACGACAACCACCATCTTGCCGATGCCATCCGCATGGAAGAGGAAGGCAAGCGCGATGTGGCGCTCTATCTGGCCGAGCCGCATGTGCTGCTGTCGCTTGCTCCGCAAGAGCTGTTCCTCGACCCGTCGCACACCTACCGGCTGTGGATGGATCGCTATCGCCCGGCCCCGCCGCGACGCCGCGGCTTCACCATCCGCCGGGTGCGCACGGCCGACGAGGTCGCCGAGGTCAACCGGATCTACGCCGCCCGGCGCATGGTGCCGGTGCCCGAAGACATGGCACTCGCCTTCCGCCGCTCGCGCACCGTCACCCAGCTGGTGGCGGTCGAGACCGCGTCGGGGGCGATCATCGGCACGGTGATGGGGGTCGATCACGTTCAAGCCTTCGGCGACCCCGAAGGCGGTGCCAGCCTCTGGGCGCTGGCGGTGGATCCGCAGGCCTCTCTGCCGGGGGTGGGCTCGGCGCTCACCCTCCATCTGGCGGGACATTTTCTCGCCCGCGGCCGCGCCTATATGGATCTCTCGGTCATGCACGACAATGCCGAGGCGATCGCGCTTTACGAGAAGCTGGGCTTCCAGCGGGTGCCGGTGTTCTGCGTGAAGCGCAAGAACCCGATCAACGAGAAACTGTTCATCGGTCCCTCGCCTTCGGACGCGCTGAACCCCTATGCCCGGATCCTGGTCGACGAGGCCCGGCGCCGCGGCATCGCGGTCGAGGTGCTGGACGCCGCCCGGGGCTATTTCACCCTCACCTCCGGCGGCCGCTCGATCACCTGTCGTGAAAGCCTGACCGAACTGACCAGCGCCATCGCCATGAGCCGCTGCCAGGACAAACGGGTCACCCGCGACGTGCTGGCCGAGGCAGGGCTGTCCGTGCCCGAACAGGTCACCGCATCCGATCTCGCCCGGGCGGAAACCTTCCTCGCCGCCCATGGCCGGGTGGTGGTGAAGCCGGTCGACGGCGAGCAGGGCCGCGGCGTGCAGGTGGATATCCGCGATGCCGACACCCTGGCCCGCGCCTGCCGCGCCCTCTCCGAACAGGGGATGGCCGGCGTGGTCGAGACCTTCGTCGAGGGGGAGGATCTGAGAATCATCGTCATCGACGGCGAGGTCGTGGCCGCGGCGATCCGCAAGCCCGCCGAGATCACCGCCAACGGCACCGACAGCGTCCGCGCCCTCATCGAGGCCCGATCCCGCCGCCGTGCCGCCGCAACCGGCGGCGAGAGCCGGATCCCGATGGATGCCGAAACCGAACGCGCCGTCGCCGAGGCCGGCTGGACCATGGACGACGTGCCGCCGGCGGGCACCGTGATCCGGGTGCGCAAGACCGCCAATCTGCACACCGGCGGCACCATTCACGACGTCACCGCCGAACTGCATCCGGCGCTGGCCGAAGCGGCCATCCGCGCCGCCCGGGCGCTCGACATCCCGGTGGTCGGGCTGGACTTCATGGTCCCGGCCGCGGATCAGCCTGCCTATTGGATCATCGAGGCGAACGAGCGTGCAGGCCTTGCCAATCACGAGCCGCAGCCGACCGCCGAACGTTTCATCGACTTCCTGTTCCCACAGACGGCCACCCGCCGGCGCGGCACGCCGGCCCAGACCGAGGAGACGGCATGAACGACGCGACCCGACGCGACCAGGGGGGCCAGGGCCCCGAGGCCGGCATCCGCATCGATCGCGATTACCTGCTCGACACCCTGCTTGCCCTGCTGAACACGCCCAGCCCCTCAGGCTATACCGACGGCATCGTTCATATGGTCGGCCAGGAGCTGGAACGGCTGGGCATCGAATTCGACCTCACCCGCCGCGGCGCCATCCGCGCCGTGCTGCGCGGCCGCGAACGCCATCCGGCCCGGGCGCTGGTCGCTCATCTGGACACGCTGGGCGCCATCGTGAAGCGCCTGCAGCCCAATGGCCGGCTGTCGGTCGTGCCGATCGGCCACTGGTCGGCGCGGTTCTCGGAAGGCGCGCGCTGCACCATCTTCACCGATGACGGCCGCCATCGCGGGACCATCCTGCCGCTCAAGGCATCGGGCCACACCTTCGGCGGCGAGATCGACAAGCTGCCGGTCGGCTGGGACTATGTCGAACTGCGCGTCGATGCGCTGGCGGATAATGAACGCGACCTGGAAGCCCTCGGCATCCGGGTGGGCGACATCATCGCCGTCGACCCGAACCCGGAAATCGGCCCCAACGACTTCATCAACAGCCGCTATCTGGACGACAAGGCGGGTGTCGCCACCCTGCTCGCCGCCGCCGAGGCCGTGCAGCGGTCCGGCGTGAAGCCGCCGGTGGACACCTATCTGCTGTTCACCATCTCGGAAGAGGTCGGCTCAGGTGCCTCGTCGATCCTGCACGGCGAAATCGCCGAGATGGTGACCATCGACAACGGCACGACGGCGCCCGGCCAGGCCAGCCGCGAGACCGGCGTCACCGTGGCGATGATGGACAGTGCCGGTCCCTTCGACTTCCACCTGACCCGCAAGCTGCTGGCGCTCTGCGCCGATAACGGCATTTCGCATCAGCGCGACGTCTTCCGCCACTACCGCTCCGACAGTGCCTCTGCCATCGAGGCCGGCAATGATCTGCGCACGGCACTGGTCTGCTTCGGCATCGACGCCTCCCATGGCTATGAACGCATCCACCGCTCGGCACTCGATGATCTGGCGAAGCTCGAAGCGCTCTACATGTTGAGCGAGCCGACCTTCAAGCGCGATGCCCGGCCGCTCGGCCCTCTCAGCGGCTTCCCGGTCCCGCCCGACTGGGACGAAGAGGAAACCGCAGAACGCCTCGGTACCGCTGCGCCGGCAAAGGAGTCGGCGGCCCCCGACAAATAACCGGCCGGGTCCCCGGATCCTGACGCCCCGCCCTTTCCCCAAGGGCGGGGCGTTCTTATATTCCGAAACAACACTCCTGCCATGACGAATTGCCGGGCACCCCGGCTTGATCCACATCGATCGCCATTGGTAGGATGCGACAGAAAAATTTTCCGGCGTCGTGCCGCAGAATGAGCCGCGATGCAGAACCAACGGGACCCCCTCAGATGACCATCATGAACGGCTTCGCCGATGCGATCGGCAACACGCCGCTGATCAAGCTGCGCCAGGCGTCGGAGCGCACCGGCTGCACCATCCTCGGCAAGGCGGAGTTCATGAACCCCGGCGGGTCGGTCAAGGATCGCGCGGCGCTCTACATCGTGCGCGATGCGCTGGAGCGTGGCGCCCTTCGCCCGGGCGGCCGGATCGTCGAGGGCACCGCCGGCAATACCGGCATCGGTCTGGCGCTGGTCGGCAATTCGATCGGCTGCAAATCGACCATCGTGATCCCCGAGACCCAGTCGGAAGAGAAGAAGCAGACCCTGCGCATGCTGGGCGCCGATCTGGTCCAGGTGCCGGCCGTCCCCTACAAGGACCCGAACAATTATGTCCGCGTGTCGGAGCGGCTGGCGAACGAACTGGCCGAGAGCGAGCCGGGCGGCGCGGTCTGGGCCAATCAGTTCGACAACGTCGCCAACCGCCGCGCCCATTTCGAGACCACGGGTCCCGAGATCTGGGAGCAGACCGGCGGCCGGATCGACGGCTTCGTCTGCGCGGTCGGCACCGGCGGCACGCTTGCCGGCATCACCATGGCGCTGAAGGCGCGCAACCCCGACATCCAGTGCTGGCTGGGCGACCCGATGGGTTCGGCGCTCTATTCCTGGGTCACCACCGGCGAACTGAAATCATCGGGCAGCTCGATCAGCGAGGGCATCGGCCAGGGCCGGGTCACCGCCAATCTGGACGGTGTCAGCTTCGACGGCGCCGTGCAGGTGACCGACGAGGAAAGCCTGCCCATGCTCTACGACCTGATCTCGGAAGAAGGGCTGCTGCTCGGCGGTTCCTCGGCGATCAATGTCGGCGCGGCGGTGAAGATGGCCGAGGCGCTGGGCCCTGGCCACACCATCGTGACCATCCTCTGCGACAGCGGCCAGCGCTATACCAGCAAACTGTTCAACGCCGAGTTCCTGCGGTCGAAGAACCTGCCGGTTCCCTCCTGGCTGGACCGCTGAGCCGTCTCGCGGCAAGCTCCGGTTTCCCCCGTTTGAAACCGGAGCGTGTCCATGCCTGCCACCGATCCTGTCTTCCGTAACGATCCCTACGCCCGAAGCTGCACCGCCCGCGTGGTGGCCGTCACCGAAGACGGTGGGGTGATCCTGGACCGGAGCGTCTTCTACCCGACCGGCGGCGGCCAGCCGGGCGACACGGGCCGGCTGACCGACGAGGCCGGCCGTGTCTGGACGGTGACCGAAGCGGTGAAGGGCCAGACATCCGGGATGGACGGGGGGCCCGACGCGATCGTCCATCGCCTGGACGCCGCCGGGGCCGAGGCGCCGCCCGCCATCGGCACGGATGTCACCGCCCGGATCGACTGGGATCGTCGCCACGCGCATATGCGGCTGCATACCTGCCTGCATCTGCTCTCGGCGATCGTGGTCGCACCGGTCACCGGCGGCCAGGTCGGCGCCGATCGCGCCCGGCTCGATTTCGACTGGCCCGAGGCCAATCTCGACAAGCAGGCGATCACCGAAGCGCTGAACGCCCTGATCCGGGCCGATCACGCGGTCGAGACCGACTGGATCACCGATGCCGAGCTGGATGCCGCGCCGCATCTGGTCAAGACCATGTCGGTCCAGCCGCCGCGCGGCGCCGGCCGGGTGCGGCTGGTCCGGATCGGCGCGGGAACCGCCGGCGCCGACGCCCCCCATGTCGATCTTCAGCCCTGCGGCGGCACCCATGTCGCCCGCACCGGCGAGATCGGTGCGGTAGAGGTGGTGAAGATCGAAAAGAAGGGGCGCCAGAACCGGCGGGTCGTGATCGCCTTCGCCGGTTGATCAGCCGGCAGCCGCGGCCCCCCGCGCCACCGCCGCCAGCTGCGGATCCTCAAGGAATTCGGCATTGCGCGCCCGGATGGCCGCGCCGTCGTCGTCATACAGGAAGGGCAGGCAGGCGAAGCGACGGCCGCGCGTCACCGACAGCGCTTCGTGCAGCAGGCTGCACGAGAACACCACCGCACCGCCGGTGGGGGCGCGATAGCGGCGATCGCCGAATTCCGGGAAGCGCAGTTCGCCGCCCTCGTAATCTTCGGCATTCAGATTGATGGTCACGGCGAAGCGGCGATGGGCCGTGCCGCGGGTGGTGTTGTCGCGGTGCGGGCGGAAATAGCCACCGCTGCCGTCACCGTCATAGCAGGCGACGATGTAGCGCTCGATGCGCGTCGCTTTGTACTGAAAGGCCTTCTGCAGCTCGGGCAGCAAGCGGCGTTCGATCCGCGCCCGGATGCCGGCACGCAGTGTTTCATCCTCGATCAGGCAGTCGGCACGGCGCTTGTGGCCGTAGTCGCGCATTTCGACCGTGCGGCCGCCGATCTCGCGCATGAAGCCGCTTTCCTCGCCACCCAGCCGGTCGTATTCGGCCATCAGCCGGCGGCAGAAGGCGGGCTCGAACACGCGCGGCACCGCCAGCACCGGCGCCCAGGGCTGGCCGGCATCATCCGCCGGCGCCACGGTCAGGATCCGTCCGCCTTCGGCGACCACACTGCCATGGGCCGCCGGGGCCGGCAGCTGCGCCACCAGATCCAGCAGCCGGGCCGTGTCTTCCATGCCGCCGGTCGCGACCACACGAAGCGTCGGATCAAGCAGCAGCCAGAAAGGCCGATAGGCGACATGGCCATTGCGCGGATCCGCCGCAGGGTCGATCGCGCGATAGCGGCGCGAGATTTCGCCGTCGGTATCGGCAAAGGCATAGAAACCCGGCAGATGCAGCGGCAGGCGCGCAGGCGCCCCCTCCGCCCCCGGGGTCCGGTCCGTCGCATCCAGCGTGACGAAAAAGCAGGTCCGCCCCGGATCGGCGAAGAGCCGCGCCGCACCGGCAATCGACGCCACCGCCGCAGCCAGCTGCGGCACGGCGGCCGACCCCAGCAGCACCAGCACCGACCAGCGGCCGGCAACGGTGGAAAAGGCGAAGTTCGGATTGCCGGCGCAATCCCCCTGGAACCAGGGCACCGGGTCGCCGGGCAGGAAAGGTAAGGTGCGGGCCGCGGCAACAGCGGTTTCGGTCATGGCGTTGGTCTCCGGGGGGCCGTGAACGTGTGACGTTCAGAATGCAGGAGCGTCCCGTCGCCGTAAAGCCGGTGCAAGGGCGGCGGGCGGCTGTGGCGGTGCCGCCGCGGGTCCGGTATCATGTGCCCGACGAGGTGGCGGGAAGCCGGCCCCGGGGGCCGCAACACCTGCCCAAAATTGGACGAGACCGGCGCCGGCCGGGGTCGGGCCAGGCGCCATCGACCGATCCGGCCCGGGAAGAACCACGGAGGACGCTGCCCCCGATGCCTTATGCCAAGCCCGACGCCCTGGTCAGCACCGCCTGGCTCGCCGACCACCTTGATGCGCCGGATGTGCGCGTCGTCGATGCGTCCTGGTTTTTCCCGCAGGAGGGCCGCGATCCGCGGGCCGAGCATGCGAAGCTGCGCATCCCCGGCGCGGTGTTCTTCGACATCGACGAGATCGCCGATACCACCAGCCATCTGCCGCACATGCTGCCCGCGCCCGAGAAGTTCTCGTCGCGGGTCCGTCGGCTTGGCCTGGGCGATGGCGTGAAGATCGTCGTCTATGATGCGATCGGCCTGCGCAGCGCCGCCCGCGCCTGGTGGATGTTCCGCGTCTTCGGCCATGAAGACGTCGCCGTCCTGGATGGCGGCCTGCCGAAATGGCTGGCCGAGGGCCGCCCGGTGGTCGAGGAACGCCCCGAACCGCCGCGGGAGCGTCATTTTACCGCACGGGTCAACAACCTGCTGGTCAAAGACCGCCATCAGGTCGCCCGGGCCATCGCCGATGGCCGCACCCAGCTGGTCGACATGCGCCCCGCCGACCGCTTCCGCGGCGAGGCACCCGAACCGCGCCCGGGCGTGCGCGCAGGCCATGTGCCCGGCGCACTGAACCTGCCCTATACCGAGTTTCTGGACCCCATGTCGGGCACGGTGCTGGATGCCGACCGGCTGGAGGCGCGTATCCTGGCCGCGGGAATCGATCCGTCGAAGCCGGTGATCGCCATGTGCGGATCGGGCGTCACCGCCGGCATGCTGGCGCTGGCCATGTATCTGCTCGGCAAGCGCGACGTTCCCGTCTATGACGGGTCCTGGGCAGACTGGGGGTCGGACGAAAGCCTGCCGATCGAACGGTGATCCCTGCCCCGACCATAATGGTGTCAGCCGGTACGGTATCGGCCCGAACGGCAGCGGCAGCCGAAACCGCTGCCGACACCGGAATTCGTATCCCCCGCTCATGTTGCCGCGGATCGCGAGCCGCCGCCGGCGCGCCCCGATCCTTTTGTGTTCCGGCCTTTCGTGTTCCGGTAACCGCCGGAGCCGCCGGAGCCTGTGGCTTCCGATACCGCCCGTCCGACCGTTCCGGTTTGACGGCCGGCCTGACCGGGTCGCGGGGCGATGGTCGCCACCGCGCGTGGAGAAAGCGTCGATGACGGAACTTGTCGTCACCTACTTCGAAATGACCTCGCCGCCGGACCGCCATGGGCGTGGCAAGCTGCCCTCGGGGCAGTACGCCCTGCTCCGGGCCTGGAACATGCCGGTCCATTTCTACCGCTATCTGCATGCCGGCGCCCAGGCGATCCAGCTCCGTCCGGAGCGCCTGGCCCTTGACGACGACGCCATCCGCAACATTCTCGCCGACGAGAAGATCGAGATCTTCGTGCTCTATGTCGCCGGCGTGCCGGCGGGCTTTGCCGAACTCGACCGACGGGCGGAAGACGATTCCATCGAAATCGCGTATCACGGACTCATGCCTGAATATGTTGGCCGCAGCTTCCGCGGCTTCCTGCTCGACCAGGTGGTGGACATCGCCTGGAGCTATCACCCGACACGGCTCTGGGCGCGCTGCTCCAATCTGGATCACCCCAAGGCCATGCAGACCTATCAGCGCGGCGGCTTCGGCGTGTTCCGGCAGGAACGCAGCCCCATGCCCGCCAATCTGGCCCTGACCGGCAGTGATCGCGGCCGCAATGCCGGTGCCGGCGGCCTTCTGACCGAGGGAGCAGACCTGTCGAACATCGTGCCCGGCCCGCTTGGGGAGGCCCCGACATGACCATCGGCGAAACCATTCAGGCCGGGACAGCCCCGGCCGGCCGCAGGGTAGTGGTGGTCGGCGCCGGTCCGGCGGGGCTGGCAGCCACCGAGAAACTCCTCGCTCATGGCCTCCAGCCGATCGTGGTTGCCCCTGCCGATGACTGGGGCGGCCGTGCCTTCGTCGGCGCTTCGGAAGCGGATGCCGGCTCCCCTGCCGGCGATGTCGATTTCCTGCGCTTCCGTGGCCGTGCCGCCCGCATCCGCAGCGCCGTACGCCTGATCACCGGCCATGTCGCCTGGGCGATCGAGGATGGCGCCGTGCTCCTGGCCGGTCGCGACGGGATTTCGCGCCTCGCCTTCGACCGGCTGGTGCTGGCCACCGGTGCCGAGACCCGGCCGATCCCGCTGCCCGGCGGCCAGCTTTCCGGCGTCACCGATCTGGGCACGCTCTACCGCGCCCCCGAACAGGCCGGCAGCACCACGATCGGCCAGCGCCCGGTGCTGATCGGCGGTGGCCCCGGCCTCTACGAGGTCGCCGACCGGCTGGTGCGCGCCGGCCGCCGGCTGACCGCGGTGATCGACCTGGATCCCGATCCCTGGCGGCGCGGCCCGATCGGGGCCGAAAGCGGTCGCCCGGGTACGGGGCTCAGCCGCTGGCTGCGCCTGGTCGGCCGTGACGTTCCCGTGCTGACCGGCATCACCCGCCTCAGGGTGGAGGGCGACGGTCATGTCGAGCGGATCATCGCCACCGACGGCCGCGGAGAGACCCGCGAGATCGTCTGCGACACCGTCGGCGTCGGACATGGCATGATTGCCGATCACCGCCTGCTCGCCTCGGCGGGCGTGGCGCTCGGCTTCGATCCCGACCGGCGCGCTTTCCTGCCCCAGCTGGATGCCGAAGGGCGGGTGCCGGAATGCCCGGGACTTTACGTCGCGGGTGAGGCCGGCCCTCATCCGCGCCCGGCGGTTGCCGACCGGCTGGGTGCCGCGGCGGGCCTGGCCGTCGCTTCGGATCTTGGCATTGCAGAGGCGCGGATCGAACTCGCCCGGATGACGCCCCTGCTCTCCCACGACCGGCGCACCGGTGCCGAGATCGCCGTCGACCATCCCTACCCCACCGGCTGGGTTCTGGCCCAGGACGACGACGCCCCGATCGATCCCGCAAGCGGGCTGACGCTGGGCCGGCTGAAGCAGGTTGCGGCACGCCATCGCCTGGACCGGCTGGGCCGGGCCGCGGCGGTGCTGGGCGTCGATCTGGCCCGCGCCGGCGGCCTTGGCCGTGCGGGCGTTCTGGCCGAGTTGATCGCTGCCCTCGGCGCCCTGCCGCTCGCCGGCCTCGGCACCAGCCAGGGCGAGAGCCCGGCCATGCCGGTGCCGCTCGGCATGCTGGCCGCAGCGGGACGGGGACAGGTTAACGACATAACGGAGCGTGCAGGATGAGCCGGCTGGTGGATTGCGACGTCGTCATCGTCGGCGGCGGGGTGGTCGGCCTTGCCGCCGCGATCGGGCTGCGCCGGCAGGCCTTCCGGGTGACGGTGCTGGAGGCGACGGCAGGTGCCGGGCGTGATCTCGACGGCATCTGCGGACTGATCGGCACCGGGGGCCGGGACGCCCTCGCCCGCCTGCTGGGCGAGGACGAGGCCGCCGGCCTGGTGACCACGGCGACCGCCCCGGAGGGGGCGGCCGATATCCTGCCTCAGGGGCTGGGCGTGCTTGCCCCGGGCCTTTTCGCCGAAACGCTCAGCCGCCGGGCCCGGGAGCGCGGCGTCGACCTGCGCGAGGGCGTGGCCGCGGTCGGTGCCGAGGAAAGCGAGGCCGGATTCCGGGTTGCCTGCGCCCCCGGCTATGGCATCGCGGGGCGGCTGATGGCGATCGCCGCCGGCCCTGCCCGGGATGTCGCCGGCAGCTGGCTGAAGGCTGATCTGTCGGTGCGCCCGGCGGTGTCGCTGCGCCTGAAGCTCCGCCCGGATCGGATCACGCCCGAGAGCTGCCGCAGCCGGCCGACGGATGTGGTACTGGCCGAGGACGGCCGCGCCGTGCTGCGCGGCACCTCTGACGGCGGCTGGCTGGTGGCCCTGCACGAGGACGGATCCGTCGCAACCTCCGCCTCGGGGGCGGCGGCACGTGCGGCCGCGCCTGCGGCTCCGCTCTCGCCCGACGAGATCGCGGCGGCGGCGGCACGGGTCACCGCCATCCTGCCCGACACGGCTGGCCAGGTCCTGACCCGCATGTGGCGGGTCGCCGGCCAGGCACCCGATGCGGTTGCCATGGCTGAAGCCGTGCCCGGCCGGGCCGGCCTGTTCGTTGCCGATGGCGGTGGTGACTGGGATATAGGGGCCGCCCTGATCGCCGGCGAGCGTCTGGCCGGGCTGCTCGCCGCCTGAACCGCCGGCGCAGATAAAATCAGCCGTAGAGGAAGGGCCGGGCCAGATCGACCACCTGGTCCGGCGCTTCCATCACCGCCAGATGGGCGGTATCCAGCGTGACGAAATCGCGGGTGCCCGGCATGTGCCGGGCCGCGATCGCCGACATGTTCTGGAACACCGGATGCGATCGGGCGGTCTTCGCCACCAGCACCGGCACATTCTGGTCGTGCAGCAGCAGGAAGGGATCGCCCGCGGGATCGCCGCTATTGGCATTCCCCATGGCGCGCGCGATCGGCCCCAGAATGTCGGCCTCGGTTTCAGGCTCGCAGGCCAGCACCAGTTCCACGCCGTCGCGGCGAAAGCCCCAGTCGAGATAGAGATCCAGCGCCGCCGGCGTGACGACATCGAAGGGCGGGCGCGACGCAAAACGTGCGCGCGCCGTCTCACGGTCGGCGAAGCGCGGCTTGCGCCGTCCGGCGGCCTCGACCAGGCCGCGCCCGAAGGCCCAGCCCTCGGGCTCGGGCTCCTCTCCGGCACCCGGTTCCGAGATCGTAGGCTCGATCACCACCATGCGGCGGAACAGCTCCGGCCGGAGCGCCGCCACCAGCAGCACATCGGTGGCCCCTGCCGAATGCGCCAGGACGTCGATGTCCCGCCAGCCCATGGCATCGGCCAGCGCGATCAGATCCTGGGCAAAGGCCCGGAAGCCGTAATCGCCGGGGGTACGGCCCGAAGCCCCATGGCCGCGGCGGTCATAGCTCCACACGCCCGAGGCATGACCCGCAAGTCTCAGCGCCACCGGCTCCAGCGTCGCCCCGCAATACCCCGTGCCATGGGTCAGCAGCAGCGGCCGGCCGGCCGGATCGCCGCCCGGCCAGGACTGGACATGAAGAACGGGGCCGGAGCCGGGATCGAACCGTCCGGAGGTGAAGCTGCCCGAAAGCGGGGAACCTTCGGCAGCCATGCCGGGCTCGGCCGGCCTGTCATCAACCATGGCGCGCATGGGGGTAGTATCGCCCGAAGCCGGATCCATGATCAAGGGTTGGAAAATTCTCGGGTCCTTTCAAATACAAACCCCCGGCCTGGGATGGGCCGGGGGTCTGGATACAGCCAGAGGTTGCAGATCGCTCAGTGATGGAGGATCTGCCCCAGGAAGGCCTTGGTCCGGTCGTTCTGCGGGTTGAGGAAGAATTCCTCAGGCACGTTCTCTTCCACGATCTCGCCGCGATCCATGAAGATCACCCGGTCGGCGACCGTGCGGGCGAAACCCATTTCATGGGTCACGCACAGCATGGTCATGCCGGTCTCGGCCAGCTCGATCATCACATCGAGCACTTCCTTGATCATCTCGGGGTCCAGCGCCGAGGTCGGCTCGTCGAAGAGCATGACCTTCGGGTTGGTGCACAGCGAGCGCGCGATCGCCACGCGCTGCTGCTGCCCGCCCGACAGCTGACCCGGATATTTTTTGGCCTGATCCGGAATGCGCACGCGCTCCAGATAGGACATCGCCGTCGCCTCGGCTTCCTTGCGGGGCACCTTGTGGACCCAGAGCGGCGCCAGGGTCAGGTTCTCCAGCACGGTCAGATGCGGGAACAGGTTGAAGTGCTGGAACACCATGCCGACCTCGCGGCGGATATTCTCAACCGCCTTGACGTCGTTGCTCAGCTCCACGCCGTTGACGACGATGCTGCCCTTCTGGTGTTCCTCCAGCCGGTTGATGCAGCGGATCATCGTCGATTTGCCCGAACCGGACGGCCCGCAGATGACGATGCGCTCGCCACGCGCGACATCAAGATTGATGTCGCGCAGCACGTGGAACTGGCCGTACCACTTGTTGACGTGCTCCAGCCGGATGATGGTGTCGGCACCGCGGGCAGAGGCGACCCGCGGCCCGGTGGCCTCGGGCATCTCGCCGGCGGCCATGTCGGTCTGATTGGTCATCGGATCGATCCTTCCCTCAACGATGGGCACCGCGACCCAGATACCGCTCCAGCCACTGGCTGTAGCGCGAGATCGCGAAGCAGAAGACGAAGTAGACCAGCGCCGCGAAGACATAGGCCTCGGCGAAATAGGTCCGCCAGGGCGCGTCGTTCAGCGCCGCACGGGTCGCCAGCATCAGGTCGAAGATGCCGATGATGACCACCAGCGAGGTGTCTTTCAGCGTCGACAGGAACGAGTTCACGGTCGACGGAATGCTGATCTTCAACGCCTGCGGCAGGATGATCAGCCGCATCTTCTGCCAGTAGCCGAGGCCGAGCGCATCGGCCGCTTCGTACTGCCCCTTGGGAATGGCCTGCAGGCCGCCGCGCACCACTTCGGCAAGATAGGCGGCCGCGAACATGATGATCGCGATCTGGGCCCGCAGCAGCTTGTTGATGTTGAGCCCTTCCGGCAGGAAGAGCGGGATCATGACCGAGGCCATGAACAACAGCGTCACCAGCGGCACGCCGCGGATCAGCTCGATATAGGTCACCGACAGGGCCTTGATGATCGGCAGGTTCGACCGCCGCCCCAGCGCCAGCAGCACCGCGATGGGAAAGGCGATGCCGCAGCCGAAGACCGACAGCACGAGGGTGATCATCAGACCGCCCCAGAGCCGGGTTTCGACCAGAGGCAGGCCGAAGACGCCGCCCCACATCAGCAGGCAGATCAGCAGCAGCGCCGCGCCCCATACATAGACCAGTTTCCGGCTCCAGAACTTCCGGTAGCCGCTGGCGGCAACCAGCGTCACGAAGATCAGGATGGAGGCCAGCGGCCGCCACTGTTCCTCGTAAGGATAGGTGCCGAACAGGATCAGGCGGTATTTCTCGCGGATGAAGGCCCAGCAGGCCCCTTCCGCCGCCTTGCAGGCCTCGGGTGCCGCACGGCCCCAGACCGCATCGACGAAGGCCCAGTCGATCAGCCCCGGCAGCCACGAAATCAGCGCCCAGGCGATGGCGACGGTGATCAGCGCGTTGTACCAGGTGTTGAACAGATTGCCGCGGATCCAGGCGATGGGTCCCACCGTCGCCGCGGGTGGCCGTTCGACGGCCGTCTTTTCCGGTATGGTCTGAGCGGTCATCGGCCTAGCGCTCCACCAGCGCGATGCGCTTGTTGTACCAGTTCATGAATGCCGAGATCGACAGGCTGACCGTCAGGTAAGCCAGCATGATCAAGGCGATGTTCTCGATGGCCTGACCGGTCTGGTTCAGGGTCGTGTTGGCCACCGAAACGATGTCCGGATAGCCGATCGCGACCGCGAGCGAGCTGTTCTTGGTCAGGTTCAGGAACTGGCTGGTGGTCGGCGGCACGATCACCCGAAGTGCCTGCGGCAGGATGATCAGCCGCATGGTGACGCCGGGCTTCAGGCCCAGCGCGGCCGCAGCCTCCCACTGGCCCTTGCCCACCGCCTGAATACCCGAGCGCACGGTCTCGGCAATGAAGGCGGCGGTATAGAGCGTGAGGCCAAGGGTGAGTGCGGCAAATTCCGGCGAGACCGAGATGCCGCCCTGGAAGTTGAAGCCGCGCAGTTCCGGCATGTCGAGTGCAAGCGGCGCGCCCATCACCGCCCAGGCGGCGACCGGCAGACCGATCAGCAGGGCGAGAGAGGGGATCAGCGTCTTCGGCCGGTCGCCGGTCGCCGCCTGGATCCTGCGGGCGCGGGCCAGAAGGAAACGCACGGCCAGGATTGCGACGATCAGCGCGATCAGCGCCCCCCACCAGGCCGGATGGTCGGCCGGTGCCGGCATCTTGAAGCCGCGATTGCTGAGGAACACGCCCTCGATCGGCTGCAGCGCCTGGCGCGGCGCCGGCAGGACCTCGGTGATCAACCCGTACCAGAAGAACAGCTGCAGCAGCACCGGGATGTTGCGCAGCGTCTCGACATAGATGGTCGCAAGCTTGGCGAGCAGCCAGTTGCTCGACAGGCGGGCGACGCCGATCACCACGCCGATCAGCATCGCGAACACGATGCCGATCAGCGACACCTTGAGCGTGTTGATCACGCCGACCCAGAGAGCCCGGGCATAGGTGTCGGTTGCATTATAGGGGATAAGTGTCTCGCCGATCGCAAAGCCGGCTTCGCGGCTCAGATAGTCGAAGCCGGTCTGGATATTGCGGGTGGCAAGATTGTGCAGGGTGTTGCCCACCAGATACCAGCCGATGGCGATCACGATTGCCATGGCGATGATCTGGAACAACACCGCGCGCACGCCTGCATCGTTCAGCATGGAACGACGGGGCGGCGTGCCATCCGGGGCGGAGGTGCCCGGACGGCGGCTGGTGTCGGTCATCGGCTCTGGAAGCCCTTCGCTCGTCGCGGATGCGTCATGGCGGCCGGAGTCCACCGGTGGCGCATCACGAACAGCAGCCCGAGACGGCCGAGGGGGCCGCGATCAGCCGATCACGCCCCCCTCTGACCCATGCGGTTGCCGGCGTCGCCGTGCGGACGATCAGCGGATCGGGTCGGCGTACAGCACGCCGCCGTCGCTCCACTGCGCGTTCAGGCCACGCTCCAGCTTCAGCGGGCTTTCGGGGCCGACATTGCGGGCGAAGACCTCGCCGTAATTGCCGACCTGCTTGATCGGGCGATAGGCCCACTCGTCGTCCAGACCCAGGGTCTGGCCCATACCGGGCGACGCACCCAGGATGCGGCGCACGACCGGGTTCTCGGACGAGGCCTTCATCTCATCGACATTCTTCGAGGTGATGCCGTATTCCTCGGCCTCGATCATGGCGTTGCGGACCCACTTCACGATGGTGAAGTATTCCTCGTCGCCCCGGCGGACCGCCGGCGCCAGCGGCTCCTTCGAGATCGCCTCGGGCAGGATGATGTGGTCGTCCGGGTTCGGCGCGTTCACCGAACGCAGCGAGGCAAGGCCCGAAATATCGGTGGTGTAGGCGTCGCAACGGCCCGAGAAATAGGCCTTGTACGATTCCTCGAAGCTTTCGAACACCACCGGCTGCAGCTTCATGCCATGGGCACGGAAGTAGTCGGTGAGGTTAAGCTCGGTGGTGGTGCCGGACTGGACGCAGACAGTGGCGCCGTCCAGCTGCTTGGCGCTGGTGACACCGGCGGCCTTAGTGATCAGGAAGCCCTGGCCGTCATAGAACCAGGTGCCGACGAAGAACAGGCCGAGCGACGCATCGCGGGTCAGCGTGTTGGTGCTGTTGCGCGACAGGAGATCGATTTCACCCGACTGCAGCGCCGTGAAGCGTGCCTGGGCCGACAGCGGCACGAACTGGACCTTTTCCGCGTCGCCCAGAATGGTGGCCGCGACCGCACGGCAGAAGTCGGCGTCCATGCCGCTCCAGCGGCCGGTGCTGTCCGGCGCCGAAAAGCCCGGCAGACCGGTGTTCACGCCGCAGCGCAGCGTGCCGTTCTTCTTGATCGCATCCAGCGTCGCGCCGGCATGGGCGGGCGCGCCGAGCGCCGCGACGGCGACGGTAGCCGCAAGCGCGGCCACGAAGGTCTTGATCGACATGTGTATCGCAAAGCCCCTCATCTGCAGGTCGATGCCGCCTGACCGGCGGACTCCGGACGTGCGCATGCTGCCCCCAGGGCCTGCGATGCGAAACGGCCGTCCGACATGCGTCGTTTCGAGCGGAGCACGGTTGTCCTGCGGCCCTCCCGCCGGATCCGCGGATCGCACCCCCCCGGACGCGATCCTGAAAGCTCCACATCTTCCCCTGTTCGTTGGTAGCACACCGGTCAATCGTCATGCAAGCGTGCGCCCTGCCGCGTCGAGCCGGGTTGTCACCGGCAGCGGCTCGCGGTGAAATGCGCCGGACGGCGCGACCGCGCGCCGCAAGGACGGATCGAGGAGAGCCCGCACCATGTCCGACGAGACGCGCCCCCGCGCGGAAACGAGCCATCAGACAGACGATCAGCATGGGATCGACACCCGGATCGTTCATGTCGGGCGCGATCCCTTCGCCAATCACGGTATCGTCAATCCGCCGGTGCATCACGCCTCGACCGTGCTGTTCCCCACACTCGACGCGCTGGCGAAGGCCGCGGCCGATCCGACCCGCGGGGTCTATTACGGCCGCTACGGCACGCCCATCACCCATGCGCTGGAAGACGCCTATGCCGAACTGGCGGGCGGCGTACGGGGCATCGCGCTCGCCTCGGGCAAGACGGCGATCCTGGCGATGCTCACCGCCTTCACCAGCGCAGGCGATCATGTGGTCGTGCTCGACAACGTCTACGAGCCGACCCGGGCGCTGGCCGATCAGTTCCTCGGCCGCTACGGTGTCGACGTCACCTATGTCGACCCGATGGCCGGCGCTGCGGTCGCCGATCACTTCCGGCCGAACACGAAGCTGCTGATGCTGGAAGCACCGGGCTCGCTCACCTTCGAGGTGGCCGATCTGCCGGCCATGATCGCCGCGGCCCGGGCCGCGGGCGTGCGTACCGCGCTCGACAATTCCTGGGCGACGCCGCTCTATCTGAAGCCGCTCGCCATGGGGGTCGATGTGGTCATGGAGGCCGGCACCAAATATCTGGTCGGCCATTCCGATGCCATGCTGGGCGTGCTTTCCGCCACCGAAGAGGCCTTCCCGGCGCTGCGCCGGGCGGCAAGCGAGATCGGCGCCCCTCCAGGGCCGGACGACTGCTATCTGGCGCTGCGCGGCCTGCGCACGCTGTCGGTGCGCATGGCACGGCACCGCGAAACCGGCCTGGCCCTTGCCCGGCACCTGGCCGGGCACGACATGGTGCGTCGGGTGCTGCATCCGGCCCTGCCCGACTGCCCGGGCCACGAGGCCTTCCTGCGCGACTTCAAGGGGTCGAGCGGCCTGTTTGCGGTAGAGCTTCAGCCGGGCAGCCGCGACCGGATCGCGGCGATGGTCGACCACATGGCCCTGTTCAAGATGGGCTTTTCCTGGGGCGGCTATGAAAGCCTGATCCTGCCGGTCGACCCGCGCCGGGCCCGCACCGCCACCCGCGACCGTTGGACCGGCCGCGGCCCCCTGTTGCGCATTCATGCCGGGTTGGAAGATCCGGCCGATCTGATCGCCGATCTGGATGCGGGCCTCGCCCGCTATGCCGCCGCGGCCGACGCCTGACCAGGAGGGACACCCCAACCATGGTGGCGGCCGGGCGACACTTCCGAGACGAGGGAAACGCCATGACCGCCACCACCTCCATCGCCCGGGCCGGGCTGACACTCGGCCTGGCCCTGTGTCTGGCAGGCCAGACCGCTGCCGCCGCCGATCCGGCGCCGGGAACCCGGCTTCGGGTCGATGCCGATCGCCTCCCCGCCCCGGGCAATGCCCCAAGCCCGGCGAATTCGCCGCAAACCATCGACCGGCCCGAGGGGGCGGCCCTGCGCGTGCCCGAGGGCTTTCGCGCCACCCTTTTCGCCGAAGGGCTGGATCATCCCCGGGTGATGACGGTCGCGGCCAATGGCGATGTGCTGCTGGCCGAGAGCCGGGCCGGAAAGATCACCCTGCTGCGCGACGGCGACGGGGATGGCCGGGCAGAGGTCCGCGAAACCCTGATCGACGGGCTGGCCCGCCCGCACGGCATCGGCTTGCGTGAGGGCACGATCTGGGTGTCGGATACCAACGGGGTCTGGCGCTGGCCCTATAGCCCCGGCGACACCCGCATCACCGCCGACCCCGAAGCCATGACCCCGCCCGATGCGCTGGGAAGCGCCGGCGGCCACTGGACCCGCGGCCTTCAGCTCGATCCGGAGACCGACGGCTTCTGGGTCTCCGTCGGTTCGCGCGGCAATGTCGGGGTGGAGCCCGAACCCCGGGCCACCATCCGCCGCTTCGACCGCCCGGGGGATGCAGGCCAGAGCTTCGCGACCGGACTGCGCAACCCGGTAGGGATGGCTCTCCATCCGACGACCGGTGACTTGTGGACCGTGGTCAACGAGCGCGACGGGCTGGGCGACGATCTGGTGCCCGACTATCTGACCCGGGTTGAGGAAGGCGGCTTCTACGGCTGGCCCTATGGCTGGCCCGGTGCCGGTGGCGACCCGGTGGTCCAGCCCGGGCTGGAGGGGCAGGACGAGGGGCGGTTGACGCGTATGATCACCCCCGATTTGCGTTTTCAGGCGCATTCTGCACCGATCGGACTGACGTTCTACGATGGCACAATGTTCCCGGAACGATACAGCGGCGGAGCCTTTGTCGCCCTGCGCGGGTCCTGGAATGCGGCAGAGCCCCGCGGCTATGTCGTCGCCTTCGTGCCCTTCGACGCCGACGGCACACCGGTGGATGACGGCGTCTACGAGGTTTTCGCCTCGGGTTTCCGCCTGGACGACGGCGGGCGCGGAAGTCCTGCGCAGGTATGGGGAAGACCGGCCGGAGTGGCGGTGGACCGCGCCGGTGCCCTGCTGATCGCCGATGATACCGGCGGCACGCTTTGGCGTGTTGTCACCACCGGCAAATGACCGGATTTTCAAGCTGATTGCGCAGTGATATGCCGGCGGCATGGCACGGGGTTTGCCAGAAGAGGGGCAACCGGACCACATGGTTCGCCCCTTTTTCGAGCGAGACCCCCCATGAGCGCGCTGATCGGCATTCTGAACGGCAAACCGGTCGGTGACCGTTTGCATTCTGCACTGGACAAGCTGGACCCGGCACGCATCGTGCGGCGTGACACCCGTATGTTCGCCACGCTTGGTGCCGCAGCCGGTCTGGCCGCGATCGGCCCGGAGCTTCCGGGTGAAGTCTCCACACGCCCGGATGCCCGGCTGATTCGCCTGGGGCAGGCGACTCTTGGCATCGTCGGCCCTGCGCCTGCGATCTGCCGGCTGGGGCTGGGCGACGGCCTTGTGGAGCCAAGCCCCGCCGATCTGCGCCGGAACACCGCACTCGCCGGGCTGCTCGCCGATCTGGATCAGCGAGACCACAGCGCCGAGCTGTCGCTGCGCCGGCTGATGGACCGCACCGGCGGCGACATGTCCTTCACCCTGCTGATCGACGAGGATCCCCGCCGGATGTTCGTCGCCCGCGGCGAGACGGCGCTGTGCTTTGCTGCGGGTGACCATACCGGCCTGGTTGCCAGTGACGAACGCCTGCTGAGCGGCGCCGATCCGGTGTCGGTGGGGCTGCGTCCGGGCGACGTCGCCACTCTGTCGGCCGACCGGGTCAGGGTCACCGACGCCTGCGGCCGGGTGATCGCGCGCCGCATCGGCCCGCCTGCCCGGCCGGCCGATGTGCCGCCGATGCCGGCAGCCGGCCGTGATCTCACCGCTCATGATCTGGATCATCTGGCCCGGGCGGTGCGCCTGGCTGCGGGGTTGGTCGCCCCCGAAGCCGCCCCCCTGCCGGTGTCGGCGGCAGCCGGCATCCACGGCCGCATCGCTTTCAGCGCCGCCCCCCCGCTGATGCCTGCCGCAGCCGCGGCGGCCGATCTTTGGCGGCGCTGCTATGGGCTGGAGGTGCTGGTCCGCCCGACCTGGGACGGCGCCCGCCCCTATCTGCCGGTCGATCTCGCGATCATCCTGCCCGAACCTGCCGAAACGGACGGGGTGCAGGATCTGGCGCGCCGGCTGCGCCAGGGCGGGGCCCGTTCCGTGGCCATGCTGGTGGCCGATACCGGAGCCGCCCCTGTCGCAGGCGGCCTGGATGTCGCCTGGCGGCTGCCGCTGCCGCGCGAATACGGCGTGGCGCCCACGCTCTCGGCCCTTGGCCTCATCGCCGGTCTCGCTGCCGTCGGATCGCGCATCGCAGCCCTCGGCAACGGCGCCCCCCGGCCGCGGCCGGGGCTCCAGGATGCGGGCATTGCGCCCCGGGTCATCGCCCGCGTCCTGAACGCTGCCGCCGATCGCCTGGCCGCACCGCAGCCGATCTCCCTGGCCGAAGCGGCGGCAGCCGAGGTCGAGCGGATCGCCGGCCGTATGATCGCCAGCGGCCAGCGCCGCCTGGATCTCGATCTGGCGGGCCCGGTGTTCGACCCCCGGGTCTCGGGCGGGATGGCGGAACTCGCCTGCACGCTCTTCGCCGAAATTGCACAGGTGATCTGCCAGCCATTGCAGGACCATGGCCCGATCGGGCGCCCATCGCCCCAAGCTGACGGTCATACGACATCGCGCGCCCTGGCGGCGGCACCATGCCTCGCCCCCACCACGCTGATCGGGACTGCTGCCGGCAGCGAGAACGCCGCCACGCCGGCCGGGCTTGCGGGGGCGATGATCCTGGCTGCCGGCGGGGCAATGCGCACCGCCCATGCCTTCGCCCGGGCCAGCGGCGCCGCTCTGGGCCGCCCCCGTTGCCTCACCGGGCTGCGCGGCAGCTGACCACCGGGCGGATCAGTGATCCGCAGGCGCCTCGGACCAGGCTTGACGCTTGCGATAGATGGTGGAGGCGCTGATGCCGAGCAGGGCGGCGGCACGCGGCACATTGCCGCCGCAGAGATCGATTGCGCGTTCGATAGCCAGGCGCTCCACCTGCCAGAGCGGCCGGATCTCGCCCTCCGCGCCATAGATGCTGGGGGAGTCGAGATCGCCCGCGTCGTCGATCTCGCCATCAGCGACCGGTTCGAAATCGAGTTCAGGCGGCGGTGCACCCGCCGTGGCCGCCCTGAGCGACAGCGCCTCGGCTTCGCGCAGTTGGGCGGGCAGCATGTCGAGAGTCAGGACCTCGCCGTCGTTCAGTACCACCGCACCGTGAAGCACGTTATAGAGCTGGCGGATATTGCCCGGCCAGCGATAGGCCGCCAGCGCCGCTTCGGCGGCGGCATCGATGCGACGGAATCCCTTGCCTTCAAGAGCCGCGAGATCGTCCAGAAGATGGCGGGCGATCAGACGCACGTCATCGCCGCGCTGGCGCAGCGGCGGCAGATGGATGGGCACGACGTGCAGGCGGTAGTAGAGATCCTCGCGGAAGCGTCCGGCCTCCACCTCCACCAGCGGGTCGCGATTGGTGGCGGAAACGATGCGGATATCGACCCGCTCGGTCACGCCCGAGCCGACCTTCTGAAAAGCCCCGGTCTGGAGGAAGCGCAGCAGCTTGCTCTGCAGCGCCAGATCCATCTCGCAGACCTCGTCCAGAAACAGCGTGCCGCCATGGGCGCGGGTGGCAGCCCCTTCCCGGTCGGTATGGGCGCCGGTGAAGGCGCCACGGACATGACCGAAGATTTCGCTTTCCATCAGGTCGCGGGGGATGGCGGCACAGTTGAGCGCGACGAAAGGCCCGCGGGCGCGCGGGCTGCGGGCATGCAGCGCTTCGGCCGCCAGCTCCTTGCCGGTGCCGCTTTCGCCGGTGATGAAGACCGAGGCGCGGCTCTGTGCCGCCCCTTCGATGATGCGGTAAATGCCCTGCATGACCAGCGACCGGCCGATCATGCCGCAATAGGCCTCGCGCTCGCCGATGCGGTCCACCAGCCGGGTGAGCGTGCCCAGCGCCAGCGCGTTGCGCACCGTCACCACCAGGCGCTCGGGCGGGAACGGCTTCACCAGGAAGTCGTGGGCGCCGGCGCGCATCGCCTCGACCGCAACATTGACCGAGCCATGGGCGGTCACCACCACCACGTCGCAGCCACCCCGGCGGCGCAGATCGGCCAGAATATCGAGCCCGTTGGCGTCCGGCAGGCTGAGATCCAGCAGCACCAGCGCCGGCGGTGTCGCCGCAATCCGTTCGAATGCGGCTGCCGCCGTCCCCACGGCCACGGCAGGAATGCCGGCGCCACGGAGCTGTTCCGCGTAAAGGCGGGCCAGAAGGGCGTCGTCCTCGATGATCAGAACTTCCGATGCGCTCTCGTCCGCCACCATACCGCCACGTCATCATACTGCCCGATGCGGTGACCATGGGTCCCCCCGGCCACCCGCAAAACAAGGCTAGCAGAAGACCGGGGCGCGGTCAGCGTCCACGACGACACCCGCATCAGGTGTAGGGCCGCGCCACATGGCGCCGGTCTCAGTTTCCCGGCGTGTCGAGCACCGGCTCCCGCGCGGTCGCAGCTTGCAGAAGCCCGGGATCCGCGGCAGCCGACAGCTGATCGAGCAGGGCACGCGCCGGCGCATATCCGCGCGCGACGGCACGGCGGCATCGGGCCACCGCTTCCACCATGTCCGGCGGGTCCCCCGCAAGCGCACGCAGCGCCAGGGCGTGATCGGCTGCCCCGTCGCCGGCACGCGCCGCGCGGAGCAGGCGGGCCCGCGCCGCGTCGGCATCGCCCCCGGCGGCGCGGCCGTCGAGCTGCATAAGGGCAAGCCCGGTATCGGCGGCGACGATGCCCGCGCGCGCCGCCCGTTCATACAGCAGCGCCGCTCGCGCCGGATCTCCCGGCAGGGCCGGGCCTGCGCCCTGGTCCAGCAGGCGAGCCAGGTTGAAGGCGGCGCGGGCGTCGCCGGCATCGGCGGCGCGGCCATACCAGGCGGCAGCCGCCGCCGGATCTGCTTCCCCACCCTGCCCCTGTTCCGCCATCACCCCCAGGTAAAAGGCGGCACGGGCATCGCCGGCCTCCGCCAGCCGGCCGAACAGGCTGCGGGCGGTGGCATAGTCGCCGGTTTCCCAGGCATGGGCAGCGGTGGCGAAGCCCTGCGGCGGCGTCCAGGCCAGGGCCGCACCGGCCGGCATCATTGCCACCAGGCCGATCACGACCGCCCTGCGGAGTGCCGTCTGCACCCCACGCCCCTTCACCCTGGCCAGCCTCATGTCACCCCCGATACGCACCCCGTCCGGTGCCAATAGGTACTCTCCCGCGCAGCTACTATTCCGCAAGCGGCTGAAGGGATGCAAGCCGGAGCGGGAGGGTATCGGCCGGGTGGGGATCAGCCGGCGTGGGATCGCCCGGCCGGCGCCGCCGTCGCGCACCGGGTCGCCACCCGGCTGACCATCAGCCCGACCAGGGACCAGAACACGACGCCGTTCCAGTTGTTGAAGAAGCCGCCATGGGGCACGATCGGCCACAGCGTGAGCAGCATGCCGAGCCCTGCGCCCATGGCCACCGGATCGACCTTCTGTCTGCGGAAAGCCGCCACAAAGGCGCCAAGCAGCAGCAGAAAGATTACGATGCCGATCACCCCATGCTCTGCAAACATCTCAACATAGGTGTTGTGCGGATGAGTGGAGCAGAATTCCAGGTAGTTCGAATAATCGGCACCGCGGAATTTTATGTTGGAAGAGCGGATCTCCGGGCAAACATCCCGGAAATTCTTACCACCAGCCCCGATTACCGGTGACAGCTCGCCGACTTCTACGCCGGATTGCCACAGCAGGCCGTAGGATGTGATCGACAGGCGCGACAGGGTATCCAGGGTCGAGGTGATCTGCCGGTCGAAGGTCGCTGGCGAGGCAAGATACACGCCGACGCCGCCGACAAGAGCCGTCAGCATCGCATATCTCTTGAACCGCCGGATGCCGGCGATCGGCACGGTGAAGATGAAGATCAGCATGCCGAGGCCACAGAGCAGGAAGGCGCTGCGTTCCCCCGACATGACGATCGCCAGCAGCACCACAAGCAGGCCGATGCCGACCGGGATCAGCCGCCGCGTGGATCCGGCCGTTGCCCAGGCCAGGGCGAAGCCCAGGCAGGGGAACATCGTTTTGGTCAGGAAGATGCCGATCTTGCGGTCATCGAACGGGCCAGTCAGCCGCAGGGGATGCGAATAGCTCTGGACGACCCTGGTCGCCCAGTACCATTCCACCAGCGCCCAGGCTGCGCTGAACAGAACGATCGCCAGCAGAACCGCCATATAGCGGTCGCGCCATTTCGGCTCGGTCAGCAGCCAGAAGCCGAGTGCCGCGGCAAGCATCGGGAATCTGAGGAAGGTGATCCCGCGCCCGAAGGCTTCGGACACGCTGGCCAGCGCGAAGGGCGCCGTTGCCAGCATGAACACCCAAAGAACGAGCGCCAGCCGGAACCACCACGCCTGAAGCGCAACCGTGTCCCGAGTGACGACGACATGGACGAGGAACAAAAGCGCAATCAACGAGGCGCCCACATCGGTCGGCCCCGGCCCCAGGATCATCAACAGGGGCAAGATCAGCGCAATCATGCGTCCCGCGGTTCTGAGGTGATCCTGCACCTGCGCGCCCGCGGAACTCATATCATGTCGGGACAAGGTCATCCTCTCGGGCGAAATCCGGCTGGAGAGATATGGAAGGCATTGCCTTATATCCCGGATCCACCGTCGACGCGACGTTCTGATTGCTCGCTTATCCCGGATTTTACCCGGACGACCTCGCTTCGCCGGCAGAAGCCGTCAGGCGCCCAGCTTGAGATCGCCAAGCCCGGCGCCGGCAATGCCCAGCCCGTCCATGGCGGCGAAGCCGAAATGGCGCACCTCGCCGCCGACCCAGACTTTGAGCCCGGAGCGGCTGGCAGCACCGGTCTCGGAGACGACCAGCTCCGCCCGGGCCTGAAGGGCCACGACCGGCGCGTTGAAGCGCCCCTGCGCCACCGCGACCGGGCGCAGGCCCCCTGCAAGGCCACGACGGGCAAGCGTGCCGACCAGGGCTGCCACAGCTTCAGGTCCAGGGGTCTCTTCGGTGCGCCCGGCCAGCGGGTCGAAAAGGCGCGCGATGAAATCGGCCCCGCCCATCTCGCCATGGGCCGGAGCATAGGCCAGCACCGGCGCCTGCTCGTGGGCGGCGCTCCAGGCGGCAAGGCGGGTAAAGGCAGGGCGGATGGCGCCGAGCGTCGCAGCATCCTCGATCGGCACCAGCAGGATGCGGCGGCGGGTCGCGGCCAGGCCGAAGGGCATATCACCCGGCACCCGCATCGGCGGCACGCCCAGAGCCGCGAGGACCTCGGCACCGTCGAAATGGCCGACGATCTCATGAGAGAGCGTCGCGCGATAGCGCAGCCGGCCGTCGGCCTCGCGCAGCACCGGGATCACCCGGCCGCCGGTCTCGAAACGGATCGGGCCGCGGCCGTCGCGGCCGAGCAGGACATGGGCAGCCGCCAGCAGGCCGGTCCCGTCCACCTCCTGACGCATGCCGTCGCGCCAGACGTCGAGCCGGGCATCGGCCTTGAGCGAGGGGGTCACGGCAACGGTCGTCGTCGCCGGTTCATCCAGCCTCGTCGCAACCTCGCAGGCATTGTCCGCACCCAGGATCACCACCGCAGACACGCCGCCCTGGCCGCTCCGGGCATAGAGCCGCACACGATGCAATTCCAGCATGGGACCGCTTCCCCTTGTGAGAGCGTGGCGCATTCCGACCGCTGACGCTCGTCCACGAATGCCGTCGCCGCCGTTGATCGCGTTCATTCGACACCCGCTCATAATAGGCAAGAACCAGACCGTGATTTCAACTTTCAATTTAATAGACATGACATACAGTGCCGGCCTCACGGGCCGTCCGCCGCCTGTCAGCGTCCGCGGAGGGTGTACCATGCCGCGGAAGTCATGGCTGTGATCGAACCATTACAACTTCCGGTCAGATCTCCAGGTCACGGAGATGTCACGGCGCCGGGTCGGCCGCGACGATCAGCCCGTCGCGCTCCATCAGCCGGCGGCCTTCCATCAGCCGGCGGATCTCGTCTTCTGTCACCGACCGCAACCCGGCACTCAGCGAGCGGAAGCCCAGCATCCGGGCGAGCTGGCGCTGCATCTCCTCGCGGGTGACGCCCAGATTTTCGGCCGCGATCCGCATCAGCCCGGCCTCGATCTCGGCCGGCGGCAGCAGTTCAGGCTTGCGCAGACCGGCCGAGGTCACGGCGCTGCGATCGCGGATACGCACCGCCTCCCCCGGAAGGCTCAGGAACCAGCCCTCCTCGACCAGATGGCGGCGGCGGATGGCATAGGATGCCGCGGCGCGCACGGCGGCCTGGATGCGGGCCCCGGCACGGCCCAGCCCCCAGGCATCGCGCAGCCGCGCCGTCACCTCGTCCAGATGCACCGGTCCTTCAACCTTCACCACCGCCATCACCATCGGCGCCAGCTTCGCCGGCGTCACCTGATGCAGCTCCATCCCCTGCAGCTCGGCCGGCACTTCGGGGTCTGCCTCGACATAGGCGGGGGTGAGATGTTCCTCCTCTGCCGGCAGGTCGTCCGCGCGGCCCTCAAGCCCCAGTTCCGCAGCCAGCGCCACATCCTCAGGCATGATATCCGCAGCCGCGGCCGGGCCGCCGTCGCTCCGGGCCTCCAGTATCTCGCGGGCCCGGGCGATGGCCGCCTCGACCGCCGTCAGCTGCCCCTCGGGGCGCGCGAACCAGTCGGCCGACCAGATGCGATGGATGATCCAGCCGTGATCCTCCAGCACCGCCTGGCGCAGCCGGTCGCGATCGCGGGCCGAGCGTGCGGCGTGATAGCCGGCGCCGTCACATTCGATGCCGAGCAGATAGCGGCCGGGCCGGTCGGGGTCGACCACCGCCAGATCGATGAAGAAGCCGGCAAGCCCGACCTGTTCATGGACGATGTGGCCGCGCGCCCGCAGCGCGCCTGCGACCTGTTCCTCGAAGACGCTGTCGGCCGGGCGACCCGATCGGCGGGCGACCTCCAGGCTGCCGGTGCGGGCATAGCGCAGGAAGGTCTTGAGCGCCGCGACGCCGCGGCCGCGCGCCCGCTCCAGATCGATGTCCTCGTCCGTGATCGAAGCGAAGACCCGGCAGAGCCGCTTCGCCCGGCTGATCAGCACGTTCAGCCGCCGCTCACCGCCCTCTGCCCCAACCGGACCGAAGCGCATCGCCATATAGCCCTGGGCATTACGGCCATAGGCGACCGAAATGAAGATCACGTCGCGCTCATCGCCCTGGACGTTTTCCAGGTTCTTCACGAAGAAGGGTTCGGCCGGATGGGCGTTGAAGAAGGCCTCGGTCTCGGGATGGGCGCGGCGCAGGGCTTCCAGCTCGTCCAGGATCGCCCGGCGCTGGCGCACCGAGAAGGTCGCGACGCCCAGCGAGCGATCGGGGGTGGTGCGGGCATGTTCGATAACCGCCGCCGCCACCCGGCGCGCCTCGGCGGGGTTGGTGCCGCTGCCGCCGGTCTCGAACACGCCGTCGGCCACATGGATGAAATCGAGCCCCAGCCCGGCCTCTCCGGCATAGGGGCTCGGCACCACATGCAGCCGGTCCTGATAGAATTCGTGATTCGACACCGCGATCAGCGACTGATGCCGGCTGCGGTAATGCCAGCGCAGCATGCGCTGGGGCAGGCCACGGGCGACGCAAAGCCCCAGAATGCTTTCGACATCGGCGATCCGGGTGGTCTCGTCCTCCTCGTCCGCTTCCGCCGCATCGGCGGTCATGCGGGCGAAGAAGGCGGTGGGCGGCAGCTGGCGCTCGTCGCCCACCACCACCATCTGCCGGCAGCGCGCGATCGCCCCCAGCGCATCGACCGGCTGGATCTGGCTGGCCTCGTCGATCACCAGCAGGTCGAAGCCGATCCGACCCGGTTCCAGGAACTGGGCGACCGACAGCGGGCTCATCATGAAGACCGGCTTCAGCGCCTGAACCGCCGGTCCGGCCTGGCTCATCAGCTGGCGGATCGGCATGTGCCGGCGCTTCTTGGCAAGCTCTCCCCTCAGCACGCCGACGGGGCCGAGCCCGTTGACCCGCGGCCGGCCGCGGGCATGTTCGGCCCGAACTTCCGACCGTGCAAGGTCGATCCGCGCCCGGTCGAGCGCCGCGAAATTTCGCACCAGCCCGTCCTGGGCTGTGCCGTCGAAACCGGCCAGCGCCGGCTCGGCCCTGGTCATCGCCTGCCAGATCGCCTCATAGGCCGCCATCCCGAAGGCCGGCATCACGCCGGCCCGGTCGAGCCGGCCGTCCTCCAGCCGGTCGACCAGCGGTGCCAGACCGGCAGCGCGTGCGGCACGTGCCGCGGCGACGATCGCGGCCCAGGCGGGCAGCCCCTCGGGTGCCGCCAGCCAGCCGCGAAGATGGGCCGCCAGCACATCGAGATCCAGATCCGGAATGCCGGTCTCCCCGAACATGGCCCTGGGATCGAAGGCGAGCCTGGACCACAACCCGACCACCTGGTCTACGATGCCGTGGCCGGCCTCGACCAGCGCTGCGGTACGGCTGCGGAGCCCGGCACGATCGGGCGTACGTGCCGCCAGCGCGCGCAGATCCGGCTCCGCCGCCAGCCAGGCCGCCGCCCGGGCGATGGCATCCCAATCCGCCACCGCCCGATCACCCGCCGGCCAGAGCGGCCCGAAGGCGGCACGGCCGGTGACTGCGGCATCGGCAAGCACGGTCTCGCGCCGGCGCATCTCCAGCAGATCGTCCAGGGCGGCGAGCCGTTCGCCGGCGGTGCCCGCCGGGGCGGCGAAGGCCATGTCGACCACGGCCTCGGCGGCAACCACCGGCGGCAGGGCCGGTGCCGCCAGCAGGGCCCGCTGCCCTCCCAGATCCGTGCCGAGCAGGGCGGGGGCCGCCGCCCCCAGATCCTCCGCCAGCCGGTCTAGATCGTCACGGACCGCCGCAACCGCCGCCGCGAGACGTGCGGCCAGATCGCCGGCAAGCGGCCGGTCGGCACAGGCTGCGGCGGTCCGGCGGGTCGCGGCGTCGCCCGCCGGGCCGTTCACCCAGGCCAGCATCGCCTCCAGCCGCTCGGGCGCGCTGCGCGCACCGCGCCAGACCGGGCCGAAAGCGGCACGGCCCAGGGCGTCGCCCGCTTCTGCCCTTGCCGCCGCCGCCTGACCGGCAATCACCCGGTCGAGCAGCCGGATCAGTTCGCCATCCTCGGGCTTCGGTCCGGTCAGGATCGATTTGACCAGCCGGTTCGCCCGCCGCCAGCGGCCGCTGAAGATGCGGAACAGGCTGCCGCCGGCCTCGGCGATCGCCTGTCGGGCCTCGGCCAGCCCCGTCGACCAGGCGGCCTCGGTAAAGATGTCTCCGGTCGCCAGACGGGCGTCATGCGCGGCACGCACAGTCTCGACCAGATCGGTGAGCGCTGCCCGCTCCTCCTCCCAGACCCCGGCCGCCAGCTGCTCCGCCGGCAGATCCGGGGCTTCCGCCACGGCCTTGCCGCAGCCGGTCAGCGCCTCGGCCTCGCGCAGGGTTTCCGGCACCGGCAGCCCCAGATGGCCGGCCAGTCGGCTCGCCGCCTCCACCACCGCCGGCAGCGCCGCCGTCACCCGGGCCAGCCGGTCGCGGGCCGCCGTGTCGAAACCTGCGGGCAGGACGGTCAGCCGGTCGCGCGCCGCCTGAAGATCAGCGATCGCAAGTCCCGCCGCCGCGGGCGCGAGCCCCGGCCTCAGCCGTGCCGCCTGATCACGCAGCGCAAGTCCGGTCCGGACCAGCACCGCCACATCGTCGGCCGCCACCGACCAGACCGGATCGAGGAACACCGCGGGCGGCAGATCAGGTGCCGCCGCCAGCCGTTCCGCCCGGGCCAGCAGCCGTCCGCTGCCGTCGAGCGTGACGGGGGCCGGCACGTCCAGCAGCGCGGCAATCGCGCCCGCCTCCTCGCGCCAGCCGGCGAGCCCGCGCTCCAGCGCCGCGATCTCGGCCAGCCGGCGGTCGGCATCCAGCGGGCTGATCACATCCAGCCCCACCCCGCGCCAGGGATGGGTCGCGGGCGGGCCCTCCGCCTCGATCCGGCGGGCGAGATCATCCAGCGTCGCGGCAAGGGCCGCGCGTTCGGCAGCGCTCCAGCCGGGGGCGGCTTCCGCCAGATCGAAATCGGCCGGTGCCACCCCGGCAGCGCGCAGACGCACCAGCTCGCCGATCACCTGATAGGGCGTCAGCCCCGTCGGCTCCAGTTCGCGATGCAGCCGTTCGGCATGGGCATTCAGCTGCGCCCGGCTGCGGCCCAGGCGATGGAACAGGGTCTCGTCATCACCGATCCTGGGCGTGCCCAGCTCCCAGCTGCGCTTCAGATCCTCCAGCACCGCCCGTTTGGTCGCCTTGTGGCTGTGCAGCTCCAGGCAGATCTCGCCCACGCCGGCCTGATCCAGCCGGCGCTTCACCACTTCCAGCGCCGCCATCTTTTCGGCCACGAACAGCACGGTCTTGCCGTCGGCGACCGCGGCGGCGATGACATTGGCGATGGTCTGCGACTTGCCGGTGCCGGGCGGGCCCTGGATCACCAGATCGCGGCCGCGCCGCGCCTCGTGGATCGCCAGCGTCTGCGAGGCGTCGGCATCGACGATATGCACCAGATCCTCGGGCCCGATCAGCGGATCGACCGGCACGTCCTCATCGAAATCGACATCCTCGACCCCGAAACCCTCGTCCAGCAGGCCGCGGATCAGCGGCCGGTCGGTCAGCGGCGCATCCGCGGGCCAGACCGCCGGATCCAGGTCGCGATACATCAGGAATTTGGAGAACGAGAAGAAGCCGAGGATCACCTCGTCGGGCCGGACTTCCCAGCCCTTGCGGCCATGAACCGCCTCGGTGACCGCCGCGACATAGGCCGTGAACGGATCGGTCTCGCCCTCGGCTTCCGCGTCGAATGCAGGCAGGGTGATACCGTGTTCGCGGTCCAGGAAGGCTTCGAGCGACAGATTGGTCGCGACGTCCTCGGGCCGTGCCGCCAGCCGGAAACGCTCGGTGGCGCTGCCGCGCTCCAGCTGCACCGGCACCAGCACCAGCGGCGCCCGGCGCAGCTGACCGCCGGCGGCAGGATCCGTCCAGACCAGCGTGCCCAGGGCCAGGAACAGGATGTTGACGCCCTGCTCTTCCTCCAGGGTGCGCGCATCCAGGTGCAGATCCAGCAGGCGGCGCTGCAATCCTTCCGACCCGAGACGGGTCTGGAGCTTCGTGTCGGTGTGGCGGGCGGCCGGGCCGCCTGGATCCGCAGCCAGGTCCTCAGGCTGCGTCAGGGCCGGGACATCTCCCTCCGCCGCAGCCTCTTCCGCCGGATCGTCCCCGGCCTCGCGGCCGGGCAGGAAGGAGAAGCGCCGCCCCTCGCCCACCAGCAGCCGGTAGATTTCGGCCGCACGCTCGTCGACGATGTCGAGCATGCGGCTGCGCCGGGCCTGAGGCAGGTTCAGCAGGCGGTTGCGCGCCGAGAGATCGAGCAGTTCCATCCGCGCCCGATCGAGCTTCGCCGCCAGCGGCAGGCTGCCCCGGAAGACCGACGCCTCGTCGGAGGCGGGCGAGACGGGAGCGACCTGGGGGATGGGCTCGTTCTCGGGGGACACCGTTTCGCTCATCTCCGCTCACCATCCGAGGGGGAAGGGAACCGCGGACGGGCCGCGGCGGGGCTCGGCTCAAGCTGTAGAAGGAGCGCCGGGAAATTTCAACGCTTCAGCGGGTTCCTGGTCAACGCCCGGCGCATCCCCGGCCAACGGACCGCGTGCCGGTCTTCCCATCCCGCATCGCCCCGCGTCATGATGTCCGGGCCCGCCGCACCGCCCCCGGGAGCCCGACCCGCATGGCCTTCTCGCTGCGCCAGCTGCAGTATTTCGTCGCGATCGTGGAACGCGGCAGCATCTCCTCCGCCGCCCAGGCGCTGTCGATCTCGCAGTCGACCGTGACCGAGGCCCTGCGCGGGCTGGAGATCGATCTGGGCTTTCCTCTGGTCGAGCGTCACGCCCGCGGTGTGGCCCCCACGCTCAAAGGGCATCAGTTTCTGGCCCATGCCCGGCGCATCCTGGCCGATGTCGCCGATGCCCGGCGCGCGATCCGCGGCGAAAGCGCGGTGCTGAAGGGCCGGCTGGCATTGGGGGTGACCCCGCTGGTTGCGGGCTATGTCCTCGCCGATCTGCTCGCCCGCTTCCGCCGCGCCTTCCCCGATGTCGATGTCCAGACGGTCGAGGACAATGGCGACTATCTGGAACACCTGCTGGTCGGCGGCGAACTCGACGTGGCGGTGATGGTGCTCGCACCCGGCCGCAGCAGTTCCGCCCTGCAGATCGAGGTGGTGGAAATCTCCCCCTACCGGGTCTGGCTGCCGCTCGGCCATGCCGCGACCGCCGAGGAACGGGTCAGCCTGCGCGACCTCGCCGCCGAGCCCCATGTGCTGCTGACCATCGACGAGATTGCCGAGGCGTCGGAGGTGGTCTGGCGCCGGCTGGGCATCCGCCCGCCGGTCGCCTTCCGCACCCGCTCGGTCGAGGCGGTGCGCAGCCTGGTCGCCACCGGCACCGGTGTCGCGATCCTGCCCGACCTCACCTATCGGCCCTGGTCGCTGGAAGGCGACAAGATAGAGGCGCGGGGCGTGGCCGAAGACCTCCCCGCGATCCAGGTCGCCACCGCCTGGCGCCGCGGATCGCCGCTCTCGGCCGCCGCCGCGGGCTTCGTCTCGGTCGCCGCGACCCGCCAGGCCGTCCGGCGCTAGGAAACGGCCGGTGGCGGCGCAGCTCATCCCGGCAGGAAACGCGGGATCGCCTCGCGCAGCAGGGCCAGGATCATGTCATGCTTCTCTTCCAGCCGGTCGACCGGGCCGCCGACCCCGATGGTGAAGCGGCGGCCATAGCTCTGCGGCGGCAGCAGCATGCCGATCACCCCGGCCCCCTGGGTGACGGTGTGGCGGGAATAGACATAGCCCAGCTGCCGGACCTCGGTGACCGGCACCATCAGCTCTTCCAGCGTCATCCGTCGGGCGGGATCATCCTCTTCGATGTTCACCCGCCGGAGCAGCTTGTCGATCTCGGCATCCGGCATGGCGCTCAGGAGCAGCCAGCCATAGCCCGAGCGGGTCATGGAGCGCACGGTGCCCGGCCGCACGCGGTATTGCAGACCCTCGCGCGAATAGAGCACGTGGACATACTGCATGTAGATGTCCGACTGGGTGCCGAGGCTCACCATCTCGCCGGTCATCTCGTTCAGATACTGCATCAGCCTGAGGATCCGGCCCTCGCCGAACAGCGAGGCCTGGATCCAGTCGCCCAGCATGGCGACGCGCATGGTCGGCATATAGGTGCGGGTCGGCCGGTTGAAGTCGACATAGCCCAGCTGCAACAGGCTTTTGAGCAGGGCGGCGGTGCTCGACACCGGATAGCCGAAATGGGCCGAGACCTCGCGCAGCGTCAACGGCCGCTTCACCTCGTCGAAATACTCCAGCACCTCGAAAACCCGCCGGGCGGTCTTGATGGCGGCCGTCGACATGATCCGTCGTTCTCCTCCCTTGGGGGCACCTGGCGTCACGGACCGTACCACCAGCCGGGCAGGCCGAGCGAGAGTGCCGGGAACAGCAGCAGCAGCAGCAATACGATCATGTCGCCGATCAGCAGCCGCCACACGCCGGAGAAGGTCTTCTCCAGCGGCGCATCGGCGGAGGCCGAGACCACGAAACTGTTCAGGCCGAGCGGTGGTGTCACCAGGCCGATCTCCGAGGTCTTGGTCAGGACGATTCCCCACCAGATCGGGTCGTAGCCGAGGCCGACCACCAGCGGAAAGGTCAGCGGCAGGGTCAGCAGCATCACCGCCAGCTGGTCCAGGAAACAGCCCAGGATCAGATAGATCACGATCAGGATTGCGATGATCGCCCAGCCGGGGATGTTCAGCGCCACGATCGTCTCCAGCAGATCCTGGGGCAGCCGGGTGATGGCAAGATATTTCCCGAAGATCATCGCGCCGATGATGATGGTGAAGATCAGCGCGGTGCTGCGGATCGATGAGCGGAAGGCGGCAAGCATGTCCCGTCCACGCAGCCCCCCGAAGACGACGCTGATCACCAGCGCCGCCATGGCGCCGATCGCCGCCGCCTCGGTCGGTGTCGCGGCACCGGAATAGATCGAGCCCGCAACGAACACCACCAGCAGCATCGCCGGGCCGATCGCGGTCAGGCTGCGCACCCGCTCCGGCCAGGCTGTCCGCACCACCTGGGGCGCAATCGAAGGATCCCGCCGCACCCAGATCATGATCGAGATCACGAAGCCGGTGGCGGAGAGCAGCCCGGGCACGATGCCGGCCACGAACAGCCGGCCGATCGAACTTTCGGTCAGGATGCCGTAGATGATCAGCCCCAGGCTGGGCGGGATCATGATCGCGAGCGTGCCCGCGATGGCGACGGTGCCGAGCGACAGCCGGTCGTCATAGCCGAAGCGGCGCATCTCGGGGATCGAGATCCGCGCCATGGCGGCGGCGGCAGCCGTGCTGGAGCCGCTGAGTGCGGCGAAGCCCGCATTGGCGCCCACCGCCGCCAGCGCCAGCCCGCCGCGCAGATGGCCGACGAAGGCATAGGCGCAGCGGAACATCGCCTGCACCACCGTGCCGCGGGCCAGAAGCTCCGCCATCAGGATGAACAGCGGAATGGTGGTCAGCAGAAACGACGAGGCATGGCGGTAGGGCTCGGCCCTGAGGATGCCGAGCAGGGGCATCCAGCCGGCATTGATCCAGATGCCCGCGGCCCCGGCGACGATCAGCGAGAAGCCGATCGGCATCCCCAGAACCAGGGTCACCAGGAACAGGATGATCGGAAAGACGATGTCGAACATGGGGGCGATGTCCCGTGCGGCAGGGGCTCGTGGAGCCCGCCCTCAGTGGATGGCACTACCCGTCTCTTCGGGACTCTCGCCCGAGATCAGGCACCGCAGAAGCTGCAGCGCCATGCGCAGCCAGAGCAGGATCACGCCGGCTGCGACCAGCACCCAGGACGGCCAGACCGGCATCGGCACCTGGCTGAACGGAAAGGGCGTCGCGATCACCCGGTCGCGGATGAGATTGGTCGAGGCCTGTTCCACCGCCATCCAGCCGATGCCGGTGACGGCGGCGAGCGTCGCCGCCAGGAACACGACCTCCAGCAGCCGGCGGACCGGCCGCGGGAAGTTACGGGAGACGAAAGTCACCGCAACATGGCCGCGTCTGGCCTGCAACTGGGCGATGCCGAGGAAGACCACGCCGACCATCAGATAGAACTCGACGAATTCATGCGTGCCGAAGACCGGCGCCGCGAAGAGATAGCGGCCGCCGGCATCCATGGTGATGATCAGCATCATGATCGCGAGCAGCACGATGGCGACGTATTCGAACAGGGCCTCCAGCCGGCCGATCAGATGGTCGAGCGTGTCCAACCCCCCGCCCTCCCTCAGGCCCGGGCGTGTTTCTTGAGCGCCGCGACCCAGGCATCGACCACGCGCCCGGCCGGCAGATTGCGGCTTTCATACAGCTCCGCCCATGTCTGCCGGATCGGCGTCAGCCGCCGGGTGGTCTCGTCGATCACCTCGGGTGCCAGATCGTAGACCTCGATCCCCTGCTTGCGGAATTCCGCCCGCCAGGCATCGGACTGGCGCGAGATGGTGTCGCCCTCGAAGCGGATCAGCTCGCGGCCGACCTTGTCGAACACGGCCTGGATATCGGGCGGCAGATCGTCCCAAAGGTCGCGGTTCATGGCGTAATAGCTGTTGAACACGCCGAGATTGAGGTTGTCGGTGCTGTAGCGCACCAGATCGTTCAGCTTGTAGGAATGGATGCTGGGAATGTGAAAGACGGTGCCGTCGAGCGTGCCGTTCTGCATGGCGTTGTAGATCTCGGGCGGGGTGACCGTGACCGGAATACCCCCCAGAGCCGTGATCGCCTGCTGCTGGACATTGCCGCCGACCCGGATCTTCTGCCCCGCAAGATCGTCGAGAGTGACGATCTTCCGGCTGACCATGTGGAGATTGTAGGCCTCGGTCGACGAGGCCCTGAGCGCCCGGATGCCGGCATCCCTGAACTCGACCTCATCCAGAATGCCCAGGCCGATCTCGTAATAGGCGGCCTCCAGCGCGTAGATGTCGGCCTTGATCTCGGGGATCGGCAGGCTGCCGACCGTCGCCATGGGCAGCTTCTCGGAAAAGTACTGCGCCGGGATATAGGCGACATCGGCAATGCGGGTCTGCACGGCATCCAGCAGGTCGCGGGCGCTGGCCAGCTGTTCGGCGGGGTAGTGCTCGAATCTGACCCGCCCTTCCGTCCCGTCCTCGATCTGCTTGATCCAGTGCTTGATGATCGGCATCGAGTAATGGGTGGTCGGCAGCGAATCCGCCAGTTTCAGCGTGATCGGCTTTGCCGCGCGGGCAATCCACGGCATGCCGAAACTGCCGGCGGCCGCGCCTGCGGCGGCAAGCTTCACGAAACTGCGGCGATTGATCATCCGTTGTCCTCCCTTGTCTGATGCAGGGCGCGCAAGGATCCTGCCGCCGCGATCTTGGGTGTCGCGTGGGTCGGCCAGGTCCGGCTGGGTGTCTTCGGTCAGCGGGCGACGAAGCGGCCCGGGCGGCGTTCGGCCACGGCGCGGATTCCCTCGCGGTGATCCTCGGTCCGGGCGAGCCATTTCTGCTCGACGAATTCGTGATCGGTCTGGGCCTGAACGGCATCGGCCAGCCCCCGGCGCAGGGTGGCGCGGGTCGACTGGACGGCGAGCGGCGCGCCCTCGGCGATCTCCTGTGCCAGGGCCATCGCCTCGGCACGCAGCCGGTCGGCCGGGACCAGCAGATCGACCAGTCCCGCCGCCCGGGCTTCCTCGCCGGTCAGGCGCCGGCCGGTCATGAACATCCACTGCGCCTTCTGAACACCGATCACCCGCGGCAGGGTGTGGGTCAGACCGAAGCCCGGATGAATGCCCAGCTTGACGAAATTCGCCCCGAAGCGCGCTTCGGGTGCGGCGACCCGGAAATCGGCCACCAGCGACAGCCCGAGCCCGCCGCCGATCGCCGGCCCTTGCACCGCAGCCACGATCGGCTTGCGATTGTGGAACAGACGCACCGCCTCGGAATAGAGCGGATTGCGATCTTCAACCGCCCCGGCGAGTTCGGCCGGGCGGCGCTGGAAATCGGCGCCGGCGCAAAAGGCCTTCCCCTCCGATGCCAGCAGGATCGCCCGGCAGTCGACATCTTCATCCAGCGCCTCGACCAGGCTCGACAGGTCGCGGATCAGATCGAGATCAAAGAAATTGTTCGGTGGACGCCGGATCTCCAGGACCGTGACATGGCCATCGGTCGAGACGTGGACGTCCCCCTTCTGCGTGATCGACATGGTTCGGACTGCCCGTTTTTTGCCGGCGGATCATCCCGGTCTCCGGCAGATCCGCCTCATTCTTCGATGGCTGCGGAGCATCACGCTCCGGCGTTCCTCCCGCCTTGCAGCGTCCGAAGTATAGGCGCAAGGGCCGCAGAGCGGCGACCGTTTCGCAGATGTGTTTTGTTTTTCTACATATATGTTCATGCGTCCACATATGTGGACGTCGGGGCGGGCGGCACTGCGGGTGCATTCACATATGTGTATCTGCTCTCCACAAGCCTGAACCGGCTTCCGCCCTCCGCCGGCCACTGTTATCCAGAAAAGGGCTCACGCCACGCGACAGAAAGGGGAGGACGGTATGGTCGACGCAACAGAGACCGGGACCGAAGCCGAGGTGCTCTATACGGTGACCGGGCGGGTCGCGACGCTTACCCTCAACCGCCCTGACAAGCTGAACGCCTGGACACCGCGCATGGAAGCGGAATTCCGAGCCGCCATGGACCGCGCCGTCGCCGACGAGGCGGTCCGGGCGATCATGGTCACCGGTGCCGGCCGCGGCTTCTGTGCCGGGGCCGATATGGGCCGGCTGACGCCGGCGGCACCGGGAGAGGCCAAACCGGCGCCGGCCGCGGCCCGGGACTACGTGCCCGACAATTTCGGCCAGCGCTATTCCTGGCTGCTCGACGTGCCCAAGCCGATCGTGGCCGCGATCAACGGTGCTGCGGCCGGGGTCGGGCTCTGCATCACGCTTTATTGCGACCTGCGCTACATGGTCGAGGATGCCAGGCTCACCACCGCCTTTGCCCGCCGCGGGCTGATCGCCGAACACGGCTCGGCCTGGATCCTGCCCCGACTGATCGGGCCGATGGCCGCCGCCGACCTGCTGCTCTCAGGGCGCGTGCTCACCGGCAGCGAGGCCGCGGCGCTGGGTCTGGTCAGGGCCCTGCCGGCCGAAGGTTTCGTCGAGGCGGTGCATGCGGTGGCTTCCGAGCTTGCCGATCTGTCCTCGCCGCGCTCGATGCGGATCATCAAGCGCCAGCTCTATGCCGGGCTGTTCCAGGACCTCGCCACCGCCACCCATCTCGCCGATTCAGAGCAGATGAAGTGTTTCGCCACCGAAGATTTCCGCGAGGGCGTCGCCCATTTCGTCGAACGCCGCGCCCCAGCCTTTACCGGCCGCTGAAGGAGCCCGCCCCATGCTGCCCCCGGCTTCAATCCTGCCCCTCGACGGGATCAGGGTGATCGAGATCGCCCAGAACCTGGCCGGCCCCCATGCCGGCGAGATTCTGGCCACCCTTGGCGCCGATGTGATCAAGGTCGAACGCCCGGAAGGCGGCGACGATGCCCGTGGCTGGGGACCGCCTTTCGCAGGCGACACGGCGGTCACCTTCCATGCCATGAACCGCAACAAGCGCGGCATCACGCTGGACCTCAAGGATCCGGCGGGTCTGGCCGAACTGCGCCGGCTGCTGGCCGATGCCGACATCCTGGTTCAGAACATGCGCCCGGGCATGATGGAACAGATGGGGCTGGATGCGGACGCCCTGGCCGCCATCAACCCCCGGCTCATCTGCTGCTCGCTCTGGGCTTTCGGTGGCCGCGGGCCGATGCGGCTGACACCGGGCTACGAGCCCATCGTCCAGGCTTTCGCCGGCATTTTCAGCATCAACGGCACGCCCGACGGGCCGCCATCGCGGGTCGGCATGCAGGTGCTCGACCTCGGCACGGGGGTCTGGGCGGCGCTGGGCTGCCTTGCCGCCCTGCTCCAGCGGGGCCGCACCGGCCGGGGCACGACGGTCGACGTCTCCCTGCTTGAGACCGCGATGGGCTGGCTTTCGATCTACTTCGCCGCCTTCAAGGTGACCGGCCGTCAGCCGCAGCGCCATGCCAGCGGCAACCCGAATGTCGTGGTCTTCCAGTCCCTGCCGACCTCCGATGGTGAGATCGTGGTCGCGGCCGCCAATGACCGGCTGTTTGCAAAACTCGCCCGTGAAGTCGGCCGACCGGACTGGGCCACCGATCCGCGCTATGCCAGCAACGGGCTCAGGGTCGCCAACAAATCGGTGCTGCTGCCCGAGCTTGAGGCGATCATGCGGACACGCAGCAAGGCAGACTGGGCCGAACGGCTGGAGGCCGCCGGCATCCCCTGCGCCCCGATCAACACCCTCGCCGACATCGCCGCCGATCCGCAGATCGCCGCCCTCGGTATCGTGGAAACCATTCCCGAGGCCGGGCTGGAGGTGGTGGGCCTGCCGCTCTCGCTCGGCGGCGAACGGCCGGGCATTCATCGCCGCGCGCCCCGGCTGGGGGAGCACAATACCGATATCCTCGGCCACGACTGACCCGTTCCCGGACGCCTGATCCAGGGCATCGGTTTTTCCGATGGAAACCCAACGATGCTTTGGTGTGGCGCCGCGGGACGACACGCGCGCACACTTGTTCCCGGACATCGGACCGCGGGGAGACGGCGGCAGGGCAGTGGCCCGGCGCCGTGCGGCCGGCTTGCACCGTCAGGGAGAGTTCCATGCGCATCAAGAGGTTGGTCGCGGGGGCCGTGGGCACCGCTTTGGCCGCGGGTCAGATCGCAGGCGCCGGCACCGCCATGTCGGCCGAGATGATGAAGGCTCTGGGTCCGGGGGAAGGTCGCGTCGATATCGTCGCCTGGCCCGGCTATATCGAGCGCGGCGACACCGACAAGAATTATGACTGGGTCACGGGCTTCGAAGAGAAGACCGGCTGCAAGGTCAATGTGAAGACCGCCGGCACCTCGGACGAGATGGTGGCGCTGATGAACGAAGGCGGCTTCGATCTCGTCACCGCCTCGGGCGATGCCAGCCTGCGCCTGATCGCCGGCAAGAAGATCCAGCCGATCAACACCGACCTGATCCCGAGCTGGAAGACGGTCGACGACCGGCTGAAGAGCGCCCCCTGGCATACGGTGGGCGGGGTGCATTACGGCACGCCCTATCAGTGGGGCTCCAACGTCCTGATGTATTCGACCGAGGTGTTCAAGGAGGCGCCGACCTCGTGGAAAGTGGTTTTCGAGGAAACCACCCTGCCCGACGGCAAGTCGAACAAGGGCCGCGTCCAGGCCTTCGACGGCCCGATCTACATCGCCGACGCAGCGCTCTATCTCAAGGCTCACAAGCCGGAGCTCGGGATCAAGGACCCTTACGAGCTGACCGAGACCCAGTACAAGGCCGCCCTCGACCTGCTGCGCGGCCAGCGCCAGATCGTGCACCGCTACTGGCATGATGCCATGGTCCAGATCGACGACTTCACCAATGAGGGTGTCGTCGCCTCGTCCTCCTGGCCGTTCCAGGTCAACCTGCTCAAGGCCGAGAACAAGCCGATCGCCTCGACCATCCCGGCGGAAGGCGCCACCGGCTGGGCCGACACCACCATGATGCATGCGGAAGCGGCGCATCCGAACTGTGCCTATATGTGGATGGAGCATTCGCTCTCACCCAAGGTTCAGGGCGATCTCGCCGCCTGGTTCGGCTCGGTGCCCGCAGTGCCGGCCGCCTGCAAAGGCAATGCGCTGCTGGGCGATGAAGGCTGCGCCACCAACGGCATGGGCAATTTCGACAAGATCAGCTTCTGGCGCACCCCTGTCTCGAAATGCGAAAGCCAGGCGGAAGGCTGCGTGCCCTATTACCGCTGGGTTTCGGATTACATCGCAGTGCTGGGCGGCCGCTGATCGCGCTCCGCTCGCCGAAAGGCGCGGCCGGCCGGCCGCGCCTTTACGAGCCGCCTTGCCCCGCGCCCTCCCGAACAGCTGAATGGCACATGTTCACGATGCCCCCTTCTCCGGACAGCTCGTCTCCGGACAGTTCGGCCACCGGGACCGTTCCGGACGTTACGGCCGTGCGATTCGCCAGGGTCTCGCGCCATTTCGGGCCGGTCCGTGCCGTCGATGCGGTCGATCTCGACGTGGGCGCGGGCGAGTTCTTCGCCATGCTCGGCCCCTCGGGGTCGGGCAAGACCACCTGTCTCAGGCTGATCGCCGGTTTCGAGCAGCCGACCTCCGGCCATATCGAGATCTTCGGCGAGACGGCCGAAGGCGTGCCGCCCTATGCCCGGGCGGTCAACACCGTCTTCCAGGATTACGCCCTCTTCCCGCATCTGTCGGTCCTCGACAATGTTGCCTACGGGCTGAGGATGCGTGGTGTCGACAAACGCCGTCGCAGGGACCGCGCCGCACAGGCCCTGGCGCTGGTACGCCTCGACGGCTTCGGTGACCGCCGGCCGTCCCAGCTGTCGGGCGGCCAGCGGCAGCGCGTGGCGCTCGCCCGGGCGCTGGTGCTGGAGCCCAAGGTGCTGCTGCTCGACGAGCCGCTCGGCGCCCTTGATCTCAAGCTGCGCGAAGAGATGCAGGTGGAGCTGAAGGCTCTGCAGCGTCGCCTGGGCCTCACTTTCGTCTTCGTGACCCATGATCAGGGCGAGGCCCTGTCGATGGCCGACCGGGTCGCCGTCTTCGACCAGGGCCGCATCGTTCAGGTCGACACGCCCGAGGCGATTTACGAACGCCCGCGCACCCGCTTCGTGGCCGGCTTCGTCGGGGCTGCCAATGTGCTGGAGCCGGCAACCGTCGGAGCCGCCGGCGGCCCCGCCCGGCTCGCCTCGCTCCGGCCTGAGAAAATCGTGGTTCTGGCCGGTGCCACCCCCGCACCCCCGGGCCGGCTGGCGCTGCCGGGCGTGCTGACCGACAGTCTTTATCAGGGGCCGGTGCGGCGGCTGAGCGTGCGCACCGATGCGGGCCCGGTACTCGCCGCCGCCGTGCCCGCCGGCCAGGCGGTTCCCGAGACCGGCAGCCGCGTCACCCTCACCTTCGATCCGGCAGCGCTCGCGCCGATGGAGGAGGCATGAGATACCGTCACGCTGAGCAAGCGCTTTTTTCAGTCGGCGAGCTTTGGCACGAAGGGTTTTCGAGCCTTGGCGACGGCGTAGACGGCGACGAGGAGTTTTCGCATGGCGGCGACGAGGGCGAGCTTTGGTGGCTTTCCCTGTGCGCGCAGTCGGTCGTAGAAGGCTTTGAGCCACGGGTTTCGGCGGACAGCGGTGAGGGTTGGCATCCACAAGGCGGTGCGCAGGCGCGCGTTGCCGATCGGGGTGATGCCGGCGCGGGTGGGGCGGCGCTTTCCGGAGTGGCGCAGGGCTGGGATGACGCCGACGTAGGCTGCCAGGGCTGCGGGGCTGTCGAAGCGGGCCGGATCGCCGAGTTCGGCGATGAGGCGTGCTGCGGTGCTGGGACCGATTCCGTCGATGGAGGTCAGCAGCGAGCCGACCTCGTGCTCGTCGAGCAGACGGGTGATGTCGTCGTCACGGTCGGCCAAGCGGCGGCGCCACAGATCGAGATCCTGACAGATGTCGCGGACCTGGACGCGGTAGGCGGGGCCGTGGTGCTGGCCGACCGAGCGCTTGGCCGCGGCGATGATCTGGTCGGCCAGTTCGCTTCCGACGGCGTGGCGGCCATCGTAGCGCAGCTTGGCGAGCCGGCGTGGCGTGGCTTTGGCGACGGCCTCGGCGGTGGGGTATTCCGCCAGGATGGCGGTGGCCAGCATGCTGTCGAGCGTGCGGACATAGCGTCGGAATTCCGGGAAGCCGAGATCGACCAGCCGGCGGAGCTGGCGGACGCGGTCGTCGAAATCCTGGCGCAGCCGGTCGCGGTGGCGAACCAGTTCGCGCAGCTCCTCGCTGGCCCGGCTGCCCAGCCGGGTCGGGGAGGGGCGCTTTTCCCGCCCGAAGCGGGCCAGGCCGAGGGCGTCGATGGCGTCGGTCTTGGTGCGCTCCAGGCTCTCGCCCTGGAAGCGGTGGGTGCGCAGCGGGTTGATCAGGGCGACCTCGTAGCCCTTGGCCGCCAGCACGGCGAACAGGTTCTTCCAGTAATGCCCGGTCGCCTCCATGACCACCAGCGCCTCACCCGGCGGGGCCAGCGCGGCCAGCAACGCGCCGTGCCCGGCCGCGTCTTCGGTGAACGGCTTGGGTTTGGCCAGGACCGTGCCGTCCGCATCAAGGATGGCGAAGACATGGGTTTCCGACGCGATGTCGATGCCGACGAATTGCATGGCGCCTCCCGTGCGGATGAGCCGGAAGCCTCGGAGCCGGTGCTCGTGCCCCTGCTTGTCCATGCGCGGATGACCGCCCCGATCGGGGCGGTCATCCGCCCCCTCGCCACGACACCGCCGGATACCGTTCGGGCAAAAAGCACCGGGCGAGGGCGCCAATCTCATGCACGAAGATCATCCTTCGAGCGCAACGCGGCGACCCTCTCCCGGCTATCAGGCCAAACATCCTACCAGGAGACGGCCCGATGAGTGGAATTCATACAAGCGCCGCCACGGCCCTGCCGCCTGCCGCCAACGGGCATGGGCCCCTGCGCCGGCTCTCGGACCTGCTGCTGCGTCGCAGACGGCTGCTGCTGCTCTCTCTGCTGGTGCCGCCGCTGCTCTGGCTGGGCGTGGTCTATCTGGGCGCGCTCTTCACCCTGCTCGCCCATTCCCTGTTCTCGATCGACGAATTCGCCGGCACCCTCATCTACGAGCCGACGCTCAAGACCTTCGGCGAGCTGATGCGCCCGGCCAATCTCGACATCGTGCTGCGCACGATCGCCATCGCCGGGGTGGTCACGGTTCTGGCGGCGGTGATCGGCTTCCCCGTCGCCTGGTATGCCGCCCGCTATGCCCGCGGCCGGATGAAGGCTGCCTTCTATCTGGCGGTGATGATGCCGCTCTGGTCCAGCTATCTGGTCAAGCTCTATGCCTGGAAGCTGCTGCTGGCCAAGGAGGGGGCGATCGGCTGGTTCGCGGAGCGGCTGGGCCTCACCGGCCTGCTGGATGCCTGGCTGTCGCTGCCGCTGGTCGGCGGCCCCTCGCTCTCGGTCAGCTATACCGGCATGGTGGTGGTGTTTCTCTATCTCTGGCTGCCCTTCATGATCCTGCCGATCCAGGCGGCGCTGGAACGGGTGCCGGCCAGCATGATCGAAGCCTCGGCGGATCTGGGCGCCACGCCCGGTCAGACCTTCCGCAACGTCGTGCTGCCGCTGGCCATGCCGGGGGTGGTGGCCGGCGGCATCTTCACCTTCTCGCTCACCCTCGGCGATTACATCGTCCCGCAGGTGATCGGCACCTCGGCCCTGGTGCTGGGTCAGGCGGTCTACATGCAGCAGGGTGTCGCCGGCAACCTGCCGCTCGCCGCCGCCTTCGCGGTGGTGCCGATCCTGGTCATGGCCCTGTTCCTGACCGCGGCCAAGCGCATGGGGGCCTTCGATGCGGTCTGACATCTCCCGCCCCTCGCGCGGGCTGAAGCTCGCGGCCGGCTTCGGCATCCTGTTCATGCACCTGCCGCTCGCCTTCATCATCCTCTATGCCTTCACCACCGAAGAGAAGTCCTACGCCTTCCCGCCGCCGGGGCTGACGCTCAGATGGTTCGCGGTGGTCTGGGAACGTCAGGACATCTGGGATGCCGTCGGCCTGTCGCTGAAGGCGGCCGCCATGGCGACCGCGCTGGCCCTGGTGCTGGGCACGCTGGCGGCTGGCGCCCTCGCCCGCTTCTCCTTCTTCGGGCGCGAGCCGGTGACCCTGCTGCTGATCCTGCCGATCGCCCTGCCCGGCATCGTCACCGGCATGGCGATGCGCACCGCCTTCGGGGTTGCCGACATCCCCTTCTCGTTCTGGACCATCGTGCTCGGCCACGCGACCTTCTGCATCGTGGTCGTCTACAACAATGCCGTGGCACGGCTGCGCCGGCTCAACCCGTCGCTGATCGAGGCGTCGATGGACCTGGGCGGCAACGCCTTCCAGACCTTCTTCCACGTGATCCTGCCCAACACCGCAACGGCCCTGCTCGCGGGCGGCATGCTCGCCTTCGCGCTGTCCTTCGACGAGGTCATCGTCACCACCTTCACCGCCGGTCAGCAGTCGACCCTGCCGATCTGGATGCTGTCGGAACTGGTGCGGCCGCGGCAGCGGCCGGTGACCAATGTGGTCGCGGTGCTGGTCATCATCGTCACCTTCCTGCCGATCCTCGCCGCCTACTACCTCACCCGCGGCGGCGAAGCGGTCGAAGGCTCCGGAAAATAGGAGACCGTCCGATGGATGCGAACACGCCCCTGGACACGCGCATGCTGATCGGCGCCGATTTCGTTGCAGGCACCGACACGCCCGAGACGATCCTGAACCCCAAGACCGAAGAGGTGCTGCTCGACCTGCCCGAAGCCTCCCCCGACCAGGTGGATGCGGCGGTCGCAGCCGCAGGCCGGGCCTTCGGCAGCTGGTCGCGCACCACGCCGGCCGAACGTGCCGCCCTGCTGCTGAAACTCGCCCAGCGCATCGAGGACGAGGCCGAAGGCTTCGCGGCGCTGGAAGCGCTGAACTGCGGCAAGCCGCGCCATGCGGTGCTCGCCGACGAGATCCCGGCGATCGTCGACTGCTTCCGCTTCTTCGCGGGGGCGGCGCGCTGCATGCACGGCGCGGTGGCGGGCGAATATCTTGCCGGCCACACCTCGATGATCCGCCGCGACCCGGTGGGCGTGGTCGCCTCGATCGCGCCCTGGAACTATCCGCTGATGATGGCGGCCTGGAAGCTCGCCCCGGCGCTGGCCGGCGGCAACACCGTGGTGATCAAGCCTTCGGAACAGACCCCGCTCACCATGCTGAAGCTGGCAGGGCTGATCGCCGACATCTTCCCCGAAGGCGTGGTCAATGTGGTGGTCGGGCGCGGTGAAAGCGTCGGCCAGCGGCTGATCGACCATCCGGGCGTCTCCATGGTCTCGCTCACCGGCGACATCGCGACCGGCAAGAAGGTGCTGACCGCGGCGGCGCGCTCGGTGAAGCGCACCCATCTGGAACTGGGCGGCAAGGCGCCGGTGATCGTGTTCGACGATGCCGATCTGGAGGCGGTGGTCGAAGGCGTGAAGATCTTCGGCTATTACAATGCCGGCCAGGATTGCACCGCCGCCTGCCGGATCTATGCCGGGCCGAAGATTTACGACCGGCTGGTCGCCGACCTGTCCTCGGCCGTGCAGGGGCTTCGTTTCGCAGAGGCCGATGACAGCCGGAACGATATCGGTCCGCTGATCTCCGCCCGCCAGCGCGCCCGCGTCGCCTCCTTCGTGGAGCGGGCGAGCGAGCTGGATCATATCGAGATCACCACCGGCGGCCGGCAGGCGCCGGGCCGCGGCTTCTTCTACGAACCGACGGTGGTCGCAGGTGCGCTCCAGTCCGACGAGATCGTCCGCCGCGAGGTCTTCGGGCCGGTGGTCTCGGTCACCCGCTTCTCGGATGTCGACGAGGCGGTGGCCTGGGCCAATGACAGCGATTACGGCCTCGCCTCCTCGGTCTGGTCCAGCGATGTGAAGAAGGCGCTGGCGACCGCATCGCGCCTGCAATACGGCTGCACCTGGGTCAACTGCCATTTCATGCTGACCAACGAGATGCCCCATGGCGGCATCAAGCAGTCCGGCTATGGCAAGGACATGAGCATGTATGCGCTGGAAGACTACACCGTCGTCCGCCATGTGATGGTCAAGACGGTCTGACCACTCCCCCCGGGGCACCGGACCGACGCCCGCACGCGCGGCGTCAGTCCGGTGCCCCGGTCAGGATCGCCATCAGCGCATCGCGCCGCTCCGGCACAACGAAGCCCAGCAGCGCCACGGCCGCGGCCTTTCGGGCCTGGACCGGCAGATCGGCATCGGTCAGCTCGCCCGCCGTCCAGAAGGACAGCACGCCACGAAAGCCGAAGGCCAGCTGGTCGGGCAGGATCGTCGCGGCATATGTCGGCGCCGCAAGCCCGGCACCGTCCCCGATCGCCGCCGCCCAGAGCGCGCGCGACGCGGCCAGAACGGCACCGGGCTCCGCCCCGGGGGCACCCAGGGCGCCCATCACCGCCCGGTTCACCGCCGGCTGTTCCAGCATCACCTCTGCCGCGATCGCAACCGCGGCCAGCACGCGCAGGGCCGCATCCGTGGGCTTCGGCCCTGCTGCGACACGCCCGCGCATCTCCGCGATCAAGGCCTGAGACAGCGCATGCATGATCGCCAGCTTGCTGCCGAACTGATTGAACGGTGTCGCGAAGCTGACGCCCGCCTCTGCCGCCAGCTCCCGCATGGAAAACTCCGGCCGTCCCGTGCCCAGCAGGCGTTCTGCCGCGGCCAGGATCCGCGCGCGCGTGCTCATGATGCCGCCCGCCGGGCCAGGCTGACCGGACCGGCGCCGGACAGGATCGCGCTTGCAAGGCAGCGCCCGTGATTTATATCATGATATAAATTTAGCAACAGCGGCGGAGCCTGCATGATGGACGACCTCTCGAAAACCTTTCTGATCACCGGTGTCAGCTCGGGCCTCGGCCGCGCCTTTGCGGCCGGGGCGCTCGCCGCCGGCCACCGGGTGATCGGCACCGTGCGCCGGGCGGAAGATGCCGGGCGTTTTGCCGCCCTGGCGCCGGATCGCGCCTGTCCGCTGGTGCTCGACGTCACGGATTACGACGCCATACCGGAGGCGGTTGCAAGGGCCGAGGCTGCGGCCGGCCCGATCGACGTGCTGGTCAACAATGCCGGTTATGGTCATGAAGGTGTGCTGGAAGAATCGAGCCTCGACGATCTCCGGCGTCAGTTCGCCGCCAACCTGTTCGGGCCGGTGGCGATGATCAAGGCGGTGCTGCCGGGCATGCGTGCGCGGCGCCGCGGCCATATCGTCAACGTCACCTCGATGGGCGGGTTCATCACCATGCCCGGGATCAGCTTCTATTGCGGCAGCAAATTCGCGCTCGAAGGCGTGTCGGAAGCGCTGGGCAAGGAAGTGGCCCCCTTCGGGATCCGGGTCACGGCGCTGGCCCCGGGGCAGTTCCGCACCGACTGGGCCGGTCGTTCCATGGACCGTACCCCGCGCAGCATCCCCGACTATGACGGGGTGATGGATCCGATCCGCGCCGCCCGCCAGGCCAAGAGCGGCCATCAGCCGGGCGATCCGGACAAGGCGGCACAGGCGCTCCTTGCCCTGGTCGCGGCGGATGCACCACCCGTGCGGCTGTTCCTGGGCGCGGATGCGCTGGGCTTGGTGACGCAGAAGCTGGAGGCCATGCGGGATGAGATCGCGACCTGGGAGCCCCTGTCCCGATCGACCGGCTTTGCCGCCGGTTGACGCTCAGCCCTGGGCCAGGGCCCGGGCATAGACGCCGAGCGTGCGCTCCACCATCGCCTCGACCGAATATTCGCGGGCGAGCAGGCCCGCCGCCTCGGCCATCCGGCGGCGGGCGGGCTCGTCGGCGAGCAGGCCGGCCACCGCCGCCGCCATGGCCTGAACGTCGCCCGCGGGGGTCACGATGCCGGCCTGACCCCCGGCATGAACCTCGCGGGCACCGCCTGCATCCATCACCACCACCGGCAGCCGGCGGTGCAGCGCCTCGATCAGGGTATAGGGCAGGCCCTGCCAGCGGCTGGGCATGACCAGCAGGTCGAAGGCGGCCATGGCCCGGGCGCCGTTCTGCACGCCCAGCCAGGCCATCCGGTCGATGCCGCGCCGCTTCGCCTCGGCACGGATCCGGCCGGCATCACGGCCGTCGCCGACCACCGCCCAGACGGGATCCAGCCCCATCTGCCGGACCGCCTCTGCCAGCGCCGGCAGCCGGTCGGCGCCCTTTTCGGCAACCAGCCGGCCGACGAAGCCCACCACCAGCGCCTCCTGCGGCAGGCCGAGTTCTGTGCGGGCCTGGGCGCGGGTCACCGGTTCCGGGGTCGCGATGCCGTTCGCCACCCGCTCCAGCCGGCGGCGGTCGATCTTCAGATGTTCGCGGGCGTGGACACGCTCATCCTCCGAAACCGCGATGATCCTGGTCGCTCGGGCGGCGAGCAGCCGTTCCCGCAGGCCGGCGGCCATCCGCCCGATCATGCCCCGGTCGGGATCGAGCGTCGCCAGCCCATGGGGGGTGTAGACCGTCGCCCGGATCCGCTGCCGCCGGGCCGCCAGCAGGCCCAGCAGCCCCGCCTTGGCCCCGTGAAGATGCAGCACGTCCAGCGGCCCCGAGGCGGCGATGATCGCCCTCAATGCCGCCAGATCCCGACGATCACCCGGATGGAGATCGGGCCGCATCGACAGTTCCACCGTCTCAACCCGCCCGCCCAGCTGGCGGAGCCCGGCCAGAAAGGGGCCGTCGGCACGTTCTGCCGACCAGACCAGGGTGACGTCATGGCCGCGGGCCGCCATGCCGTCGGCCAGATCGATGACATTGCGCCCGGCGCCCCCCAGGGTCGCCTCAATCACCTGCAGGATGCGCAAGGGGCGGTCGAAACGAACACCGGTCATCGGGGCGGCTTTCTGATACGGCGGGATGCGGCAACGCAAGAATGGCGGCGGGATCTTCGGTCGCGCGCCGCTCCGCGTCAATGCCGCCCGCAGCGGACTGGCAGCGCCGCCCGCAGCGGGCTATCGTCCTTCGGGCAGCGCCGCCCTCTTCCGGCCCGCCGTCCGACCCGCTTATCTTCGTCCGAGGCCACATCCATGACCGCGATCACCTGCATCGTCCTCGCCGCCGGCAAGGGCACCCGTATGCGCTCCGACCTGCCCAAGGTGCTGCACGCCGTGGCCGGGCGCGCGATGGTGCTGCATGTGATCGACGGCGCGCGAAGCCTGTCGCCCGTCCGGATCGCGGTCGTGGCGGGCGCCGGCGGCGACCGGGTGCGGGCGGTGCTGGCAAAGGCCGCACCCGACGTCACCGTCCACGACCAGACCGAACAGCTGGGCACGGCCCATGCGGTGCTGGCCGCCCGGCCGGCGCTGGAAGCGGCGGCCGCCGACGGCGGCGACGTGATGGTTCTCTATGGCGATACGCCGCTGATCCGACCCGAGACGCTGGCGGCACTGGCAGAGGCCCGGCGCGTGCGGGATGCCGCGGTTGCGGTTCTGGGCTTCCGCCCGGCCGATCCGGGTGCCTATGGCCGGCTCAAGCTCGATGCCGACGGCCGGCTGGAGGCGATCGTCGAGTTCAAGGACGCGACGGCGGAGGAACGCGCCATCGGCCTGTGCAATTCGGGGGTGATGTGCCTGGAGGCCGCGGCCGCGCTGTCGATCCTCGACCGGATCGGCAACGACAATGCCAAGGGCGAATACTACCTGACCGATGCGGTCGCCATTGCCCGGGCCGATGGCCGCAGCGCCGTGGTGGTCGAGGCCGCGGATGCCGACGAGGTTCTGGGGGTCAATGCCCGCAGCGAGCTGGCCGCCGCCGAGGCTGCACTCCAGACCCGTCTCCGGCTGCGCGCCATGGACGAGGGGGCGACACTGACCGCCCCTGAGACGGTCTTCCTCTCGGCCGACACCCGTATCGGCCGCGACGTGATCATCGAGCCGAATGTGGTGATCGGCCCCGGCGTCAGCATTGCCGACGGGGTCGTGATCCGCGCCTTCAGCCATCTGGAAGGCTGCGCCATCGACAGCGGCGCAACGGTCGGCCCCTTCGCCCGGCTGCGGCCGGGGGCACAGCTCGGGCAGGGCGCCCATGTCGGCAATTTCGTCGAGATCAAGAATGCGACGCTCGGCGACGGCGCCAAGGTCAACCACCTGTCCTATATCGGCGATGCCAGGATCGGCGCCCGCAGCAATGTCGGCGCCGGTACGATCACCTGCAATTACGACGGCTTCGGCAAATGGCAGACGGTGATCGGCGCCGATGCCTTCATCGGGTCCGACAGCTGCCTGGTGGCACCGGTCACGATCGGCGACGGCGCCTATATCGCCACCGGCTCGGTGATCACCGAAGATGTCGCCCCGGATGCGCTGGCCATCGCGCGCGGCCGCCAGGTGGAAAAGCCCGGGCGTGCCGCAGAGCTGCGCGCCCGGTTCAGAAGCCGTGCCGGCAAGGGTTGATCAGGCCTGGTCCGCCTTCCAGGCCTTCACGGTCGCGAACACCGTGCCCGACAGCGCGAGCAGGGCGATCAGGTTGGGCACCGCCATCAGCGCGTTCAGGATATCGGCGACCGTCCAGACCAGCCCCAGATCGGCGATGGCGCCGACGAAGAGCGCCGCCACCCAGGCCAGCCGGTAGGGCAGGATGACCCTGGGGCCGAACAGGAACTGGGCACAGCGCTCACCGTAATAGCTCCAGCCCAGAATGGTGGTGAAGGCGAAGAGCACCAGGCCGATGGTGACGATCCAGCCGCCGAAACCGGGCAGCCCCGCCTCGAAGGCCGCGGAACTGAGCGGGGCGCCGCTGGTGCCCTCGGTCCACAGGCCCGACATCACGATCACCAGCGCCGTCATGGTGCAGACGATGATCGTGTCGATGAAGGTGCCGAGCATCGCGATCAGGCCCTGACGGACCGGATCATTGGTCCGGGCGGCGGCATGGGCGATGGGGGCACTGCCCAGGCCCGCCTCGTTCGAGAAGATGCCGCGGGCGACACCAAAGCGGATCGCGGCCATCACGGTCGCCCCGGCAAAGCCGCCGGCGGCCGCGGTGCCGTTGAAGGCGCCGTCGATGATGGTGGCGAAGGCGGCGGGCACCCGATCGATCCCCGCCAGGATGACCAGCAATGCACCGCCGATGTAGAACACCGCCATCGCCGGCACCAGCTTCTCGGCCACGGCGCCGATCCGGCGCACGCCGCCGATCACCACCACGAAGACCAGCACGACCATCACCAGCCCGCTGACCCATAGCGGCACGCCGAAACTGTGCTCCATGGCAGTGGAAATGGAATTGGCCTGTACCGTATTGCCGATGCCGAACCCCGCCAGCATGCCGAACAGGGCAAAGAGCAGGCCGAGCCAGGCCCATTTCGCGCCCAGCCCGTTACGGATGTAATACATCGGCCCGCCGACATGGGCACCGGACAGGTCGGTCTCGCGATACTTCACCGCCAGCACGGCTTCCGAGAACTTGGTCGCCATGCCGAAGAGTGCCGTGATCCACATCCAGAACACCGCCCCCGGGCCGCCAAGGGCGATGGCGGTGGCGACACCTGCGATATTGCCGGTACCGATCGTGGCGGACAGCGCGGTCGCAAGCGCCTGGAACGGGCTGATCTCGCCCGCATGCGCGGCATCGCCCGCCCTGCGGCGCCCGAAGGCCAGCGCGAAGCCGGTGCCGATGCGCCGAAGCGGCAGAAAGCCCAGCCCCAGCATCAGATAGATGCCGGTGCCCAGCAGCAGCACAAGCGTCACCGGCCCCCAGACGACGCTCGAAACGTCGCCCAGCAGTTCGTTCAACTCGGTCATCTCCACCTCTTCTTCCGGCGCGGGGGCGGCCGGCGCGGGTCGTACAGCCCCCCGCGAGGTTCGTCTTGCCGCCAAGATTGGCCGCTGACCGGTGATGACGCAACCTTTCCGCACCCGAACACCGTTCAATTCCGCAGGATCATGCAAGCCCGCATGCCCGACCTGTGGCCGCGGGGATTGCGCAGCTCGCTGCCGCCGATCATGCTTGGGCTCCCGCCCGCCCCACCTCCGCCCGCTCCCGCCGGATCGACCGATGACCGAGACCTTCCTTGCCCTTCTGCCCGTCTTTGCCGTCATCCTGCTTGGCGCCGGACTCAGGCAGGCGAAGATCCCGGGCGATGCCTTCTGGCCGATGATCGACCGGCTGACCTATCTGGTGCTGTTCCCGGCCCTGCTGATCACCAGCACCGCCCGCGGCACCTTTCCCGCCGCCAGTGCCGTGCCGATGGCGGCGGCGCTGACCGGCGGCATCCTGATCATGGCGGGCGCGCTGGTGCTGATCCGCCGGCTGCTGCCGGTGGACGGGCCGGGCTTCAGTTCGGTCTTCCAGGGGGCGTTGCGCTACAACACCTATGTCGCCTTCGCGGCCACCACGGCCATCGCCGGCAAGCAGGGTATGGCGCTCGCCGGTCTTGCGGTGGCGGCGATGGTGCCGCTGCTGAACCTGATTTCGGTGATCTGCGTGGCGGCCTGCGCCGCGCCACCGGGCGAGGATGCGCCGCCGCGCCCGCCTCTGCTCCGGCTGATCGTCACCAACCCGCTGATCATCGCCTGCGCGATCGGCATTCCGCTCGGCGTCTCGGGGCTGGGCCTGCCGCCGGTGGTGGATGGCGTGCTCGACATCCTGGCCCGCGGCTCGCTGCCGCTCGCGCTTTTGTCGGTGGGGGCCGGGCTGTCGCTGCGCCTGGATGGCCGGGCCGCCTTCGCGATCGGATTCTCGACCGCGGTCAAACTGCTCGGCATGCCGCTGATCGCCCTGCTGATCCTCTGGCCCTTCGGCGCCGACGACACCACCCGGATCGTGTCGGTACTCTTTGCCGCATGTCCGACGGCGACATCGGCCTATATTCTCGCCCGCCAGCTTGGAGGCGATGCGCCGCTCGCCGCAGCGGTCATCACCGTCAGCACCTTTGCGGCGCTGATCACCATGCCGCTGATGCTGGCCCTGGTCGTGCCGTGACGGCCCGCACAGCTTTCGGCTTGACCTCGTGCTTCCAAGGCGTTACCGCCAAGCCCAAAGGCGCCGCCGCGTGCCGGAACGAGACGATCATCCGCCGCAGGGACAGGAAACCGTGAGCCAGCCGAGACAGCCCAGGTCCGTCGCCGCCACCGATCCCGCCCGCCGCAGCGCCACAGCCGATGTGGCCGCGGCCCTGGTCGGTGTGACCAAGCGCTATGGCGCGATGGCCGCACTGGACGGGATCGACCTCACGCTTCATCGCGGCGAGGTGCTGGCCCTGCTCGGCCCGAACGGCGCCGGCAAGAGCACCGCACTCTCTCTGCTGCTCGGCCTGCGCAAGCCCGATCAGGGCCGGGTGGAGCTGTTCGGCCGCAGCCCCGACGATCCGGCGGCACGTGCCATGGTCGGCGCCACCCCCCAGGATACCGGCTTCCCCGAGACGCTGAAGGTGGGCGAGGTCATCGATCTGGTCTCGGCCCATTATCCGAACCCGGTGGCCAAGGCCGAATTGCTCGACCGCTTCGGGCTCACCCCGCTCGCCGGCCGTCAGACCGGCGGGCTGTCGGGCGGGCAGAAGCGCCGGCTGGCGGTGGCGCTGGCTTTCGCGGGCCGCCCGGCCGCGGTCTTCCTCGACGAGCCGACCACCGGCCTCGACGTCGAGGCACGGCGCATGCTCTGGGCGGCCGTCGACGGCTATGTCGCCGGCGGCGGCACGGTGCTGCTGACCACGCATTACCTGGAAGAGGCCGAGGCCCTGGCCCGGCGGATCGCGGTGATCGATCAGGGCCGCGTGGTCGCGGAAGGTGCGCTCGACGACATCCGCGGCCGGGTCAGCCTGCGCCGCGTCCGCTTCACCGCCGCCCATCTGCCGCCGCTCGACGCCAAGGCGCTCGGGATCGAGCGGGTCGAACGCTCGGGCACCGAAATCGTCCTGGTCACCGCCCGCGCCGACGATACGGTCCGCGCCCTGGTGATGAGCGGGGCGCCCTTCTCCGATCTCGAAGTCCGGGCGGCGACGCTCGAGGAGGCTCTGATGTCGATCGTGCGCTCCGGCCGCGGGGAGGCTGCGTGATGGCCGGAACCGGAACCACGCGTCCGCAGCAGACGGGCCCCGCACAGCCCGCGCCCGGCTTCGGCCGGCTGTTCGGTGCGCATCTGGCGGCCAATCTCAAGGAACTCGGCCGGTCCAGTTCCTTCGCCATGTCGACCGTGGCGATGCCCTCGCTGCTCTACCTGTTCTTCGGCGCCACCAACGCCTCCAACCCGGCCGAGGCGGGGCGCCTGGCCGCCGCCTGGGGGCTGTTCGGCGTGCTGGGGGTCGCCTTCTTCCAGTTCGGCGTCGGCGTCGCCCAGTCGCGGGAACGGCCCTGGTTCACCTATCTGCGCACCCTGCCGGCCGGCGGCGGCCCGCGCATCGCCGCCCAGGTGGCGACCGCCCTTGCCTTCTCGCTCGCGGCCGTGGCCCCGGTGATCCTGCTCGCGGTGCTGATCAACGGCGCCACGCTCACCTTTCTCGCCTGCCTGAAACTGCTGGTGGTGCTGGTGCTGGGCGGCGTGCCCTTCGCCCTGCTCGGCCTCGCCATCGGCTTCAGCGTCACGGCCCGGGCCAGCGTGCCGATCGCCCATCTGGTCTATTTCCCGCTGGCCTTCCTGGGCGGGCTCTGGCTGCCGCCGGAGATGCTGCCCTCGATCGTCAACCAGATCTCGCTGCTCACCCCCACCCGGCACTACGCCGAACTGGCCTGGAGCGCCATCGCCGACGGGCCGCTGCCGCTCGTGCACTGGGCCTGGCTGCTGGGCTGGGGCATCGTCTTCGCCTGGGTGACGCTGATGGCCTATCGCCGGGACCGCGGCCGGCGCTTCGCCTGATCGGCCATACGCTCATCAGGGCTTGCAGCGGACTTGCAGAGGCGGTCCCCGCTCCCGTATAGTCCGCCGCCGAGGTGCGGAAGGGTCCTTCCGCGCCCGCCGTCGCACGCGCACGGCCGGCGACAGCCGTTTGCCGGGCCGTCGGGTCAAGGGACTGCCATATGGACACCGGCTACGCACACCGCCACCTGCTCGGCATCGAGGGGCTGACCGCCGACGAGATCGGCTATCTTCTCGACCTGGCCGACGGCTATGTCGACTTGAACCGGCAGGCCGAAAAGAAGCGGTCGACGCTGAAGGGCCGGACGGTCATCAACCTGTTCTTCGAGAACTCGACCCGCACCCGCACCTCGTTCGAGCTGGCGGCGAAGCGGCTTGGGGCCGACGCGATCAACATGTCGGTCGCAACGTCGAGCGTGAAGAAGGGCGAGACCCTGATCGATACCGCCCAGACGCTGAACGCCATGCATCCCGACATCCTGGTGGTGCGCCATGGCGACAGCGGCGCCGTAAAGCTGCTCTCGGAAAAGGTCCATGCCGGGGTGATCAATGCCGGCGACGGCAATCACGAGCACCCGACCCAGGCCCTGCTCGATGCCCTGACCATCCGCCGCCGCCGCGGCCGGATCGCCGGGCTCAAGGTTGCGATCTGCGGCGACATCCTGCACAGCCGGGTCGCGCGCTCGAATATCCATCTGCTGAACGCCATCGGTGCCGAGGTGCGGCTGATCGCGCCGCCGACCCTGGTGCCGACGGCGATCGAGCGCATGGGCGTCAAGGTCTACAACCGCATGGAAGAGGGGCTGGAGGGCGTCGACATCGTGATGATGCTCCGCCTGCAGCTGGAGCGCATGCACGGCGCCTTCATTCCCTCGATCCGCGAATACTTCCACTTCTACGGCCTGTCCTATCAGAAGCTGGCGGTGGCCGCCCCCGATGCGCTGGTCATGCATCCGGGGCCGATGAATCGCGGCGTCGAGATCGACAGCGAGCTGGCCGACGACATCGACCGCAGCGTGATCCTGGATCAGGTGGAGCTGGGCGTCGCCGTGCGCCAGGCCTGCCTGGACGTGCTCTGCCGCAACCTGCCAGCCTGATCCGCCGCCAGATCCGACAGCCGGCCCCCGACAGCCGGACAGCCGAGGTTTTTCAGGGCCGGTCCCGCACCTGCCCGCCGCTTCTCCCCCAAGGGACATCTGCGTCATGCCCACGCCCGTCTTCGCCGAAACGACGCCCGACCGCAGCCCTCTGCCCGGCCGGGTCGCCTATGTCAACGCCCGGCTGATCGATCCGGCGACCGGCACCGACCGCATCGGCACGCTGCTGACCGAGGGGGAGACCATCGTCGATATCGGCCAGGGCCTCTTCGCCGACGGCGTGCCCGAGGGCGTGCAGGTGGTGGACTGCACTGGCCTGGTACTGGCGCCGGGTCTGGTCGACATGCATGTCCATCTGCGCGAGCCCGGCCACGAGCACAAGGAAACCATCGAAACCGGCAGCCGGGCGGCGGCGGCGGGCGGTGTCACCACCATCGCCTGCATGGCCAACACCGCGCCGGTGATCGACGACATCGCGCTGGTGGATTTCATCCGCCGCCGGGCACGCGAGACGGGCCTCGTCAACGTGCTGCCGGTGGCCGCGATCACCAAGGGGCTGAAGGGCGAACAGCTGGTCGAAATGGGCCTGTTGGCCGAGGCGGGCGCCGCCTATTTCAGCGATGACGGCCTGCCGGTCCGCGACACGCTGGTGATGCGCCGGGCGCTTTCTTACGCCGGCGGCATGGGCCTGCTGATCGCCCAGCATGCCGAGGATCACAGCCTGGCCGGCTGCGGCTGCATGAACGAAGGCGAGACCGCCACCCGGCTCGGCCTGCCGGGCATCCCGTCGGCGGCCGAAACCGTGATCGTGGAGCGCGACATCCGCCTGCTGGAGCTGACCGGCGGCAAGGCCCGCTATCACGTCGCCCATATCTCCACCGCCGAGGCGGTGGAGGCGGTGCGCCAGGCCAAGCGCCGCGGCCTGCCGGTGACGGCAGAGGTGACGCCGCATCACTTCACGCTCGACGACCGCGCGGTCGGCGACTACCGCACCTTTGCCAAGATGGCGCCGCCGCTGCGCGCCGCCCGCGATGTCGACGCGATGATCGAAGGCCTGGCCGACGGCACGATCGACGCGGTCGCCACCGACCACGCCCCCCACGACCAGGACAGCAAGCGCGTGCCCTTCGCCCATGCCGCCAATGGCGTGGTCGGGCTGGAAACCATGCTGCCGCTGACCCTGGAACTGGTTCGCGACGGCCATCTGTCGCTGATCGACGCGGTGGCGGCGATGACGCTGAAGCCGGCCGATCTGCTCGGCATTGCCGCCGGCCGGCTTGCAAAGGGTGCGCCCGCCGATCTGGTGCTGTTTTCCACCGAACATGAATGGGTGTTGAATGCGGCCCTGCTGCATTCGAAGTCCAAGAACACGCCCTTCGACGGCCGCACCCTGCGCGGCCGGGCGCTGCGGACCGTCGTCCGCGGCCGCACCGTCTTCCAGCTCGCCTGATCCGACAGGCCCCCTCACTCCCGGCAGGAGCCCCCGCCCATGGCCGCAGAGACCGCCCCCTGGCTGCTCGTCATCGCCGCCCTGGGCGGCTATCTGCTGGGCTCCATCCCCTTCGGTCTGGTGCTGACCCGCATGGCCGGGCTCGGCGATGTGCGCAAGATCGGCTCGGGCAATATCGGCGCCACCAATGTGCTGCGCACCGGCAACAAGCCCCTGGCGCTGGCGACGCTGATCCTGGACAGCGGCAAGGGGGCCGCCGCCACCCTCATCGCCCTTACCCTGCCTGGCCCCGACGCGGCGCTGGCCGCCGCCGCCGGCTCGGTTCTGGGCCATCTCTTCCCGGTCTGGCTGGGCTTCAAGGGCGGCAAGGGCGTCGCCACCGGGCTTGGCGTGCTGCTGGCCGCCGACTGGCGGATCGGCCTTGCCGCCTGCGCCGTCTGGCTCGCCATCGCCTTCCTCACCCGCTTCTCGTCGCTGGCGGCGCTGGTCGCCTTTGCCGCCGCCCCGGTGCTGTCGTGGTTCCTGGCCACGCCGGAGCTGGCCGGCGTCACGCTGTTCATCGCCGTGCTGGTCTTCATCCGTCACAAGACCAACATCGCCCGGCTGCTGGCCGGAACCGAGCCGAAGATCGGGAAGAAGAAGGACAGGGCCGGGACGGATCAGGCGGAGGGCTGATCCGGCCAGGCGTCCCCGATCGAAGCCACGATGCGCGCAAGATTGGCCTCGTCGGTCGCGAGCGCTGCATGATCGCCTGCAACCTCCACCAGCCGGACATCCGGCGACACCCTGTCCCAGCCCAGAAGATGGCCATGTCCGGCATATAACGACCGGGTATGCGATGTCACGATCAGCAGCAGACGGCAGTGAAGCCGGCCCGGCCGCCATCCCATGATCATGGCCCGGCGGATGGCCGAAATCAGCGCCCGTTCCACCCGGATCCGGTTCCGGCGTCCCGGTGCCGCCCGCCGCGCCAGGGCCGCGACCAGCCTGAGCGCCCGATGGTCGGGCCTCTGCGCCAGGGTGAAGAACAGCTTCGACATCGGCTGGCCGATCCCGCGAACCAGCCGGCGTCGAAAGCTCGGCGACGGATCGGGGATCCTGCCCGCCTGCAGCAGCGATGCCGCATCGTCATGGCTGGCAACGATGTCGCCGACCACCACCATTCCGGCCGCCAGACCGCGATCGGCCAGGATCTGCGCCGCGGCGACCACCAGCCGGCCGCCGAAGGACAGACCAACCAGACCGAAATCGGGTGTAACGCCGCCAGGTCCGGCTGCGCCGGTCAGATGGGTGGCGACCCTGTCGGCCACCTCCGCCGCCAGATCGTCGATGCCCCGCCGCCGGGACAGTTCCGCATCCAGGTCCGGCAGGGCCACCAGACGCACCGTCGCCATCCCTGCGCAGCGCGCGGCCAGGATGATCAGATGCCGGGCCATGCCCATCACCCCCGGCACGAAGAACAGCATCCGCGCCGTCGTCGCAGTCATTGGGCCGCTCAGCGCCTGACGCAGATCGGCCGGGGTCATCGCGCCGGTCAGCAGGGTAACCGGCAGCGGTCGGCCGGCCAGCGCCTCCACCCGTGCGGCGAAGCGCATCAATTCCAGGCTGTCGCCCCCCAGTTCAGAGAAGGTGACGCCGGCTTTTGGGGCGGCGGTGCCGAACATCTCGGCCCAGGCCCGGTCGACGACATCGGCCAGTGCGGGGTCGCCCGTCTCGCCGGCCGGTTCCGGCCCCGGGGGTGCCAAAGGTGCTGCCGGCAGATCGGCCAGGCAGCCGGCAAGGGCGCGACCATCCAGCTTGAAATTGGCCAGCCGCGGCAGTTCCGCCATCACCAGCAGACGCCGCGGCACCAGATGGGGCGGCAGCTCCGCAGCCAGCCGGCTGCGCAGGGCCGCGGGGTCGATCAGCCGGCCCGGTGCCGGCACCACCACCCCGGCCAGGGCCGTCTCGCCCTGCGGTGTCCGGTCCGGCAGAACCGCGGCATCCCCCACCCCCGGCAGGGCGCGCAGGGCAGCCTCCACCTCGGCCGGTTCCACCCGATGGCCGCGGATCTTGAGCTGACCATCGGCCCGGCCCAGGAATTCGAGTTGCCCGTCGGCGCGGATCCGGCCCAGATCGCCCGGCCGCAGCCGCCGCGCCCCCGGCGCCACATCGCCGCCGGTCAGAAAGGTGGCGGCGGTCAGCTCCGGATCCCGCCAATAGCCTGCGGCCATATAGCGGCTTTCGACCTCGATCTCGCCGATCCCGCCATCCGGAACCGGCCGGCCCTCTGCATCCACCAGCCGCATATGCCGGTCCGCAACCGGCCAGCCGACCGACACCACACCCTCGGTGGGGCAGGCCTCCCGATCGATCAGCCAGTGCCGGTAGATGGTGGCGTTCTCGGTGGAGCCGATGCCGACATAGATCCGGGCCTCGGCCGGCGCATCGGCGAAGACCCGCGCCAGATCGGCCGCGAAAATCCGCTCTCCCGCCAGATAGGCGACACGGATGCCGCCCAGCGCCGCCGCGCCGGCCCCGCCATCGGTCAGCACCCGCAGCACCGTCGGCATGGCGTGAAAGATCGTCGGGCGGGTGGTGGCGAAGCGCCGGCCGGCGGCGGCGACGCCTTCGGTTCTCAGATCCACCGGAATGACGGCAGCGCCAGCAAGCAGCGCGCCGTACATGTCGCGAATGGCACCGCTGACCGCCGGAGAATAGAGCCAGGTCAGGCGATCAGCGGCAGAGATGTCAAGAACATCCCGATACTGAAGAACGTCGTGCAGCAGCCCCCTCTGGGTCTGCCAGACCCCCTTGGGGCGGCCGGTGGAGCCGGAGGTGTACTGAACATAGGCCGCATCATCCGGCCCGCCCCGGGGCGACCAGGCGGCCGGCGGCGCCGCCAGATCGTCAATGGCAAGCACCGTGGCCCCTGCGGCCGTGGCCGCCGCCATCAGCTCCGGCCGCCCGGCTGCGGTCGCCTGATCGGTCAGCACCAGCCGCACCCCGGCATGGCCCAGGATCAGCTCGTTGCGGGCCGCGGGAAAGGAGGGATCGAGCGGCACATAGGGCCGCCCGGCCGCAAGCGCCCCCAACAGGGCCGCGAGGCAGCCGGCCGAGGCGGGGATCGCCACCGCCACAGGCTCCCCCTCCTCAGGACCCCGCCCCTCTCCGGCCGCCGCCGTCCGGCCGTCGATCGCCGCGGCGATCCGCAGCGCCTGTTCCAGCAGATCGCCATAGCTCGTCGCCAGCCCGGCCCCCAGAACCGCAGGGGCGCGGGGGTTGCGGATGGCCTGATCGGCAAAGACCGCGAAGACCGGCCGTTCCAGACGATCGGGCGCGATCGGCACCAGCAGCGCCTCGGGCGTCGCGGCAGGTCGCCCGGTCATGTCGCCACCCGGCGCAGCTGCCGTATCATCCGCGCCGCAGCCCGCAGATCCACCGACAGCGGCAGCACGCAGGCACTGGCCAGGATCATCCCCCCGGCACCGGGCTCGGCGCGCAGCCGGTCCACCACCGCGGTCAGATCGCGGCCGCCCCGACCGATCAGCCGGTGGTCCAGCCCCACGGCCGGCAGAGGCCACCAGCCCGCGGCATCTGCCTCGTGAAGATGCCGCATGTTGAACCCCAGCCCGACCACCGCGAGCATCACACGGCGGTCGGTTTCATCGATCGCGGCCGCCAGCCGGGTCAGCAGCGGCACCGGTCGGGTGCGGGTCGCCGCCACATCGGCGGTCGCCTCCCGAACCGCCCGCTCGCGCGGATGCCAGGGTGCAGCTGCCGCAGCCTGTTCGACCCTCGCCCAGTCCGACACGGTCGCGACCGGCCGGTGCAGAATGGTGTGCAGGGCCGACGCGGTGACGTCACGCCGCGGATGATGGCGCCAGAGCGCGACCTTCGTCCGATGACCATATGCCCGCCATCCTGTCTCGGGTCTGCCAGGCACGGTCTCACCTCACTTTTATATGGATCGTGTACACGGATCTGCCCGGTATGATGACCATGGCACCCTACCCCGAGCCGCCCCCCCGCGGCCAGATCACAGGGGCGCTTTCCGTAGATCCCGGAGTGGAAGCTACAACCGAAAAGAGACATACGCGTATAATTCCTGGATCATTGACGCCTTACGGGATGAGCATGCATCCTGTGGCCCATGTCCAGAACCCGCGTCGGCGGGCTGACGCGGGCGGAGCGCCTCGACTGGTTGAGGTTGATCCGGACCGAACAGGTCGGCCCCATCACCTTTTTCGACCTGCTCGACCGCTATGGCAGTGCCGCAGCGGCGCTGGAGGCCATTCCGGAGCTGGCGCAACGCGGCGGCCGCACCCGGCCGCTGACCCCGCCTTCACGCAGTGCGGCAGAGGCGGAACTGCGCCGGATCAGCGCCGCGGGCGCCCGGCTGGTGGCACCGGGAGAGCCCGGCTATCCGGCGCCGCTGGCCAGCATCCCGGACCCGCCGCCCCTGCTCCAGATCCGCGGCCATGATGCCGTCGCTGCCGCACCCGCCGTGGCCCTGGTCGGCTCCAGATCCGCCGCCCTGCCCGCCATGCGGCTCGCCGGCCGCATGGCCGCGGATCTGGCCGCCGCCGGTGTGGTGGTGGTCTCGGGCCTTGCCCGTGGCATCGACGCCGCCGCGCATGACGGCGCCCTGAGAGCCGGCCCCGGCGGTGCCGGGACGATGGCGGTGGTGGCGGGCGGGATCGATGTCGTCTACCCGCCGGAACACGCGGCACTCCAGGCCCGCATTGCGGGTGAAGGGCTGCTGGTCGCAGAGCAGCCGCCGGGCACCGAGCCGCAGGCGCGTCATTTTCCCCGCCGCAACCGGATCGTCGCCGGCGCCACGCTCGCCACCGTGGTGATAGAGGCAGCGCCGCGCTCGGGCTCGCTGATCACCGCCAGGCTTGCGGGCGAATACGGCCGCGAGGTGCTGGCGGTGCCGGGCTCCCCCGCCGATCCCCGCTCGGAAGGGGCCAACCGGCTGATCCGCGACGGCGCGACCCTGGTCCGCGATGCCGCCGACGTGCTGGAGGCGATCCGCCCGCTGATCGACCGGCCGCTTGCCGAACCGGTCATGGAGACGGCCGTCGCCCCGCCGCCCATGGCCCCGGATCCGGCGGAACTCGACCATGCCCGACGCGAAATTCCCCGCCGGATCGGCGCGTCTGCCGCACGTCTCGACGATCTGGTCCATGAGTCCGGCTTGACGGCGGCGACCATTCTCACGATTTTGTTGGAACTGGAACTTGCCGGGCGGCTCGATCGCCTGCCCGGACAGAAAGTGTCGCTGAGCATGGGCTGATCCCCGCGCCCCGGCCGCGGCGCGAGGAAGGCCCGACGCTCCCTTCGTCAGATGGGTACCGGCGGGTCCGTTGAAGCGCGGAGACCAGCAAGGCAGCTCATGAAGGTCGTCGTCGTCGAATCGCCTGCGAAAGCCAAGACGATCAACAAGTATCTCGGCGATGACTTCAAGGTCCTCGCGAGCTACGGCCATGTCAGCGATCTGCCGGCCAAGGACGGATCGGTGCGCCCGGATGAAGACTTCGCGATGACCTACGAGGTCGATCCGAAGTCTGAACAGCATCTGAAGGCCATCGCCAGTGCGCTCAAAGGCGCCGATCAGCTCTTCCTCGCCACCGACCCGGATCGCGAGGGCGAGGCGATCAGCTGGCACGTCCACAACGCCCTGAACAGGCGTGGCGCGCTCAAGGGCGTGCCGGTCAAGCGGGTGGTGTTCCACGAGATCACCAAAAGCGCGGTGCAGAAGGCGATCGCCAACCCGCGCGACATCGACATGAACCTGGTCAACGCCCAGCAGGCGCGCCGGGCACTGGACTATCTGGTCGGCTTCAACCTGTCGCCGGTGCTGTGGCGCAAGCTGCCCGGCTCGCGCTCGGCCGGTCGGGTCCAGTCAGTGGCACTGCGGCTGATCTGCGAGCGCGAGGCCGAGATCGAGGCCTTCCGCAGCCGGGAATACTGGACGATCGATGCCGAGTTCGCGGCCGGTGAACGCCGGCTGCTCGCCCGACTTCACGCACTCGACGGCAAGAAGCTCGACAAATTCGCCCTCGGCTCCGAGGACGAGACCAGGGCGGTGCTGGCGCGGCTGGAGGCGCTGTCCGACTGGCGGGTCTCGGACGTCGAGCGCAAGCAGGGCCGCCGCAACCCGGCCCCCCCGTTCACGACCTCGACCCTGCAGCAGGAAGCCAGCCGCAAGCTCGGCTTCTCGGCCAAGAAGACCATGCAGGTTGCCCAGAAGCTCTACGAGGGCATCTCGCTCGGCCGCGAGACCGTGGGTCTGATCACCTATATGCGAACCGACAGCGTCAACCTGTCGAACGAGGCGGTGGCCGCGATCCGCGACATGGTCGACCAGGTCCACGGGCCCCGCTACCTGCCCGACCGGCCGCGCAGCTTCGCCAACAAGGCCAAGAACGCCCAGGAGGCACACGAGGCTGTGCGCCCGACCGACGTGTTCCGCCGGCCGAAAGAGGTCCGCTCCCATCTCGACGACGATCAGTTCCGGCTCTACGAACTGATCTGGAAGCGCACGGTGGCCAGCCAGATGGCGGCGGCGATCCTGGATCAGGTCGCGATCGAGGTGACGGATGGTGCGAAGGTCGCGACCTTCCGCGCCACCGGCAGCGTCATCGCCTTCGACGGCTTCCTGGCGCTTTACCAGGAAGGCCGCGACGACGAGGAAGAGGACGAGGAAAAGCGCCTGCCGAATTTCGAACGGGCCGAACCGCTCGACCGCGGGCCGCTCAAATCCGACCAGCATTTCACCGAACCGCCGCCGCGCTACACCGAAGCGACGCTGGTGAAGAAGCTGGAAGAGCTGGGCATCGGCCGGCCGTCGACCTATGCCTCGATCATCTCGGTGCTTCAGGACCGCAATTACGTGGTGCTGGACAAGAAGCGCTTCGTACCCGAAGACCGCGGCTGGCTGGTCACCGCCTTCCTGGTCAGCTTCTTCGACCGCTATGTCGAATATGATTTCACCGCCCGGCTCGAAAACGAACTCGACCAGGTGGCAGAGGGCGAGGTGGACTGGAAGGCCGTGCTGCGCGCCTTCTGGGATGCCTTCCACATGGCGATCGACGGCACCAGCGACCTGAAGATTTCCGACGTGCTGACGGCGGTCGAGGCGCGGCTCGAATCCCATGTCTTCCCCGACAAGGGCGACGGCACCGACCCGCGTGCCTGCCCGGCCTGCGCCAATGGCCGGCTGTCGCTGCGCCTCGGCAAGTTCGGCTCGTTCGTCGCCTGCTCGAACTATCCCGAGTGCAAGTTCACCCGGCCGGTCGGCGGTGCTGCCGGCACCGGTGATGGCGCGTCGGAAGCCGGTGCCACCGGGCTGGATGTGGGCCCGAAGCATCTGGGCGACGATCCGGCAACGGGACTGCCGGTTACCCTGCGCAAGGGGCCCTATGGCGTTTATGTCCAGCTGGGCGATGGCGGCAAGGGAGAAGAAAAGCCCAAGCGCGCCTCGCTGCCCAAGGGGCTGACGCCCGAGGCGATCACGCTCGACATCGCCCTCGGCCTGCTGGCCCTGCCGCGCGAAATCGGGCGCCATCCCGAAACCGGCGAAGTGATCACCGCCGGCATCGGCCGCTTCGGGCCCTATCTGAAGCATAACGGCGCCTTCAAGTCGCTCACCCCCGACGACGACGTGCTGACCATCGGCATCAACCGGGCGGTCGCCCTGCTCGCCGAGGCGCCCAAGGGGCGCGGCGGCTCGGTCGCGCCGCTGCGCGTGCTGGGTGAGCATCCCTCGGGCGGGGAGATCGCGCTCTACAAGGGCCGCTACGGACCTTACGTGAAGCACGGGTCGGTGAACGCCACCCTGCCCCGCGCGACCGATCCCGAGGCGCTGACGCTGGACGAGGCCGTGGCTCTGGTCGATGCCCGCGCAGCAGCGACCGGCAAGACGGCAAAGCCGGCGAAGAAGGCGGCAGCGTCGAAGGCCAAGGCCGAGAAGCCCGCGGCCAAGGCGACGAAGGCGTCCACCGCCAAGGCCGCCACCGCCACCAAGGCCAAGGCCGCGCCGAAGCGCAAGGCCGCCGCAGCTGCCGAGCCCGACGAGGTGCCCTTCGACGATGCCGTGCCGGCGAAGGCGGCTGCGAAGACGGCAGCTGCGAGCAAGCCGGCTGCGAGCAAGGCGGCACCGAAGAAGGCAGCCGCCCCCAAGGCGGCCGCTGCGAAGAAGCCCGCGCCGAAGAAGGCGGCACCGAAGAAGGCGGCCGCGAAGACGAGTGCCGCCGGCTGAGGCCGGCGGCAACCTTTCGCGCCCCAAGCACTTGATCGAACACGGCAGGTTTGCGTGCCCGCGGCTTGCGGGGCGGACGCGGGCGGCGTACCGTGCCGCAGGATGATGCCGGTCGTGTGTCCACGGCGGCGCCCGCAAAGAAAGCAACCAGCAGCCTTGACCTCCTCCTCGGATGACGGCACCGACCGCCTGCCCACCCGCGAACAGATCCTGGCCTTCATCGCCGAGAGCGACCGACCGGTCGGCAAGCGCGAGATCGCACGCGCCTTCAACATCACCGGCGGCGCCCGCATCGCGCTGAAGCGGATCCTGCGCGAGCTGAAGGAGGACGGCACGCTGAAGCGTGCCGGGGCGCGCCGCGTTGCCGAACCGGGCGTGCTGCCCTCGGTGCTGGTGGTCGACGTGGTCTCGATCGACGACGAAACCGGCGAGGCCGAAGCCCGGCCGGCGGTCTGGGACGACGAGGAGCGCGGGCCCCCGCCGCCGATCGTGGTGCTGCGCGAGGGCGGCCTGCGCCCGCGCGACGAGGCGGCGCCGGGTTTCGGCGACCGGCTGCTGGTCCGCCTGCATCGCGGCGATGCCGATGCCTATGAAGCCCGGGTGATCCGCCGGCTGGAAACCCGGTCGCGCCGGGTGACCGGGGCCATCCGCTCGATCGATTACGGCTGGCGGCTGATTCCGGCCGATCGCCGCGCCAAGACCGATTATTCGATCGAAGAGGCCGATCTGGGCGGCGCCGAGGACGGCGAGTTCGTCGTGGCCGAGACCCTGCCCGGCCGGCGGCTGGGCCTGCCCCGCGCCCGGGTGGTGAAGCGGCTGGGACAGGAGCAGACGGCGGCCGCGATCATCGACCTTGCGATCGAGGCCCACGGTATTCCCGATCACTTCCCGGCCGCCGCCGTGCGCGAGGCCGAGGCGGCGACGGCACCGAAACTCTCCGCCGGTCGTGAGGATCTGCGCTCCATCCCCTTCGTCACCATCGACGGCGAGGACGCCCGCGATTTCGACGACGCGGTCCATGCCGAGCCCGATACAGACCCGACCAACCCCGACGGCCATATCATCCGGGTCGCGATCGCCGACGTCGCCCATTACGTCACCGCCGGCAGCGCGCTCGACCGGTCGGCCGAAGAGCGCGGCAATTCGGTCTATTTCCCCGACCGGGTGGTGCCGATGCTGCCGGAAGCGCTCTCCAACGGGCTGTGCTCGCTGCGCCCGCACGAGGATCGCTACTGTCTGGCAGCGATGATGCGCATCGACGGCCAGGGCACCCTGCTGGAACACCGCTTCGTGCGCGGGCTGATGCGCTCGGCCGCGCGGCTGACCTATACCCGGGTCCAGGCCGCGCATGAGGGCCGGCCCGACGCCGAGATCGAGCCGCTGATGGCGCCGGTCATCCGGCCGCTTTATGCCGCCTTCCAGGTGCTGGATGCCGCGCGCCGCCGACGCGGGGCGCTTGAGATCGACATGCCCGAACGCCGGGTGGTCATGGACGAGACCGGCCGGGTGACCGATATCCGCACCCGCCAGCGCTTCGATGCCCATAAGCTGATCGAAGAGTTCATGATTCTGGCGAATGTGGCTGCGGCCGACACGCTGCTTCGCCGCAACCGGCCCTGCCTGTTCCGGGTCCACGACCAGCCGCCGGCCGACAAGGTCTCGGTGCTGCGCGATTACGTGAAGTCTCTGGGCCTCAGCTTCACCAATTCGGTGCATGTCGACCCGCGCGACTTCAACCGCCTGCTGAAGGCGGTGGCAAACACGCCGCTGGAGCATCAGGTGAACACCACCGTGCTCCGCAGCCAGTCACAGGCGACCTACAGCCCCGACAATATCGGCCATTTCGGCCTGTCGCTGGAACGCTACGCCCATTTCACCTCGCCGATCCGGCGCTATGCCGACCTGATCGTGCACCGCTCACTGATCAAGGCACTGAACCTCGGCCCCGACGGGCTGGACGGCGCGGCCGCCGACGGGCTGCATGCATTGGGAGAGCATCTCTCGATCACCGAGCGCCGCGCCGACCTGGCCGAGCGCGAGGTGACCAACCGCCTGCTGGTGGTCTTCCTGGCCGACCGGGTGGGCGCCACCTTCGGCGGCCGGATCACCGGCGTCCATGGCGTCGGCCTGTTCGTGGAACTCGACGAGACCGGGGCCGACGGCTTCGTGCCGATCTCAACCCTCGGCCGCGAATTCTTCATCCTGGATCCGTCGGAGCAGGCTCTGATCGGTGAGCGTTCGGGCATGCGCTTCACCCTGGGCGACCGGGTCGAGGTGCGGCTGCGCGAGGCGGATATCGTGGCGGGCGGGCTGCTGTTCGAACTGATCGAGGGCGGCCGTGCCGGCAAGCCGCCCACCCCGGGCCAGGTCAAGCGCCTGAAGGCCATTGCCCGCGAAGCTGCGGCCGAACGTGCCCGGAACCGCCATGACGGCGGCGGCGGTCGGGGGCCGAAAACCGGCCGCAACCAGAACGGCCGGCATGGGGGATCGAGGAGACGCTGATGATCGAGAACCGGCTGCGCCGCATCATTCAGGAAGCGGACGGCTTCGCCGTCGGCACCTTCCTGATGTCCGACAGCGCCACCTCGGCGGCGCTGATGGATGCCGCAGGCTACGACTTCCTGGCCATCGACCGCCAGCATGGCGTGATCGACGATGCCGCCTGTCTGCGCCTGCTGGCCGAATGCGGCCGTCACGGCACCACGCCGATCGTGCGCATCCCGGCCAACCGGCCCGAGGATGCCATGCGCGCGCTGGACCATGGCGCGCTGGGTGTGATCGCACCGCTGATCGACGATGCCGCCGGTGCCGCGACACTCGCCGCCGCCTGCCGGTTTCCGCCCCGCGGCGGGCGCAGTTTCGGCCCGGTACGCGCGGCCCCGATCCTTGGCCGCAGCTATCTGAAGGCCATCGACGACAGCGTGCTCGCGATCGCGATGATCGAGACCCGGGCCGGGCTGGAGGCGCTGGACGACATCCTGGCCGCCCCCGGGCTGGATGCGATCTTCGTCGGCCCCAATGATCTGGGGCTTGCACTCGGCCTCGGCTTCACCGGCGGGCGGACCGACAATCAGCCGGCTCTGGCCGAAGCCGTCACCGGCATCGTCACCCGCGCCCGCGGTGCCGGCATCCCCGCCGGCATCCATTGTACCGATCCGGCGATGGCCCGGGCCATGCGCGGCCTGGGCTACCGCTTCGCCACGGTCGGCAGCGATCTGGGGCTGATGGCCCAGGCGGCCGCTACCAGCGCCGACCAGTCCCGCACCCCCTGACCAGCCACCCATAGCCACCCGTCCGACCACGAAGGTCTGCCGCTCTCATGTCCGTACGTCCCGAGCATGCCGCCGCCGGTGCGAGCCAGCCGCCGATGATGAAGCTTGCCCTGATCCTGGGGCTGCTTGCGGCCTTCGGGCCTCTGTCGATCGACATGTATCTGCCGGCTTTCCCGGCGATCGGGGCCGATCTGAAGGCCGAACCCGCCGCCGTACAGGCGACGCTGGCCCTGTTCTTCGTGGGCATCGCCGGCGGCCAGCTGATCTACGGGCCGCTGGCCGACCGCTTCGGCCGGCGGGGACCGCTGCTGGCGGGCTGTCTGCTTTATGCGACCGGCAGCATCGGCTGCGCGCTCGCCACCGATGTCGACCAGCTGATCGCCTTCCGCCTGGTCCAGGCGCTGGGCGGCTGTGCCGGCATGGTGATGTCGCGGGCGGTGATCCGCGACCTGTTCGACGAACGCCAGTCGGCGGTGATGCTGGCCCGGCTGATGCTGGTGATGGGGGCGGCCCCCATCCTGGCACCGCTGATCGGCGGACAGCTGCTGGAGATTGCCGGCTGGCGATCGATCTTCTGGCTGCTGTCGGGGATCGGCGTGCTGGCGCTGGTGGTGGTGGCCCTGTTCCTGCCCGAAAGCCTGCCGGCCGAACGCCGTCGCCGGCAGGGGCCGGGGGAGATCGCCCTCACCTATCTGCGCTTCGCCATCGACCGGCGCTTCATCGCCCCGGCCCTGGCCAGCGGAGCCGCGATGGGGGCGATGTTCGCCTATATCTCCGGGTCGCCCTTTGTCTTCATTGAACTGCATCAGGTGCCGCCGGCCGCTTATGGCTGGCTGTTCGGCGTCAATGCCGCCGGCCTGATCCTGGCCTCGCAGTTCAACGCCCGGCTGGTGCGGGGCTCCAGTCCGGCACAGATCATGCGCCGCGCCAATCTGGTCCAGGCCCTGGCGGGGCTCGCCCTGGTGGTGGTGGCGATCAGCGCCGTTTCGACGCCAGGTACCGGCCTGGCACTGGTCGCCATCATGCTGCCGCTTTTCCTGTGCATCGCCATGAACGGGCTGATCAATCCCAATGCGACCGCCGTGGCCATGGCGCCGTTCGGCGCCCGGGCCGGCAGCGCGGCCGCCCTGCTGGGGCTGATCCAGTTCGGGACCGGGGCTGTCTCGGCCGCCATCGTCGGCGCGCTCGACGACGGCACGGCCTGGCCGATGGCGGCGGTCATCGCGGGCATGGGCATCGCCGGAGCGATCGCGGCACGTCTTGCCGCACCTGCGCCCCAAGGGATGAGGCGATGATTGCCATGCCCGGATGAAACCACTACTAATCGAAGAAGCGCGACCATCTTAAGACGCGAAACGAACTTGTGTTTTTCTCGTTTCGCGATGCGGCCCTCTCCACGCCAGACCTTGGAAGCTTGAGCGATGAGCAACATCCGTACCGAGCGCGTGATCGACGTTCACCACTGGACAGACCGGCTGTTCAGCTTCACGACGACGCGTGATCCGGCTTTCCGCTTCGAAAACGGCCAGTTCACCATGATCGGCCTTGAGGTCAACGGCAAGCCGCTGCTCCGCGCCTACAGCGTCGCCAGCCCGAACTATGAAGAGACGCTGGAATTCCTCAGCATCAAAGTGCAGGACGGCCCGCTGACATCGCGCCTGCAGCACATCAAGCGGGGCGACGCGCTGCTGGTCGGCGCCAAGCCGGTCGGCACGCTGGTGAAGGACAATCTGCGCCCGGGCCGCACGCTCTATATGCTGTCGACCGGCACCGGCCTTGCCCCGTTCATGAGCCTGATCCGCGATCCCGACGTCTACGATCGGTTCGAGAAGGTCGTGCTGACCCATACCTGCCGCGAGGTCGCCGAGCTGGCCTATCACGACTACATCTCGAAGGAGATGCCGGCGCACGAGTATTTCGGCGACGCGGTGCGCGAACAGCTGATCTACTACCCCTCGGTAACCCGGGAACCGTTCCGCAATCAGGGCCGGATCACCGACCTGATCGACAGCGGCAAGCTGTTCACCGATATCGGCCTGCCGGAATTCACGCCGGAGCATGACCGGATCATGATCTGCGGCAGCCCGGAAATGCTCGCCGACCTGCAGAAGCGGGCCGAGGCCCGCGGCTTCACCGAGGGCAACAGCAGCCGCCCCGGCGAGTACGTGATCGAGAAGGCTTTCGTCGACCGTTGAGCGGCTGGCCGGCCTGCGGCCGGCAGGCAATCACCCTTCGGGGGTGGAGAACGGCCTGTAGATGACGTCGCGCCGCCGTGCCGGCAGCGCGGCCTCGTCCAACAGCTCCCAGAGCGGCAGGGAGAGGGGCGGCACCGCCCGCCAGTGGACGGCGACCAGCAGCCGGGTCACCACCGGCTGCACGCCCTCCGCACCGCCATGGCCCAGCGGCAGCACCATGCGCCCGTAATACAGCCGGCGCCGGCTGCGGGGACGGATGTAGAGCGCCAGCGCCAGCCAGCAGAGCCCTTCAGCCGTGGACGGCCCGTAGGTCCGGGTGGCGCGCTCCCGCAATTCTTCCGGCAGTGCATCGGGCAGCTCCTGCCCGGTGAGATCCCGATCGAACATCTCCCGCAGGTGCTCACCAGCCGTCCGCACTCGCTAGCGGTCGGGCGCGAGCACATCCAGCAGCATCAGCCGGGGCAGCATCCGGCGCAGCGCCAGCGGATCGACGGCTGTCGGGGGCGGCAGCACCGCCGGAGACGGCCGCCAGCCGCGCCAGAGGTCAAACAGAGACGCAAACATGCCGCGGCGCCCCAGCAGCCGCCGGAAGCCCTCTTCGTCGACCTCGTACTCCACCCTCTCTTCTCCGGTTCTGTCCAGACGGCCCCTGTCGGCCTGCCTTCGCATGCCCGGCAGAGCTTAGCCTCAGCGGCTCGAAATGAGCAGGGGCTCTGCTGAAACCGCAACAACCAGACACGGCGCTTGACAAGGCTGCGCCCATGAATAAGGTGCACGTCTCTACGTCCGGCGCCGACGTCACGGCGCCGTCAACGAACACCCGCGCGATCGGCCGCCAGCCGGTCGCCCGCCCCCGGGAGACCGGGGGACGGCGGGGCGCCGGTGGCCCTGAAGCCGCCGCCCTCCGGGGCAACCGGATAGCGATACGAGGATTGAGCGATGGCCAAGCCCGCCACCGTGCAGATCAAGCTGGTCAGCTCCGAGGGGACCGGCTTCTTCTACGTGACCAAGAAGAACCCGCGCACCCAGACCGAGAAGCTCCAGCTGCGCAAGTACGACCCGAAGCTGCGCAAGCACGTGCTGTTCAAGGAAGCCAAGATCAAGTGATCGCGGCCTCCTTTCGGGGAGGAAGCGGATCGCTCAGGCGACCGACGACGCGAAAAAGGCCGCATGCCCGCTCCGGGTACGCGGCCTTTTCATTTGGCAGACATGTCGTTCGGCAGATCCGGATCGCCCTGGCGGCCCGGAAGCAGATCAGGCGGGCGCCGATCAGGCGGGCCGGTCGAAGATGAAGCAGTCGCGCCCGGCGGCCTTGGCCCGGTAGAGCGCCTGGTCGGCGCGGCGGAGCATGTCGTCGGCATCCTGATCGGCCGGTATGCGCTCGGCCCCGCCCAGGCTCGCGGTGACGGTGACCTTGGTGCCCTCGTCGTCGATCACGATCGGCTGGCCCGAGATCACCGCCCGGACCCGCTCGGCCACTTCCCGCGCCGAACGATGGTCGCTGTCGGGCAGCACCATCACGAATTCCTCGCCGCCATAGCGGGCCACCAGATCAACACCGCGGACATGGCGGCTCATCCGGTCGGCGATCGCCTGCAGCACCCGGTCGCCGGCGTCATGGCCATAGGTGTCGTTCAACTGCTTGAAGCGGTCTATGTCCAGCATCAGCACCGCCAGCGGGCGGCCGTCACTGCCGGCACGCATGAACATGCGGTGCAGATGCGCCGACAGATAGCGACGGTTGTACAAGCCCGTGAGGCCGTCGGTGGCCGCCAGTGCGATCGAGCGCTGATAGTTCTGCCGCAGCCGATCCTGATAGCGCTTGCGACGGACCTGGGTGCGCACACGCGCGCCCAGCTCGTTCACGTCCAGCGGCATCATCAGATAGTCGTTCACGCCCAGATCCAGCGCCTTGGCCATGCGCTCGACATCGTCATGCCCCACGATCACCAGGATCGGGGTCTGGCGGGTCTCGTCGATCGCCCGCAGCTGGCTGCACAGACGCAGCGGATCGAAGCTCTCGATCAGCAGGTTGATCACGATCAGGTCGAAGCCGGCGGTGCGCGCCAGATCCAGCGCCTCCGCCGCCGTGCCCACCGCCGCGACGCTGTGGTTGCGCTTCAGCCGGTCGGCCAGGAAGTCGCGCTCGATCTCGCTGTCGTCGACCACCAGCACCCGGGCATTGTCGCCGCTTTCATCCAGCGGCAGCGGCGCCGCGGCACCGACCCCGAAATCAGAGATGGTCTGCTCGCGCAGCCGAAGCTCGTCGAGCATCATCTTGAGCCGGGTGAGCGAGCGCACGCGCGCAAACAGGGCCAGATCGTTGATCGGCTTGGTCAGGAAATCATCGGCGCCGGCTTCCAGCGCCCGCACCCGTTCCACGCTGTCACTGAGAGCCGTGACCATTACGACGGGGATATGGGCGGTCTCGGGATTGCTCTTCAGGCGCCGGCAGACTTCGTAGCCATCCATGCCCGGCATCATGATGTCGAGCAGAACGATGTCCGGCGGATGGGCAAGGGCACGGGCAAGCGCCATCTCGCCGTTCTGTGCCAGATCGACGTCGTAATACTCCGCCGCAAGCTTCGCTTCGAAGAGCTTGAGGTTGGGCAGGAGATCGTCGACCACCAGAACGCGACCGGGCATCGCCCCTCAATCCAGAAACTTGCGCACCGTTTCGAGGAAGGGGGTCACCGAGATCGGCTTCGAGATGTAACCCTCGCAGCCGGCATCCAGGATCTTCTCCTCGTCGCCCTTCATCGCGAAGGCCGTGACCGCGATGATCGGGATCGTGCGGAGGTCGTCGTCGGCCTTGATCCACTTGGTCACGTCCAGTCCTGACACTTCCGGCAACTGAATGTCCATCAGAATCAGATCGGGACGCTGATCCCGTGCGATCTTCAGAGCCTCCATACCGTCACGGGTCTGCAGAGTCACGTAGCCGTTCGCCTCAAGGAGGTCATTGAACAGCTTCATGTTCAATTCGTTGTCTTCGACGATCAGAACCGTCTTCGGCATAGCCAATTCCGCCCCGCGCCATCAGGAGGTCCCCTCGGTCGCCGCAGCGGCCCGACCTCACGTCGAACGGCCCGCGACCGGCGGTTCGCCTCGTACCGGCGCACGATGCCCGGTTCCGATGACCGCAGCAATCATTTTGTGGCCATCCGTCAAGCGGTGCAACATCATGCGTGCCCGGTGGGCCGTTTCCGATCATATCCACGGCCCGGTCAAACAGGAGGAGGACGACCACACATGTTGGACCCGGCTGCCGCAGATGATGGCTCCCGCATGCAGTCCCGGGTGCTCGTCGGCATCGATCTGGGCGGCACGAAGATCGCGGCAGTCGCCATCGAACGGGCAACGGGACGAACACTTGCACATTTGCGCATGCCGACGCCGCGCGGCGACTATGATGCCACGATACGGACCATCGACGAGATTGCCACCCGTGCCGAACAGGCGGCCGGGGTGACGGAGCGCCTGCCGCTGGGCATCGGCATGCCCGGCGCCATCAGCCCCAAAACGGGTCTGGTGAAGAACGCCAACTCCACCTGGCTGAACGGGCGACCGCTCGACCGCGACCTCACGGCGCGCACGGGTAGGGCCATACGACTTGCCAACGACGCCAACTGTCTTGCCGTGTCCGAGGCAGTCGACGGTGCGGCGGCCGGCTCCCATCTGGTCTTCGCCGCGATCCTGGGCACGGGCATCGGCGGCGGTATCGCCATCGGCGGCCATGTGCATGACGGCGCCGATGCCATCGCCGGCGAATGGGGCCATACCCCGATGCCCTGGGCACAACCCTGGAGCCGGGCACCGGGCGAGATCCCGCCGCCGCATGCCGCAGAGCTGCCCGAACTGCCGGGGCCTGCCTGCTATTGCGGCCGGACCGGCTGTATCGAGACGCTGCTGTCGGGTCCCGGCCTCGCCCGGGATGCCGCCCGGCTGCGCGGCCTGGATGACGATGCTGCGGCCCGGGAACGCAGCGCAGAGGCCGTTCTGGCCGCGGCTGATACCGGTACGCCCTGGGCCGTCGCCGCTGTCGCCCGCTGGCGTCACCGCTTCGGCCGGGCGCTGGCCATGATCGTCAACATCCTGGATCCCGATGTGATCGTGCTGGGCGGCGGCCTGTCGCAGGTGCCGGCGCTGGTGGCGGATCCCGAGCCCCTGGTCGCGCCCTGGCTGTTTTCCGACCGGATGCGCACGCCGATACGCATTGCACGCCATGGCGACGACAGCGGCGTGCGCGGCGCCGCCCGACTGTGGGACACCCCCTGACCGCAGGCTCCACGGGCTGCGCAGGGGAATCGCATTTGAAAATCCCGGGTAGCGGAATGGTCAGAGATGGATTCTTTATTCGGTTCCAAGGAGGAACCGATGCCATCTCTGATCACCATCCTGCGCCAGGTGCCCGACCCGCGCACGGGTAACGCGAGACGCCATGAGCTTCTGGACCTCCTGGTGATCGCGCTGACGGCTTCGATCTGCGGCTGCGAGAGCTGCGTCGATTTTGCCGACTTCGCAGAGGACCGCGAGGAGCTCTTCCGGGAGTTTCTCAGCCTTCCCAACGGCTTGCCAAGCCATGACACGTTCTCGCGGCTGTTCCGCCTGATCGATCCCGCAGCGTTGTCGGCGTGCTTCTCACAGTTCCTCGACGATCTCGGAGCCGATGGTCCCGGCGTAATCGCCATTGATGGCAAAACGCTCCGGCGTTCGTTTGACCGGGCTGCGGGTAAGAGCGCGCTGCACGTGGTGAGCGCCTTTGCCGGCGAGGCCGGGCTGGTGCTCGGCCAGGCGGCGGTTCCAGAGGGCGGCAACGAGATCACCGCCGCCCGCGCCCTCCTCGCCATCATCGATCTGAAGGGCATGCTCGTCACCGCTGACGCGATCCACTGCCAGGGCGAGACGGCGCGCCTCGTGCTGGAGCGCGGCGGCGACTACCTCTTCGCGCTGAAGAAAAACCGCCCCGCCACCCTTGCCGACGTCGAGACCTGGTTCGCCGATCCGGCGACGGCGCCGGCCGAGACGCTGCAAACCACCGACGCAGACCACGGCCGTCTGGAGATCCGTCGGCACGAGGTGGTTCATGACGTCGACTGGCTGTTCCCGGAAAAGCGGGACCCCGACCGGCCTGCCATGCCGGCGCTCGCCACCATCGCCCGGGTCGTCGCCACCGTCGAGCGGGACGGAAAGACAAGCACATCTACCCGCTATTACCTCTCCTCCGCCCGCTTGTCCGCCGCCGCCTTCGCCAAGGCCGTCCGCGGCCACTGGGCCATCGAGAACGGCCTGCACTGGGTTCTCGACACCACCTTCCGCGAGGACGAGGCCCGCGCTCGCAAGGACCACGGCCCGGAAAACCTCGCCATCATCCGAAAACTCGCCCTCAACGTCCTCAAAACTGCCAGGCCAACCATCTCCATCCGTCGCAAGCGAAAGCGATCCGGATGGTCCGACGCATTCGCCCGATCCGTCATCGGGCAAATGCGATAGCCCTGACGGGCTGCGGCTCCGCACTGGACGCGCTCGCCGCCGCATGGGAACATGACCGGAACATCCGGCCGTTCCTGGCGAGTTCCACAATCCATGTCCGCAGCCCCTGCCGCCGATGACGGCGGCACAGATCAGGCCTCCCCGCCCGTCATCTCCCCGCCCGCAGGCTGCACGCCTGCATCGGCCGCGGGATGGCTGTGCCGCGATTGCGGATCCACCCGCGCGGCTGAAGACGACAGCCGGCGCTGCCCGGCCTGTGGTTCGACGCGGATCGTGATCCATGCCGAACTGCACCGGCTGACAATTGCCCATGTCGATTGCGATGCCTTCTATGCCTCGGTCGAAAAGCGCGACCGGCCCGAACTGGCACAACGGCCGGTGATCGTGGGCGGTGGTCATCGCGGTGTCGTCTCCACCTGTTGCTATCTGGCCCGGATGAAAGGCGTTCGCTCGGCCATGCCGATGTTCAAGGCGCGCGAGCTGTGCCCGGATGCGGTGGTGCTGCCGCCCGACATGGCGCGCTATCGCGAGGCAGGGCTTAAGATCCGCCGGCTGATGCGCGCCCTTACCCCGCTGGTCGAACCGCTGTCGATCGACGAGGCCTATCTGGATCTGGGGCCGGAATCTGGGGCGCCCGACAGCCGGGCCAGCCCCGCCCAGCGCCTCGCCGCCCTGGCCCGGCGGGTGGAGCGCGAGGTGGGGGTCACGGTCTCGGTCGGGCTCGGCCCCAACAAATTCCTGGCCAAGCTGGCATCGGAACTGGACAAGCCGCGTGGCTTCGCGGTGATCGGCGCAGCCGAAGCCACCGCCTTCCTGGCCGACAAGCCGGTGCGCATGCTGTGGGGGGTGGGCCCGGCCTTCGAACGCCGGCTGGCCACCGACGGCATCACCCGGATCGGCCAGCTGCAGTCGCTGGGGCCGCAGGCGCTGGCCCGCCGCTATGGCCGGATCGGCGCCCAGATCGCAGGCTTTGCCAGCGGGCGCGACCCGCGTCGGGTCACGCCGTCACGCCCGGCCAAAAGCGTATCGGCCGAAACCACCCTGGCCCGCGATGAACGCGCCGCCGATCGCCTGGCCGAATTGCTCCCGCCGCTGGCCGAACGGGTGGCAGCCCGTCTGGCCGGCAGCCGTCTGGTGGCCGAAGGCGTGGTGTTGAAGCTGAAAACCGCCGATTTCCAGACCCTCACCCGCAGCCGTCGGCTGAAAGTGCCGACAGATCAATCGGCTCCCCTGATCGCCGCGGCGCAGGATCTGCTCACCGCCGAGGCGACCGGCCATACCGCCTTCAGGCTGATCGGGCTGGGCGCGCAGCCCGTCCGCAACCGGGAGGGTGACCCCGCTGCGCCGGATCTGTTCGGCGCCGCATCCGGTTGAGGGATCAGCCCGGCAGCGCGAAGGTCAGTGTGGTATGTGCCACCGGCTCGTCATCGCCATCGGAATAGAGCGACACCTCGCCATAGGCCAGCCTGCGACCGCAACGGATCAGCCGGGCTTCGGACAGCACGTCGACCATGGCCGGCCGGCGCAGGAAGTTGATGTTCAGATTGCTGGTCACCGCCATCCGCGCCGGGCCCAGCCGACCCATGATCGCGGCATAAAAGGTGACATCGGCAAGCGTCGCCAGCGCCGGGCCGCTCAACGTACCGCCGGGGCGGATCAGCTGCACCGTGGCCGGCAGGCGGCCACGGGCGACACCGTCGCCGATGCGTTCCACCCGAATGCCCAGAAGCTCGGCCATGGGCAGTTCGTCGCGGATGATCTGGTTAAAGGCGTCCGGACGGATCCGGTCGATACCGGGTTCGACCATAACAGTCATGAATGGCGTCTCTCTGTGCGGAACGCCCCGGGGGATGGGCTGTGTCAGTCGCACGACTCCGCCGCCGGTCGGTTTTCTACCGAGACGAGACGAGCAGATATCGCAAATTCACCATAATCTATATCGAATCGCCGGACGACTCCGTTCGGCTGGATCTGGTAAAGAAGTTCGTAGATCGGTGTCTCGGACTGGTCGTCCGGCTTGAAGAAGGCCAGCCGCATGGGAATGACGGTCGCCGTGCGCAGCGCGTCCGCCGCCTCACCGGCCTGTGCCGGCCAGTCCTGGTCGGGTGCGATCTCCGCCGGCCGCCCGATATGGGCACTCACGAAGGACAGGCTGTCCTGGCCCGACCCGGTCAGAACCTGGGCCCGCAGGAACGCGTCCCCCGCCTCCGCCGCCTGAAGCAGCCGCTCGGTATGGGCCGTCGGCAGCAGGGCACCGGCCGGCACGTTTTCGGTCACGCCCGGCGGATTGGCAAAACGAAGTTTCGAAGGTCGATCCGGTGACCCACGATCGAGATGGGCGATGGCCAGTTCGACGCTCTCGCCGTTTTCCCGCTCTTCGTAACGAAAGCGAAAGCGTGTGCCATCGTCGGACTCCTCGGAATCGAACAGGATGTCCGAGACGACCGGTTCGGCCTCGTCGAAATCGATCTCCATCCGGCTGGCCTGCAGCACCGACCAGCCGTCGCAGGCCCGGTCGAAGATCACGGCCATATCGCCCGCAACGCCGGTGATCGCGGCATCGGGCTCGGCTTTAAGCAGGCTCATCGCGTAATGCGCGCGGTGCGGCACCGAATGGGGCGCCGCCAGGGCCGCAGGCATCAACGCCAGGACGGCTCCGGCCACCACCATGCCCCCCAGGACCCCTTGCCCGATCCGGAACCGCCCCCGGGCTGCGATCAGACGCGGCATCACGAGATGACGGGCGGCGGCGGAACGGCTGGGCAGAGGCATGGGCGAAAGCTCCGGGAACTGCGGTCGGGAAGACGTCTGCGGGACGCAGGCCGTCGGCGCCGCGGGCGCAAGAGTGTGCCACGGGCGCCATCGGCCCGGAAGGCCTGCCCGTGCGGCCGGCTTCTCTCAGCGGCGGATCCCGCCATCAAGTGTTGCAACAGCGCCGTAAAGATCCGGCCGGCGGTCACGGAACAGCCCCCACGAGGCTCTCAGCCGGCGCGCCATCGCCAGATCGATCTCTGCCATCACCACTGCATCGCCGCTGCGCCCGGCTTCGGCAAGGATCGCACCGGTCGGGTCGGCGACGAAGCTGGATCCGTAGAAGGTGAGCGTCGCATCGCGCCCCGCCTCGGTCCCCACCCGGTTGGCGGCGATCACCGGCACGATATTGGCGCCGGCATGGCCCTGCATCACCCGCCGCCAATGGTCGCGGCTGTCCCAGTCGGGCGCCTGCGGTTCCGATCCGATGGCCGTCGGGTAGAGCAGCAGCTCGGCACCGGCCAGCGCCATTGTCCGCGCCGCTTCGGGGAACCACTGGTCCCAGCAGATGGCAGCGCCGATCCGCCCGACCTTCGTGTCGAACACCTTGAAGCCGGTATCGCCGGGGGAGAAGTAGAATTTTTCCTGATAGCCGGGCCCGTCGGGAATATGGCTCTTGCGATAGAGACCCAGCACCCGCCCGTCGGCATCGATCATCGCCAGGCTGTTGAAGAACGCCTGGCCGGCACGTTCAAAGAAGCTGACCGGGATCACCACGCCCAGTTCCGCGGCCAGCGCCGACAGCCGGGCGATCGCCGGGTTGCCTTCATAGGGCCGCGCCGTATCGAACCAGGCGGGGTCCTGGTCCTTGCAGAAATAGGGCAGTTCGAACAGTTCCTGCGGCAGCACCAGCCGGGCACCGGCGGCAGCGGCCGTGCGGATCATCTCCTCGACCCGGTCGAGATTCCGGTCACGGTCGTCGGATACCTCCATCTGCAGGGCGGCAACCGTCAGCAGGCCGTCGGTCATGTCGGAACTCCGTCAGCGGCATCTGAAATCCGGGGCATATGATCCCTTCAGCCTATCCGGCGCCGGCCTCTCGCCGCAACCGAAGCCCTTGTGACAAGGCTGCGGCGCCGTGGCGTTTTCGCAACAGAGGGTTTCCAATCCTGGACATAATTCCCCTATTGATCGATGGGCAGTGCTTTCTGCAATTGACGTTAACGTAAACGTTACTTAACCATCGAGTCGTCAGAGGGAATTCAATCCGGGCCGTATGCCCGCTTTGGATACCAAAGACACATCCTGAAAGGGAATCTTTCCGGATCAAAAGAATCTTATTGGGGAAACGTCCGATGCACGCCCGTCCGCCCAGACGTCATCCGGGCCGCGCCGCCGCGGCCAGCCTGCCGACCCTCCTCGGCCTGCCTGCGCTTGCGGCGGCCCTGCTCGCCGCCGGCCCCGCCGCCGCCGCCGGCTTCTTCATCCAGGAACAGAGCGTCAAGGGCGTCGGTCGCGCCTTCGCCGGTGAAGCCGCACTCGGCTCCGACGCCTCTACCATCTTCAGCAACCCCGCGGGCATGACCCGGCTCGACGGCCGTCAGGTCCAGCTGGGCGGCCATGTGCTGATCCTGAAAGCGGATCTGACCGATGCCGGCTCCACCGCCACCACCCTCGGCACCGGCGGTGCCGCGGTGCGCTATGGCGGCGCCAATGGCGACCCCTTCGACACCACGCCGGTGCCGAATTTCTACGCCGCTATGCCGGTGGACGACGACAACCGGGTCTGGCTGGGTGTGGGCATCTCGGCCCCCTTCGGCCTGGTCGCCGATTACGGCGACGACTGGTTCGGCCGCTATGATTCGACCAAAACCGAACTCAAAACCATCGACATCGCCCCCAGCATCGCCTTCAAGGCCAGCGACTGGCTGTCGGTGGGCGGCGGCCTCGACATCCAGTATGCCGAAGCGACGCTGGAGAACGCGGTCGCCAACGGGCTCACCCCCGGCGGGCCCAACCCGGCCACCGACGGCCATGCCCGGGTCGAGGGTGATGACTGGAGCGTCGGCTATAATCTGGGTGTGATCTTCACGCCCGTGCCCGAGGCGCGAATCGGCCTGCACTACCGCTCGGCCATTTCCCACGACCTCAAAGGCACGGCTTCACTCTCCGATCTCACCGGCCCGCTGGCCGCCGCCAATTTCCGCTCCGACGGTCAGGCGGCGCTCGACCTGCCGGCCGTGGCCTCGGCCGCGGTGGCGGTGGACGTCACCGACCGGCTGACGCTGCTCGGCCAGGTGAACTTCTATGAATGGAGCCGGTTCGACGAGATCCGGGTGCAGTTCTCCAATGGCCTGCCGGATTCGGTGAAGACCCAGAACTACGAAGACAGCTGGGGCGTCAGCCTGGGCGCCGAATACCGGCTGGATCCGGCCTGGACGCTGCGCGGCGGCATGCAGTGGGACCAGACGCCCACGGTGGATGAATACCGCACCACCCGTACCCCCGATGCCGACCGGCTGTGGCTGGCGGCGGGGGCCAGCTGGGAAATCTCGGAGTGGATCGGCGTCGACATGGCCTATGCCCATATCTTCGTCGACGACACCCGGATCGACCTGATCGAGCCGGGGATCGGCGGTACCGGCCAGGTCAATGTGCGTGCCGATGTCGAAAGCAGCATCGATATCGTCAGCCTGCAGGCCCGGCTGAAATTCTGATCCCCCGCCCGCCGGCGACCTCCCCTCAACGGAGGTCGTCGGCAGAGGCGGTCTCGATCAGGCCTGCATCGTCAGCCCGGGACGTCGGGGCGGGTTGCGGCAGGGCCACGGCCAGGCGGGCAAAGCCGCCGAAGGGGGCAAGCGCCGGGCAGGGCACCTGTTCGATCGCGGCAGTGGGCAGGGCACGGGACAAGGCTTTGAGCGCCGCGGCGTCATTGCCGTCCTCGAAGCCCGGCACCACCAGCCGGCGGCCGTCGCGCAGCAGGCTCAGATAGCTTGCGGGCAGCAGCCGCCCGGCCTCGTCCCGCGGCCGGCGCTTCGGCAGAGGCACCGGCACGACGCTCATCGGCATGCCGTCGGCCAGTGTCACCACCTCCAGCCGGCGCCGGGTCTCGGCCAGAACGGCATGATCGGGGTCACCCTCGGCCGCCACGGCCACGGCCACCACACCCGGCGCCAGGAAGCGGACCACGCCGTCCAGATTGCCGGGGCGTTCGTCATCGGCCAGACCGCCCGGTACCCAGACCACCTGCCCGGCCCCGAAGGTCGCGGCCAGGCGGGCAGCCATGGCTTCGCGCGCGGCTTCCTGCCCGCCGAGCAGCGCATCGCTGGCCACCAGCACCCCGCCGCCATCGGCCGCGACCATGCCGGCGCGGCCGTCGATATCGACGATCACCCGGCCCACGGTCCCGTCACCGGCAAGTGCAAGCAGACGGCCGGCGACATCGCAGTCGTCATGGTGGTGGCTGCGGTCGACCGGCCATTCCACCGCACAGGGCGCACCATCGGCGGTTCGCCCCATCGATGGGCGCCGGTCGGCGAAACAGGCAAGGCTTCCCTCCCAGGACGACACCCCTACACCGGCGCCGCAGCGCATCGAGGCATCGGCAAGGTCGCCGGCACGGGCAAGCATGGCAACCCGGGTATCCCGGGCCAGGATCCGGGCGGCCTCGGCGATGGCAAGGCCGGCATCGCGTGGATCACGGATCCCGTCGGCCGCCGACGGCCAGACGGCGAGCCAAAGCCGTGCCGGCTGATCGGGAGCCGGCAGATGGCAGGACGGATGCGGCGGGGCACCCGGATGGGTTGAAATCTCGGACATGAAGGCGTCTCCGCTCCGGGGCGCCGGGATGCGGTCGGGGCGATCCTGCCCGGGCATGGCATGGCCCGCCGGACATGGCCGGGCCGTCAACGCCCGGCATATCGGGCCGCAATCTCCGGCGGAAGGGGGATCGGTCGTCGCTGGTGCGGATGGCGTGCAGCCGGAGTCGGGTGTTCCGGTCATTGCCGGCGGCACGTCTGGTCGTGTCCCAAGCCCCATCCTAGCGCGTGTGGGGGAAAAGGTGCAATCCGCAGCGCACCTTCCCCCTCCTCGCCCCTGCGACTGCCGATCCCCTATCCGAAGATCAGCCGTGCCGTCTCACGCGCGATCACCGCCTCTTCATCGGTGTCGAGTGCCAGCACCAGCACAGAGCTGTCGGCGGCCGAAATCACCGGTCCATGGGCGGCATTGGCGGCCGGATCGAGCCTCACCCCCAGAAAGCCCAGATGGGCGGCGATCCGCGCCCGCATGGCGGCCGAATGCCGCCCGATACCGGCGGTGAAGACCAGCACGTCCAGCCCGCCGATCGCCACCGCCACCGACCCCGCCTCGCGCCCCGCACGATAGGCGAACAGCGCCATCGCCTCTTCGGCCTTCGGGTCATCCGATGCTTCAAGGACGCGCATGTCCCCGGAAATGCCCGAGACGCCAAGCAGGCCGGACCGGGCATTGAGCAGCCGGTCGACCTCGGCCGCGCTCATGCCCCGATCACGGATCAGATGCAGAACCACGCCCGGGTCGATCGCCCCCGAACGCTTGCCCATCATCAGCCCGTCGAGTGCGGTGAAGCCCATGGTGGTGGCCACCGACCGCCGGTCCAGCATACCGCAAAGGCTGGCGCCATGGCCCAGATGCGCCACGATCACCCGCCCGTCGGCGCGCGGGCCCGCATGAGCCGGCAGCACATGGGCGATATGGGCGTAAGAGAGGCCATGGAAGCCGTAGCGCAGCACGCCCTCGTCGCTCAGCTCACGCGGGATCGGCATGGTCTGGGCGATCCGGGGCTGGCTGCGGTGAAAGGCGGTATCGAAGCAGGCCACCTGCGGCAGGGTCGGCCACAGCCGGCGGGTGGCCGCGATCCCGGAGAGATTATGCGGCTGGTGATTGGGCGCCAGCGCCACAAACCCCTCCAGCGCCGCGATCACCGCATCGTCGACCAGAACCGGCGCATCGAAACGGGCGCCACCATGAACCACGCGGTGGCCGACCGCCGCCACCTCGCCCAGGTTGTGGACGACCGCGGCGATCCGGTCCAGCGCCCAGGCGGTCAGCCCGGCATGATCGGCCAGCCCTTCGGGCGGCTGGCCGATATCCTCCAGATGCGCGCCGCGGCCATTGGCCGACGGCCCCTTCAGCGTGCCGATGGACTCAACCTCGGCCCGGCCGATTTCTTCCATGTCCGACACGCGGACGACGCCGAATTTCAGGCTCGACGAGCCGGCATTGACGGTGATGATCAGCTGCTCGGTCATGGCCGGGCCCCGCGATGGACGAAGATCTGCGCCAAGGCCGCCGAGGCGAGGCGGGCGGCGGGGCCGTCGGCCCGGCTGGTCAGCATGATCGGCACGCGCGCGCCCAGCACCAGGCCTGCTGCCTCGGCGCCGGCCAGATGGATCAGCTGCTTGGCGACCATGTTGCCGGCCTCAAGATCCGGGGTGACCAGGATGTCGGCATCGCCTGCCACCTCGGACACGATGCCCTTGGCGCGGGCTGCGGCCTTCGAGACCGCATTGTCGAAAGCGAGCGGGCCGTCGAGCAGGCCGCCGGTGATCTGGCCGCGATCGGCCATCTTGCACAGGGCCGCAGCTTCAACCGTCGAGGCAATCGCCGGATAGACCGTCTCGACCGCCGAGAGGATGGCGACTTTGGGCCGGTCCGTCCCCAGCGCCCGGACCAGGTCGATGGCGTTCTGGACGATGTCGCGCTTGGCGGCGAGGTCGGGATAGATGTTGATCGCCGCATCGGTCACGAAAAGCGGCTTGGGATAGGCCGGCACGTCCAGCGCGAAAACATGGCTCATCCGCCGGCCGGTGCGCAGCCCCGTCACCTTGTCGACGGCGGCGGCCATCACTTCGTCGGTGTGCAGCGCGCCCTTCATGATCGCGGCCGCCTCGCCCTCGCGCACCAGCGCCACCGCCCGCTCCGCGGCAGCATGGCTGTGCGGCTGATCGACGATGCGGATGCCCGAAAGGCTGCGGCCGGCGGCCTCTGCCGCCGCCCGGATCTTGGCCTCGGGCCCGATCAGGATCGGCTGGATCAGCCCGGCTGCCGCCGCATCCAGGGCGCCTTCGATCGAATTGGCATCGACCGGATGGACAACGGCGGTCGCGATCGGCGGCAGCTCGGCGGTGGCGGCCAGCAGGCGGCGATAGACCGGCCGGTTTTCGGGCGCCGCCGCCTCGGCGGCGACGGTCGCCTGCGGGGTGACGACGAAGGGGCGGTCGACCCGCACCTCGGCGGCACGGACCTCGGCGGTGCCGGTTGCAACCATGCGGCCGTCGGCGGTAACCACGGTCGCATCCAGCGTCAGCCGGCGATCCGCGCCCAGCGCGCGGACGACCAGCTTCGCCGTCAGCCGGTCGCCTGCCGCGACCGGGCCGGTGCGGTCCAGCCGCGAGCCCAGAATCTCGGCGCCGGGGCCGGGCAGTTCGGCTGCGATCAGCAGGTCGATCATCAGCCCCGGCAGGGCGGCGAAGGCGGCGACACCACGAAAGCCGGCATCGGCCGCAAGCGCCGGGTCGATATGGGCGGGGTCGATCTCGCGGGCGATCTCGCCCAGCCGGTCGGCAAGCGGCTGGCCTGCCTCGTGAACCAGGCAGGCACTGTCGCCGGGGCGGATGTCCTCGAAGGGTCGGTTGACGATCCTGAGCATGGGAACGGTAGGTTTCCGGGCCTTGTGTGGACGGACGCTTGGCTTGTTGCTTTGCACCATCCTCGCCGGAATGCATGACGATTGCGACCGCGAGTTTTACCCCCGCGACCGATCGGCACACCCCCAGCCCGCATTCAGGCCGCGTCGGCCGCCTTCTTCTTCGCGGCAGCCGCCCGGATGCGCGCCTCGGCCATGGCATCCGCCACCTCGGCGGTGGTGCGGCCGGTTCTGGCCGCCTCGGCGAAGATCCGCGACATGGTGTCGCCGATGCCATGAACCAGGGCCGTGGCCCGCGCCGCGTCATACCCCGTCGGTCCGTGCTCGACCGCGATATTGATCACGCCGCCGGCATTGATCACGTAATCAGGGGCATAAAGCACGCCCCGATCGGCCAGCATCCTGGCATGGCGCGGTTCCGCCAGCTGGTTATTGGCGGCACCGGCAATGATCCCCGCCCTGATCTCGGGAATGGTGCGGTCGTTCAGCACGGCGCCCAGGGCGCAGGGGGCATAAACATCGACCGGCTCGGCATGGATCACCGCCGGATCGACGACGCGGGCGCCGGTGGCGGCCGCCACGCGGTCGGTGGCATCGCGGTGAATATCGGCCACCACCAGCCGGGCGCCGGCCTCGTGCAGCCGCCGGGCCAGATCGGCCCCCACATGGCCCAGCCCCTGGACCGCCACGGTCACCCCGGTCAGGTCGTCGCTGCCGCGAGCATGGGCCAGCGCCGCGCGGATGCCCAGAAACACGCCCAGTGCCGTGAAGGGCGACGGGTCGCCGCTGGTCTCGGCCAGGCCCAGAACATGGCCGGTTTCCCGCCGCACATGGGCCATGTCGTCGGTGCCGATGCCGACATCCTCGGCCGTGATGTAGCGGCCGGCCAGGCTGTCGACGAAGCGGCCGAAGGCGCGCATCATCGCCGGCGTCTTGTCGCGGCGGGCATCGCCCAGGATAACGGCCTTCGCCCCACCGAAATCCAGCCCCGCCATGGCATTCTTATAGGTCATGCCCCGTGCGAGCCGCAGCACATCGGTCACGGCAGACGCGTCGTCCGGATAGGCCCACATCCGGCAGCCGCCGACGCCGGGCCCCAGCACGGTGGAATGGATGGCGACGATTGCCTTCAGCCCGGTTTCGGGATCATGGCCGAAGACCACCTGCTCGTGACCGTCGAACGCGGCACAAGAAAATACGGACATGTTTTCTCCCCTCCGGCCATCTTCCCAAGATAGCCGACTGTCTTCGCCGAAGCGAATTCTGTTGCTGTTGGGAGTCAATCTGTCACCGCGCCGCAGGGCTTTCAATCGCCCTCCGCATGCCTGTCTGAAATAGAGGGAAAGTTGCCGGCCGCCAATTCGGCGTCATTTTCCCTTCGAAAGCGTCCGGAAGAATGGGTAATAAAATTACCTGCCGTGACAGGGGGATTCCGGGCGCTCAGCTCCCGCGATCGGCGATCTCGTCCTCGACCACCTCGGGGTCGGCGCCACGTTCGGCGATGTCGCGATCCAGATTGGCGATCACCCGCACCAGCAGCTCGCGCAGGGCATCGATCTCGCAGCTGGCCAGGCCGTCGATGGCGGCGATATTGGTTTCGGCGGCACAGGGCAGCAATTCGTGGCGCAGCGCCCGGCCGCGATCGGTCAGATAGACCAGGCTGCGGCGGCGGTCATGCACGTCGCGCTCGCGGCGCACCAGACCGCGGCGCTCCATCAGCCGGAGCGCCGTGACCGTCGTCGGCTCCATCATCCGGATGCGCCGGCTGAGGTCGCGCTGGGTGATCCCCTCTTCCTGCCACAGGATGCGCAGGAAGAACCACATGCCCATGGTGACTTCGGTATCCGCCACCCGCATCTGCATAGCCCGCAGATAGGCCCGATGGGCGTCGCGCACCAGATAGCCGATGCTCTCGAACAGCGGGAAATCCGCGCCGGCCATGGCCTGCTCATAGACTTCGGCGGCCGGTCGAGCGCCATGACCGGGTCTTCGCAGATCCGACGACACCATTAGTTGCTTCCAATCGTAAACAATGTCGCATTACGATTGAATCATAACACGGCTATCGCGCCCGCCAAGAGTCCGGGCACGTCCATTCTGCAGTCGGATGGCGGCCTTTCTCAGATCCGGCCGATAATGGTCCACCATACGAGATCAAGCGGCCAGAGCAGCAGCATGGTGGCAAGACCCAGCGCAATCATCGCCCGTGCCGCCGGGCCCTGGCCGATGCCTGCCAGGCCGAGTGCCACGATCACCGGCGGCGACTGATAGGGCAGCAGGGCGGTGGAAAAACCCAGCGCCTGGGTCATCAGCACGGTATCGAGCGACAGCCCGGTCGCCTCCGCCAGACGGCCGGCCAGCGGTGTCAGGATCGCCGGCGTTCCGTGCAGCGAGCCCAGCAGCCCGACCGCCGTCGAAATCAGCCCCAGCTTGTAGACATTGATCGCATCCGCCCCCGGTTCGAAACCGGCGAGATCAATCATCACACCGCCCATGGCATCGCCCAGCCCCGCCGCCGAAATCACGGCGCCGAGCGACAGCATGGCGGCGATGAAGATCAGCGTGCCGACCGGCAGGCCGGTGCGGATGAAGTCCGCCGGCACCAGACGCAGGCCGGGGGTCAGGATCAGGGCCGCAGCCGAAAGGCCGACCCAGGCCGGCTTCAACCCGTGCAGCCAGTCGGTCGCCCAGAGCACCAGCGTTGCGCCCAGGATCAGCGCCAGCCGGCCCAGCGCCCGCGGATCGGCCGCCGCACCCGGCGCCATCGCGCCGGCCTCCCGCGGCGGCGGGGCCGGAAACAACCGCACCAGCAGCACCACCAGCAGCACCGCCTTCAGGATGCCCAGCACCGGGAAATGCAGGGCCAGCCAGCCGCCATAGCTGAAATGATGGTCGTAGAGCGTTTCCGCCGCACCGGTCAGGATCATGTTCGGCACATTGGCCGGCAGGATCCCGAAGGGCGGAAAGAAGGTACCCAGCGCCGCCGCCATCACCAGCCCGGTGCGGCCGGGATGGCCGGCGTCATATCCCGCACGCTCGGCCAGGGCCAGCGCGATCGGCACCAGCAGCGCCACCCGCCCCACCGCTGCCGGCACCAGAAAGGCGAGCAGCACGCCCGCCGCCACCATGCCGGCGATCAGCGCCGCGTAAGACGTGCCGAACACACCCGCCGCCTGGCGGGCCAGACGGTCGGCCAGCCCGGCATGACGCGCCGCCGCCCCGAAGACGAGGCCCGAGAGCACCAGCCAGAAGGCCCCGGAATGGAAGCCCGAGAACACCGTGTCGGGTGGCGCCACACCCAGAATGGCGGCACCGGCGAAGAACAGGATCGCGGCATAGGCCTCGGGTGCTGCCGCGGTCGCGACCAGCACCAGCATGGCGAGGGCAAGCCCGCCCGCCTGCCAGGCCGGGGCCGCCGCCCCGAAGATCCCGGGGGCGATCACGGCAAGCAGAAGCCCTGCCGCCGAGACGATCGGCGGCAGGGCGACTGAAATCAGGGTCGACATGGCGCGGGGGGCGGAGGGCACGGCCGGTCAGGCAGCCTCGCATTTCGCACGCAGCGCGCGCGACACCCGCCCTGCCGGCGGCCGGCCCAGCTGGTCCGAGATGAACCAGCCGACCTGCAGCACCGCATCGAAATCGACGCCGGTGCGGATGCCCATGCCGTTCAGCATATAGAGCACGTCCTCTGTCGCCACATTGCCGGTCGCCCCCTTTGCATAGGGGCAGCCGCCGAGGCCTGCGACCGAGGCATCGACCACGGCGATGCCTTCTTCCAGCGCCGCCAGGATATTGGCCAGGGCCTGGCCATAGGTGTCGTGGAAATGCACCGCCAGCCGGTCGCGCGGCACCACGGCCGAGACGGTGTCGATCAGCCTCTTCACCTTGCCGGCGGTGCCGGTGCCGATCGTGTCGCCCAGCGAGACCTCGTAGCAGCCCATCTCGTAGAGCGCCTTCGACACCTCGGCCACCTTCGCCGGGTCGATCTCGCCCTCATAGGGGCAGCCGAGCACGCAGGAGACATATCCGCGCACCTGGGCACCCGCCTCGCGGGCCCGCTCCACCACCGGGCGGAAACGTTCCAGGCTTTCGGCGATGGTGCAGTTGATATTGCGCTTGCTGAAGGCTTCGGATGCGGCACCGAAGACCGCAACCTCGTCGGCCCCCACCTCCAGTGCCGATTCGAGCCCCTTCAGATTGGGGGTCAGCACAGGGTAACGGGTGCCCGGCCGCCGGGTCAGGCCACGCATCACCTCGGCATGGTCGGCCATCTGCGGCACCCATTTCGGGCTGACGAAGGCGGTCGCCTCCACCGCCGGCAGGCCGGCCGCGGCCAGACGCTCGATCAGCTCGATCTTCACGGCCGTGGGCACGACCTCCTTCTCGTTCTGCAGGCCGTCGCGCGCGCCGACCTCGACGATCCGGACCTCGGAAGGCAGGGCCATGATCTCGTCCTCCGTCTGGAATTGCTCAGGCTTTGCTCTCGGCCGGGGTGAAGGCGATCAGCTCCGCCCCGTCCTCGACCAGATCGCCCGCGGCATAATGGACCGCCTCGACCGTGCCGTCGACCGGGGCTGCGATGGTGTGTTCCATCTTCATCGCCTCCAGCACGATCAGCGGCGTGCCCTTGGTGACCGCGGCACCCGCCTCGGTCAGCACCTGCACCACCTTGCCCGGCATCGGCGCGACCAGCCGGCCGCCGCCCGCCCCTTCGTCGCCGGTGAAGGCGAAGGGGTCGAAGCGTTCGACCGCGGCATGCTCCCCCGCCGCCCAGACATGGACCCGGGCACCGGCCTCGGCGACCCGGGCGGTGAAGCGGTGACCGTCCAGATCGACGATCATCCGGCCATCGGCCTCGATGGTCGCGCGGACCGGCCGCTCCGGCCCCTCGCTCACCGACACGCCATAGCCTGAGGCATGGAAGTGCACGCGTACCGCAATCTCGCGCTCGCCGTCGCGGAAGTGGTCATCGACATGGCTGACCGCATTCATCCGCCAGCCATCGGCGATCGCCCAGGGGCTGTAAGGATCGCTCGATGCCGCCGCCCGTTCCGCCGTGGCACCGGCCAGCACCAGCAGCCGGTAGAGGGCTGCGGTCGCCAGCACCCGGTCGGATACCGGCACCGGCCCGGGCAGCAGATCGGCGCGGTGGCGCTCGATGAAGCGGGTGTCGAGCTCCGCGGCGGCGAAGGCCGGATGGGCCGCCACCCGGCGCAGGAAGGCGAGATTGGTCTTGAGGCCGGCCACCTCGTAATCGGCCAGCGCCGCCTGCAACCGCCGGATCGCCTCGGCCCGGTCGGCGCCGTGGACGATCAGCTTGGCGATCATCGGGTCGTAATGGATCGAGACCTCGTCACCGGCGCGGACGCCGCTGTCGACCCGGACCCCCGGCCCCACCGGCGGCACCAGATGGGCCAGCCGGCCGGTCGCCGGCAGGAAGTCGCCATCGGGATCCTCGGCATAGAGCCGGACTTCGATCGCATGGCCGTTGATGGTCAGCTCGTCCTGGGCCAGCGGCAGCGGCCGGCCATCGGCCACCTGCAGCTGCCACTCGACCAGATCCTGGCCGGTGATCGCCTCGGTCACCGGATGCTCCACCTGCAGCCGCGTGTTCATCTCCATGAAGTAGAAGGCGCCCTTGCCCTCGGGCGAGGCGTCGACGATGAACTCGACCGTGCCGGCACCGACATAGCCGATCGCCTGGGCGGCCTTCACCGCCGCCTCACCCATGGCGCGTCGGGTCGCCTCGTCCATACCCGGCGCCGGGGCCTCTTCCACCACCTTCTGATGCCGGCGCTGGATCGAGCAGTCGCGCTCGAACAGATAGACGGCATTGCCGGCCTGATCGGCGAAGACCTGGATCTCGATATGGCGCGGCGTCACCAGGTATTTCTCGATCAGCACCCGGTCGTCGCCGAAGCTCGCCGCCGCCTCGCGCTTGGCGCCGGCCAGCGCCGCGGGGAATTCCGCCTCGGAATGCACCGCGCGCATGCCCTTGCCGCCGCCGCCGGCGGTGGCCTTGATCAGCACCGGCCAGCCGATCCGGCGGGCTTCCGACAGCAGCAGCTCCGGATCCTGATCCTCGCCGTGATAGCCGGGCACCAGCGGCACCCCGGCCTTTTCCATGATCCGCTTGGCGGCGCTCTTCGACCCCATCGCCCGGATCGCATCGGCGGGCGGGCCGATGAACACCACCCCGGCCGCGGCGCAGGCCTCGGCGAAGGCGTCGTTTTCGGACAGGAAGCCATAGCCCGGGTGGATCGCCTGGGCGCCGGTGTCGCGGGCCGCCTTCAGGATCAGATCCGCCTTCAGATAGCTGTCGCGCGCCGGTGCGGGCCCCAGCAGCACCGCCTCGTCGGCCATTTCGACATGGGCGGCGGTGCGGTCGGCCTCGGAACAGACCGCCACGGTGGCGATGCCGAGCCGGCGGCAGGTGCGGATCACGCGGCAGGCGATCTCACCGCGGTTGGCGATCAGGACTTTGCCGAACATGCGTGTCGGTCCCCGGTTCTGAAGTCTTGGCGTGAAGGACGGAAAATCTGTCTGGGCCGGGCGTCAGCCACGCCAGGAGGGCGTGCGCTTCTCAAGGAAGGCCGAGAGCCCCTCGCGCCCCTCGTCGGAGGCGCGGCGGTCGGCGATGCGGGCGGCGGTATCGGCCACCAGCCTGTCGTCGATCGGCCGGCCGGCCACGGCGAAGGCAAGGTCCTTGGCGGCGGCCATGGCCTCGGGGCCGTTGGCCAGCATCAGCTGCACCAGCCGCTCACCCGCCGCTTCCAGCTCCTCGGCCGCGACCACCTCGTGGATCAGCCCGATTTCGCACGCCCGGTCGGCATCGATCGCCTCGGCGGTCACGAACAGCCGCCGGGCCCAGCGCAGGCCGATTGCGTTGATCACATAGGGGCTGATCACCGCCGGGATGATGCCGAGCTTCACCTCGGTCAGGGCAAATTTGGCCCGCGGGGTGGCGATCGCGATGTCGCAGGCCGCAACCAGCCCGACGCCGCCGCCATAGGCCGCCCCCTGTACCAGGGCCAGAGTCGGCTTCGACAGATCGTTCAGCGCCCGGACCATGTCCCCCAGCGCGCCGGCATCGGTCAGGTTCTCGTCCCGGCTGTACCCGGCCATGCGCCGCATCCAGTTCAGGTCGGCACCGGCCGAGAAGCTCTTGCCCTCGGCGGCCAGCACCACCACCCGCACCGCGGGATCGGCATCCAGCGCCCGGAAGATCCGGGTCAGCTCCGCGATCAGCTTGTCGTCGAAGGCGTTATGGATCTCGGGCCGCGCCATGGTGACGCGTGCGACACCCCGGTCATCGGTCGAGACGACCACGGCAACGGGAGAGGTATCGGTCATCGTCCGGGCATCCTCGATTGGCTGTCTGGCAGGGACGGAGGCTGGCGGGGAGAGAGGGCGTCCGTCACATGCGGAACACGCCGAAGCGCGTCTGCTCGATGGGCGCGTTGAGCGAGGCGGACAGCCCCAGCCCCAGCACCCGGCGGGTATCGGCCGGGTCGACGATGCCGTCATCCCACAGCCGCGCCGAGGAATAATAGGGATGGCCCTGCACCTCGTACTGCTCGCGGATCGGCGCCTTGAAGGCGTCTTCCTCGGCCGGATCCCAATCCTGGCCGCGCTTTTCCATGGCGTCGCGCTTCACCTGGGCCAGCACGCTCGCCGCCTGCTCGCCGCCCATCACCGAGATGCGGGCATTGGGCCACATCCACAGGAAGCGCGGGCTGTAGGCTCGGCCGCACATGCCGTAATTGCCGGCGCCGAAGCTGCCGCCGATCAGCATGGTGAATTTCGGCACCTGGGCACAGGCCACCGCGGTCACCATCTTGGCGCCGTCCTTGGCGATGCCGCCGCTCTCGTATTTCCGCCCGACCATGAAGCCGGTGATGTTCTGCAGGAACATCAGCGGAATGCCGCGCTGGGCGCAAAGCTCGATGAAATGCGCGCCCTTCTGGGCCGATTCCGAGAACAGGATGCCGTTATTGGCGACGATGCCGACCGGATAGCCGTAGAGATGGGCAAAGCCGGTGACCAGCGTCGTGCCGTAAAGCGCCTTGAACTCGTCGAATTCCGAGCCGTCGACCACGCGGGCGATCACCTCGCGCACGTCATAGGGCTTGCGGGAATCGCGCGGGATGATGCCGCCCAGCTCCGACGGGTCGTAGGCCGGATCACGGGGCCTGGCCAGCGCCAGCGAGGCGGGCTTGCGCCAGTTCAGATTGGCGACGATCCGCCGGGCGATCTCCAGCGCATGGGCATCGTTCTGGGCATAGTGGTCGGTCACGCCCGAGGTGCGGGAATGCACATCGGCGCCGCCCAGATCCTCGGCCGTCACCACCTCGCCGGTGGCGGCCTTCACCAGCGGCGGGCCGCCCAGGAAGATGGTGCCCTGGTTGCGGACGATGATGGTCTCGTCCGACATCGCCGGCACATAGGCGCCGCCTGCGGTGCACGAGCCCATCACCACCGCGATCTGCGGGATGCCCATGGCCGACATATGGGCCTGGTTGTAGAAGATCCGGCCGAAATGTTCCTTGTCGGGGAAGACCTCGTCCTGCTGCGGCAGGTTGGCGCCGCCGCTGTCGACCAGATAGATGCAGGGCAGCCGGTTCTGCATCGCCACTTCCTGGGCGCGCAGATGCTTCTTCACCGTCATCGGGTAATAGGTGCCGCCCTTGACCGTGGCGTCATTGGCGACGATCACGCATTCCACGCCCGACACCCGGCCGATGCCGGTGATGATGCCGGCGCCCGGAATGTTTTCGCCATACATGCCGAAGGCCGCGAACTGCGACAGCTCCAGAAAGGGCGAGCCGGGATCGAGCAGCGCCCGCACGCGGTCGCGCGGCAGCAGCTTGCCGCGTGAGACATGGCGCTGCCGCGCCGCCTCGCCGCCGCCCGCCGCAATCCCGGCGACCTTGGCCTTCAGGTCGTCGACCTGGGCACGCATATGGGCGGCATTGTCGCGGAACTCGTCGGAGCGGGTGTTCACCGCGCTTCTGATCTGTCGCATGGCAGGCAGGTTCCCGGACGTCTAGGACTGAGGACGGAGACGGACTGAAGACAGGGTCCGACTGAAGACGGAGCCAGACTGAAGACGGAATCAGGCAGCCGTGGCCGGATGGCGGTGGTCGGGCATGCTCACCAGCCGCCGGTTTCCAGCCAGCGATCCACCTGCGGCAGACGGTCGGCCCCGAAGAAGGGCTCGCCATCGACCAGGAAGAAGGGGCTGCCGAAAACCCCGCGCGCCACCGCGGCATCGCCGGCAGCACGGAGCTTCGCCTTGATCTCGTCGGAGCCGAGGGCTGAAAGGCAGGCCTCGCGGTCGAACCCGGCCTCGGCGGCGGTATCGGCAACGGCTTCCGGCGTCACCGGGCCGGTGTCGGTCACGAAGACCTTGTCGTAGATCTTCAGCGCCAGACGCTTCGCGCCCTCCTGATCGATCGCATCGGCCCAATAGAAGGCGCGCGAGGCGGCGACCGGATTGAACGGGAAGGTCGACGGCATGTTGAGCGGCAGCCCGGCCAGCCTGGCGGAGCGCATGAAATCGCGCCGGGCATAGGGGCCCTTCAGCGGATCCTCGATCGCAGCGCGGGTGCCGGTCAGCTTGAACACCGCGCCCACCAGGAAGGGGTGCCAGCGCACCGCCCGGCCGTGGCGGCCGGCCACGTCCTCGATCCGGTGGGCGGCGATATAGCCATAGGGCGAGGTGAAGTCGAAATAGAAGTCGATCGGCTCGGCCATGGTCGGGGCGTCTCCTCCGCACCGGTGGCGCCGGGTCTTGTGCGGCCCGGTCGCCCCCTCGTTTCGATCAGTCCGGCACTCAGGCGGCGAGCGCGCGGGCAATCACCAGCCGCTGAATGTCGCTGGTGCCCTCGTAAATCTGGCAGACGCGGACATCACGGTAAATCCGCTCCACCGGATACTCGGCCAGATAGCCATAGCCGCCCAGCGTCTGGATCGCCGACGAGCACACCCGCTCCGCCATCTCTGACGCGAAGAGCTTGGCCATCGAGGCTTCCTTCAGGCAGGGCAGGCCGGCATCGCGCATCTGGGCCGCGCGCACCACCATCAGCCGCGCCGCTTCCACCTGGGTCGCCATGTCGGCCAGGCGGAACGACACCGCCTGATGCTCGAAAATCTTCACGCCGAAGCTCTCGCGCTCCTGGGCGTACTGCACCGCATAGTCCAGCGCCGCCCGCGCCATGCCGACCGACTGGGACGCGATGCCGATGCGGCCGCCTTCCAGGTTCGACAGCGCGATCTTGTACCCCTCGCCCGGCTTGCCGAGCATCAGATCGGGGGTGAGCTTCAGATCCTCGAAGATGATCTGGCAGGTGTCGGAGGCGTGCTGGCCCAGCTTTTCCTCCACCCGTCCGACCTTGTAGCCGGGGGTGTCGGTCGGCACGATGAAGGCCGAGATGCCCTTCTTGCCCGCCGCCGGGTCGGTCACCGCAAACACGATGGCGACATCGGCATTGGCGCCCGAGGTGATGAACTGCTTGGTTCCGTTCAGCGACCAGACGCCGTTTTCGAACACCGCCCGGGTCTTGAGCGCGCTTGCATCCGATCCGGCCTGGGGCTCGGTCAGGCAGAAGGCGCCGATCTTGCGCCCCTGGGCCATATCGGGCAGGAAGCGGCGCTTCTGCTCGTCGGTGCCGAATTTCAGGATCGGCATGCAGCCGACCGAGGTATGCACGCTCATGATGGTCGAGGTGGCGCCGTCACCGGCGGCGATCTCTTCGATCGCCAGCGCATAGGACACGTTGTCGGCGCCGGCCCCGCCCCATTCCTCGGGCACGATCATGCCGAGCAGGCCAAGTTCGCCCATCTTGGCCAGCGCCTCGCGCGGGAAGGCGTGTTCGCGGCTCCACTCGGCGGCATGGGGGAGCAATTCGCTCCGGGCGAAGTCCCGCGCCATGTCGCGGATCATCTTCTGCTCTTCGGTGAGGATCATCGAAAGCGCTCCGGCAGATGGTCTCGTCGGGCTTGACCGCCGCCACCGGCCAGTGGGGACCGGGGGTCGGGCCGCATCGGACGGCGGCGGCGGGGCCGGCGGCGACAGGCTGGAGAGGGGGTGGGGATGCCTGTCGCCGCGATCGGATCCGGCCGGCCGCATCCCTGCGGCCGGCCGGGCATGGCGTCTGGTCAGTTCATCAGCTCGACGGCCATGGCTGTCGCTTCGCCGCCGCCGATGCACAGGCTGGCCACGCCACGGGTCATGCCGTTGCGCTTCAGGCCGTTGAGCAGGGTCACCAGGATGCGCGCGCCCGAGGCCCCGATCGGGTGGCCCAGGGCGCAGGCGCCGCCATAGATGTTCACCCGCTCGTGGTCGAGATCCAGCTCCTTCATCGCCGCCATGGTGACGACCGCGAAGGCCTCGTTGATCTCGTAGAGGTCGACATCCTTCGCCGACCAGCCGGTCCTGGCGAAGAGCTTGTTCATGGCACCGATCGGCGCGGTGGTGAACCAGGCCGGCTCCTGGGCATGGGTCGCATGGCCGAGGATCCGGGCGAGCGGGGTCAGGCCGCGACGCTCGGCTTCCGAGGCCCGCATCAGCACCAGCGCCGCGGCCCCGTCGGAAATCGACGACGAATTCGCGGCCGTCACCGTGCCGTCCTTGGCGAAGGCCGGGCGCAGGGTCGGGATCTTGTCGAGATTGGCCTTGCGCGGCTGCTCGTCGATGCCGATCTCGACCGTGCCGCCGCGGGTCTTGACGCTGACCGGGGTGATCTCGACGGCGGCGCTGCCGTCCTCGCCCGCCTTCTGGGCGCGCTTCAGCGAGGTGATCGCGAAGTCGTCCTGCGATTCGCGGGTGAACTGGTAATGGCGGGCGGTGTCCTCGGCGAAGGTGCCCATCAGGCGGCCCTTGTCGTAGGCATCCTCCAGCCCGTCCAGGAACATGTGATCCATCACCCGGCCATGGCCCATGCGATAGCCGCCGCGGGCCTTGTCGAGCAGATAGGGGGCGTTGGTCATGCTCTCCATGCCGCCGGCCACCATCACGGTGTTGGACCCGGCCAGCAGCTGGTCATGGGCGAACATGGCGGCCTTCATGCCAGAGCCGCACATCTTGTTGATGGTGGTGCAGCCGGCATCCAGCGGCAGGCCGGCGCCGAGCGAGGCCTGACGGGCGGGCGCCTGGCCCTGGCCGGCGGGCAGCACGCAGCCCATCACCACTTCCTCGACATCGGCGGCATCGACGCCGGCGCGGGTCAGGGCCGCGCGGATCGCCGCGGCACCCAGTTCGGAAGCGGTCAGGTCCTTAAGCTCGCCCTGGAAGCCGCCCATGGGCGTGCGGGCGGCGCCGACGATGACGATCGGATCGGTGGCGGTGGTCATGACGTCTGCTCTCCTCGATCTCTCTTATCGCGGGCCCCTGCACGGGCAGCGCGCCCCGCCGGCCGTCATCGGCCGGCGCGGGCTGCCCCCATCGGTCACGCCGTCTCGCCGAACAGCTCGCGGCCGATCAGCATGCGGCGGATCTCGGACGTGCCGGCGCCGATCTCGTAGAGCTTGGCGTCGCGCAGCAGGCGCCCCGTGGGATAATCGTTGATATAGCCGTTGCCGCCCAGGGCCTGGATCGCTTCCAGCGCCATCCAGGTCGCCTTTTCCGCCGCGTAGAGGATGGCGCCGGCGGCATCCTTGCGCGTGGTCTCACCCCGGTCGCAGGCTTTGGCCACAGAGTAGACATAGGCGCGGGTGGCGCTCAGCGTCACATACATGTCCGCGAGCTTGCCCTGCATCAGCTGGAATTCGCCGATCGGGCGGCCGAACTGCTTGCGCTCGTGGACATAGGGCAGCACCACGTCCATGCAGGACTGCATGATGCCGAGCGGGCCGGCGGCCAGCACCGCGCGCTCGTAGTCGAGCCCGCTCATCAGCACATGGACGCCCTTGTTCACGCCCCCCAGCACGTTCTCTTCCGGCACCTCGCAATCCTCGAACACCAGCTCGCCGGTGTTGGAGCCGCGCATGCCCAGCTTGTCGAGCTTCTGGGCGACCGAGAAGCCCTTGAAACCCTTTTCGATCAGGAAGGCGGTGATGCCGCGCGGGCCCGCTTCCGGATCGGTCTTGGCATAGACCACCAGCGTATCGGCATCGGGGCCGTTGGTGATCCACATCTTGGTGCCGTTCAGGATATAGCGGTCGCCCTTCTTCTCGGCCTTCAGCCGCATCGAGACGACGTCGGAGCCGGCGCCGGGCTCGCTCATCGCCAGCGCGCCCACATGATCGCCCGAGATCAGCTTGGGCAGATAGCGCCGCTTCTGCTCCTCATTGCCGTTGCGGCTGATCTGGTTGACGCAGAGATTGCTGTGCGCCCCGTAAGAGAGACCCACCGAGGCCGAGCCGCGGCTGATCTCTTCCATCGCGATCACATGTTCCAGATAGCCGAGACCGGTGCCGCCGTATTCCTCTTCGGCGGTCATGCCGAGCAGGCCCAGATCGCCCATCTTCTTCCACAGATCGGCCGGGAAGTCGTTGGTCTGGTCGATCTCCGCCGCGCGCGGCGCGATCTCCTGGGCCGAGAAGCTGGTCACGGTCTGACGCAGCATGTCGGCGGTCTCGCCCAGATCGAAGTTCAGCGTCGGATAGTTCGACAGCATCTGGATCGTCTCCCTTGGATCCCGACCGGGCGCCCTGGGCGGCACGGCCGGGGTGACTCAGGCTTCGCCAACCTCGATCAGCGTCGATTGAGAGGCGGCACAGAAAACCGGCCGGCCGTCGCGATCGCCGAACACGTCGCATTGCGCGACCGACAGCGTCCGCCCCGACCGGAGCACCCGGGCACGCGCGATCAGCTTGCGGCCGACCGCCGGTGCCATCAGGTTCAGCTTGTATTCGACCGTCAGCACGCGGGTCTGGGGCCGCATCAAGGTGTGGCAGGCATAGCCGCAGGCACTGTCGGCAACCGCGCCGACGATGCCGCCGTGATAGAAACCGTCCTGCTGGGTCACCATCTCGGACCAGGGCAGTTCGATCTCGCAGATCCCCGGGGCACAGACGGTCATGACGGCACCGATGGTGCGCATGATCGCCTGCGCGTCGAAGCTCGCCCGGACGCGCGCCTCGAAATCGGGATCCTGGACCCGGAACTCCGGCAGCTCATGTGCCGGCAAAAGGCGCTCGGCCTCGGCCAGGGTGATGGTCATGGGCGGTCACTCCCTCTTCCCTCGGGATCGTTCCGACATGCCCGGCCGGCACCCGCTGGTGCGACCGCGTGTTCCCGGCATGGGGGTTCGTGTCCATCGAGGCTTCCCGGGCGTCCGTCTTAGGTGCGGCAGCTCCGGTTCGGGTCGAACCATAGCAGTGGCTCGCCCATAGACGAAATTGTATCTTTTCATGCGACGCATCGATAGCGTCTATATGTATGGCCCTCGCCGGGCGGGCGCTGCCGCGCCCTTGGCCGCCGCCGCAATGGCGGCTTGGGGAGGCTCGCGCCTCCCCGGCCACCTGGCAACATCACCATCTCCATCGGACCGGTAGCGTGGACCTGTATCAGATCCGATATTTTCTGGCGGTGGCGGAGACCGGCAGCTTCACCAAGGCGGCAGAGCGGGTGTTCGTGACCCAGCCGACCTTGTCGGCCGGCATCCGCAAGCTTGAGGACGGGCTCGGCACGCCGCTCTTCATCCGGCGGGCGCGGCGGGTGGAGCTGACCGAGGCGGGGCAGCGGTTTCAGCCCCATGCGCGGGTGATCCTGCAGGAAGCCGCCATTGCCGAGCAGGCGGCGCGGCGTGGTGCCGATCGGCAGGGTTTCCGGCTGGGCGTGCTCAAGACCCTGCCGGTGGAGCGGATCGCGGCCCTGCTCACCCAGTTCGCCGATGGTCAGCGCGATGTCGATGTCGACCTGTTCGAGGGCACGGTGCCCGAGATCGACGAGGCGCTCACCGCCGGCCGGATCGATGCCGCCATCACCCGCATCGCCGACGATGCCGACCGCGCCCAGGCGGCGCCCCTGTTCCGCGACCGCTATCGCATTGCCGTCTCGGAACGCAACCCCCTCGCCCGGCGCAGCCAGCTGCGCATCCCGGAACTCGACGGCCTGCCCTTCATCCTGAGGCGGCATTGCGAGTTGATGGGCGACATCCGGCGCAATTTCCTGGCCGGCGGCGCCCGTCCGCGCATCGTCCACCGCTCCACCCAGGATGAATGGACCGTGGCCCTGGTCGCCGCCGATCTGGGGCTCGCCCTGATGCCGCAGAGCTTCGAGCGGCCGGGCATCGCCATGATCCCGATCGTCGATTACGAGCCGACCCGGCTGATCGGCCTCGCCTGGCATGGCGCGCCCGACGAGGCGACCACGCTGTTCCGCGCCTTCGCCGCATCCCATGACTGGCATGCCGGCAGCACCAGCCCGGTGCCGCAGGTGGCGGCCGGGTGGATGCGCTGACGCCCCACCCGGACAGCCCTTATTCCGTGATCGTATAGGTGCCGAGGTCGCAGAGATTCTGCGTGTCTTCCAGCGGTTCCAGATCACCGCCGCCGAACTCGAACCGCATGTCGTATTTGCAGACATTGCGGTCGTCCTTGAAGCGGATGGTCTTCTGCTTGCCCGGGGCGATCACCTCGTCGCCGAGCATGTCTTCCTCCCAGTCATCCTCGCCCACCGGCGAGGTATAGAACGCCTCCAGCACCGATCCGGTCTTGTTCACAATGGTCAGCGAGAAGGTGTTGGCCGCTGCCGTCCCGCTCCAGGCGGTCAGGGCGATCAGCGCCGCAATGCGCAGCACGGTCTTCATCTGGTCCTCGATTCTGCATCACGAGGTTTCGGAGCGCGGCGCCGATATGCGGTGCCGCATGCCGCACATTACAACCTTGCCTGATCGGCCGCCATCGCAGGATTTTCAGGGCGGTTCCCGAAACGTGACCTGTAAGACTCCGGTGTCACCCCCAGCCGCCGAAGGAAGGCCCGGCGCATCCGCTCGTCATCGCCGAAACCGCTGCGGACCGCCACGGATTTGATCGAGGCGGCGCCCGCCTCCAGCGCCCGGCGGGCCGCATCCAGCCGCATACCCTCCACCCAGCGCGCCGGCGTCTCGCCCACTTCCGCATGGAAGGCGCGGGAAAAGGCCCTGAGGCTCATCCCCGCCCGTTCGGCGAGCGCCGGCACCGTGAGATCGGCGGTCGGGTCGGCGGTCGCGTCTATGCGCAGCTGCAGGAAACCGCCTTCAGGCGCCGTCACGGGTTCCGGCACCAGCGGGCTGAACTGCGACTGACCACCCGGCCGGCGCAGGAACACCACCAGCTGGCGGGCCACCGCCCGGGCCAGGGCCTGGCCTTCATCCGCCTCCACCAGCGCCAGCGCCAGATCGATCCCGGCGGTGATGCCGGCCGAGGTCCAGACCGGTCCGTCCCGGACCCAGATCTGGTCCGGCTCCAGCCGTACCGCGGGAAAGCGCCGTCGGAATTCATCCGTCCGGCACCAATGTGTGGTGGCCCGGCGCCCCTCCAGCAGGCCGGCCGCCGCCAGCAGCAGCGCCCCCGAACAGACCGACGCCACCCGCTCCGCCCGCCCCGCCCCCGTGGTCAGAAGATCGAGGAAGGCCGCATCCCGCCCGGCGGCGTTCACCCCGTCGCCACCGGCAACGATCAGGGTATGCGGCCGGGCCTCTCTCAGCACCGCCGCCGGTTCGGCCAGCAGCTGCATGCCCGAGGTCGTCTCCACCGGCCCGCCGGCCCCCGCCGCATGACGCAGCCGATAGGGTGCCGGCCGCCCGCCCAGCCGGGCCAGATCATTGGCGGTCGCAAAGACCTGGAACGGCCCGGTCACGTCCAGCAGCTGGGCACCGGGAAAGCTCAGGAACAGGATCTCGCGCATGGATGCCCTCCGGGATCGCGCCACCCCCCGATCCTACATCATCGCCGTGCCGAAAAAGAGGAGTTGATGACCTTTCGGCCAAGGGGTCGGCGCGGCAGCATAGCGGCACCCATCCCTGAAGGAGTGCCCCGTCCATGACCGACACCGCCATCCGCCACCGCGCCGGGCTGCTGATCTTCCCCGGCCTCACCGCGCTCGACATGATCGGTCCGTGGGAGGTGTTTCTGCGCCTGCCCGGCTGGGCGCCGGTCGCCATCGGGCTGGATGATCAGCCGGTCGCAGCCGATGGCGGGCTGATGATCACCCCGCAGGCCAGCATCGCCGACTGTCCGCCGCTCGACCTGCTGATCATCCCCGGCGGCGGCGGCGTCGACGCCCTGCTCGACCGCCCGGATGTGCTGGATTTCGTCCGCAGCCGCGCCCAGGCCGCTGAATTCGGCGTGGCCTCGGTCTGCACCGGCGCCCTGGTGCTGGGGGCGGCCGGCCTGCTTCGTGGCCGGCGGGCCGCCACCCACTGGGCCTCGCGGCCGCTGCTGGCGGCGCTGGGTGCCGAGCCGTCGGCCGATCGTGTGGTGATCGACGGGCCGGTCGCGACCGGCGGCGGCGTCACCGCCGGCATCGACATCGCTCTCGCCCTCGCCGCCCGCATCGCCGGCCCCGAGATCGCCGCCGCGGCCGAGCTTGCCATCGAATACGCACCGGAGCCGCCGATGGGATCAGGTCGCCCGGAACTGGCCCCGCCCGCCGTGCTGACCATGGTCGAGACCGCCTTTGCCGGCCGGATCGCCGCCCGCCGCCGCCTGGTGGACGCAGCCGCCGCCCGCCTTGCCTGAGCATGCAACCCTCCGGCTTGTCGGCCGGGGATGCCTGCGGCTATCGTCGAGGGCCCCGGCGGGATCGCCCCACCGGATCTGATTGCCGGAGCCCCGATGCCGCCCTCCCCCGACCGCGCCGCCAGCTGGGCCTTCTGGATCGTGATCGGTGCCGTGATCGTCGGCCAGGGCGCCGGCACGATCCATCTCCCGTCGCTCGCAGCCCTCGCGGCCGATCTCGGCACCGACACCGCCACCGCCCAGCTGACCCTCGCCATCTGCCTGATCGGCAATGGTGCCGGCCAGCTGCTCTACGGCCCGATCGCCGACCGGGCCGGGCGGCGGCCGGCATTGCTGATCGGCCTCGGCCTGCTGACGCTGGGCTCGATCGGTGCCACTTTCGCCGCCGATGCCGGCCAGCTGCTCGTCTGCCGCTTCGTCCAGGGGCTGGGCGCCGCCGCCGGGCCGGTGGTCGGCCGCGGCGTGCTGCGCGATGCCGTACCGCCCGAGCGCCTGGTGGTGGCGATGTCGTCGCTGGGCCTGGCGCTGGCACTCGCCCCCGGCAGCGCCCCGGTGATCGGCGGGGTGATCGAGCGCCTGGGCGGCTGGCGATGGAGTTTCGGCCTGATCGCCCTTGCCGCCGTCGCCGCCTGGATCACCTGCCGGCTGCATCTGCCGGAGACCCTCTCGGCTGCCGACCGCAGCCGCGCCCGCCATACCGGCGTACTCTCCGGCTATGGTGTCTTCCTGCGCATGCCCGCCTTCTGGGGCTATGGGCTGATGCTGACCTTCACCTTCGGCGGACTGTTCATTTTCGTCGGCCTCGCCCCCGTGCTGCTGATCGGCACGCTTGGGATCCGCGCCGATCATTACGGCTTCTGGTCGCTGCTGCCCTCGCTGGGTTTCCTGGCCGGGACCCAGGTGGTGCGCCGCGCAGGGCTGCGCCTGGGCGGCCGCCGGATGATCCGGATCGGCACGCTGGTGCTGGTCGCAGCCGGTATCGCCATGGCCGCCGCCGCCCTGCTGCTGCCACTCTCCGCCATCGCCCTCATGGCGCCGATGGCGCTGTTCGGCGCCGGGCTCGGCATCCAGGTGCCCAATGTCATGACCCGGGCGGTGCAGTTGGAACCGATGCTCGCGGGCACTGCATCCTCGCTGCTCGGCCTCTTTCAGCTGGGCGGATCGGCGGTGATCGCGGCCACCGCCGCCCTGCTGCCCCATGACGATGCCGCCGGCCTCGGCCTCGCCCTCGCCGCCTGTGCCCTTGCCGCCCTTGCCTGCCTGAAGCTGATCCCGCGCTGAGGCATAACATTGAGAATTAGTCGCAATATGGCTGCGGGTCGTGCTATGGGATGCCGATCATCCTTCTTGCCACAGGCTTCGGCTTGGATCAGAAACCCGACCGGCTCGACACCTTCCTGGCCCATCGCGGCGCGCTGGTGAGCTATGCCACGCGCATCGTCGGCGAGCGCGCCGATGCCGAGGATGTCGTCCAGGACGCCTATCTGCGCTTCGAGGCGGCCGAGCCCGAGCGGCGGCTCGACGAGCCCCGGGCCTATCTGTTCCGGATCGTCCGCAATCTGGCGCTGGATCTGCGCCGGCGCATCGGCCGCGACCACCTGCGCCGTGCAGCCGACCCGGGCGAGGCCATGGCCCGGCTTGCCGCGGATGATCCCTCGCCCGAAACGGAGGCCGAGACGCGATCGGACCTCCGGCGCCTGTCGGAGGCGATGGCGGAACTGCCGGCCCGCACCCGCGAGGCGCTGGAGCTTCACCGCATGCAGGGGCTGACCATCCGCGAGATCGCGGCGCGCCTCGGCATCTCCACCGGCCTCGCCCATGCCCTGGTGACCGACGGGCTCGAACATTGCCGGCATCGCCTGCGGGGACGGGAATGATGACCTTTCATCTGAACAAAAACCGGTCGCCGAACGTCTTCTGTTTCGGGAGCCGCAGATGAACGGGAAGGCGCCGATGCGCGGAGAAGAGAGGCCGGTCCGGGCCTCGGACTGGCTGGTGCGCCTGCTCGATGCGCCCGGCGATACCGGATTGCAGAGACGGTTCGACGCCTGGCTTGCCGCCGATCCGGATCATCGGCGCGACTGGGAAGAGATTGTGCAGACCTATGCGCTGATGGGACAGGTTCTGCCGGTGCCCGCCGGAAGCCCGGCCCGCAGCGCAGCGGTGCACGGCCTCCGTCCGCGCCGGAGGATACGGATGGCGGCAGCCGGTCTTGCCCTGGCGGCCGGCATCGCACTTGCCGTGCTGCCGGGATGGCTGCCGGGTTATCTCGCCGATCAGTCGACCGGCACTGCCGAAACCCGCCAGATCGCGCTCGCCGATGGCAGCCGCATGGATCTGGCACCGCACAGCGCCGTCGACATCATCATCGACGCCACCGGCCGACGAATCCATCTGATCCAGGGCCGGGCGTATTTCGACGTGGCCCCCGACCCTGCCCGCCCCTTCGTGGTCTCGGCCGGTCGGGCGACGGTCACCGTCCACGGCACCGGTTTCGAGGTGGCGGAGACCAGACAGGGCGTGTCGGTTGCGGTACGCCATGGCCGGGTGGAGGTGACGGGCGGGCCTGAACCGCGCCTGCTCGGCGCCGGCGACCGGCTGATCGTCGCGGCGGACGGTCATCTCGCCCAGGACGGTCTGCGCCCGGACGAGGTCGCCGCCTGGACGGAAGGCCAGCTGATCGTGCGCGACCAGCCCGTCACCCGGGTCGTCGACGCGCTGCGCCCCTATGCGCGCGAAATGATCCTGCTCACCGATGACGGGCTCGCCCGCCAGCCGCTGACCGGCATCTACGACCTCCGCCGGCCCAGGGCCGCGCTCGACGCCATCGCCGCTGCCCAGGGGGCCCGCGTCATCGAGGTCACGCCCTGGATCCTGCTGCTCTCGAAAAAAATCTGAACACCGGCCCCGGTGCCGTCGTCAACGGATCGACATCTGCAACTGCGTCGCACGCGCAAAATCCATGACGCATATGGCGGGCGACGCCGAAGAACGCATCCGAAGGGTCGGGGTATGAATACGGTGAAGAACAATACGGCCGGGCGGGCCGTCGCGGCTGCACTGATGCTGGGAACGGCGCTGACGACGGGGGCAGCCTGGACCACCGCGGCACGGGCACAGACGGCCACACAGGCCGCCCTGCATGATTTCGACATCCCGGCCCAGAGACTGGCCGATGCGCTGCCGGTCTTCGGTCGTCAGGCGGGCCTCCAGGTCTCGGCCCATGGCGATCTGGTGCGCGAGGCCACGACCGGCGGTGTCTCCGGCCGGCTGAGCGTGGCGGCGGCACTCGACCGTCTGCTCGCGGGCACGGGGCTCGCCCATCGGCTCGATGCCGGCGGCGTGGTGATCTTCGAGGCCGCCGCAGGCAACAGCGCCGGCGGCAGCACCACCCTCGACCCGTTGATGGTCCAGGGTGCCCGCAGCGCCGATGCCTTTGGCAATGCCGCCGACCGCGCCGGATCGCTGACCGTCACCCGTGAGGATCTGGAACGGCGCAACCCGGCGACCCTCAAGGACGTCTTCGCGGGCGAGGCCACGGTCTCCGTCGGCGGCGGCCAGCCGGTCGCCCAGAAGATCTATGTCCAGGGCATCGAGGAAACCAATCTGGCGGTCACCATCGACGGCGCCCGCCAGAACAACAAGGTCTTCCACCACAACGCCACCACGCTGATCGATCCGGCCCTGCTCAAGGCCGTGCGGGTGGATCCGGGCGTCGCACCCGCCGATGCCGGGCCGGGCGCGCTCGGCGGCGCCATCGTCTATGAAACGGCGGATGCCGCCGACCTGCTCGATCCGGGCGAGATGGCCGGCGGCTATGTCTCGACCAGTTGGGACAGCAACGGCAACACCTTCACCAAGGGCGGGTCGGTCTATGGCCGTACCACCGACGGCTTCGAAGGGCTCGCCTTCTTCAAACAGGCCGATGGCGACAATTACGAAGCCGGCAATGGCCGCGAGGTCTCGGGTACCGGCGCCGCCCTGCAGAGCATCCTTGCGAAAGGTGCCTGGGAAAGCGCCGACGGCCACCGCTTCGAACTCTCGGGCGAGCAGGTGCAGGACGATTCGGTTCGCCCCTTCCGCGCCAATATCGGCCGGCTGACCAACCGCCCGGCCGACGACCGGCTCTATGATCTCCGCCGCCGCAATCTGGTCGCGACCTACGAGGACACGACCCGCGAGGGGATGTGGAACCCGCGCGTGGTTCTGGGCTGGAACGAGACGGATCTGGGCGTCCCCAGCCCCGACGATACGGTCGTCTACAGCCATGGCGAGACCACCAGCCTGTCGGGCCGGGTCGAGAACCGCATGTTCTTCACCCCCGACGACAGCGTCACCGCCGGTGTCGATTTCTACGACGACGAAGCCTCGTACAAGGACCGCAGCAGCGACATGGCAGAGACGGCGACCAATGTCGGCGTCTATGCCCAGGCCCGCCTGCAGCCGATCGACCCGCTGCGCCTCTCCTTCGGCCTGCGCGGCGACCAGCAGTGGTTCGAAGGCGTGAACGGCACCGAAATCGACCATGCCGGCCTCAGCGGCAATGCCTCAGTGGCCTGGGACGTTCGGGATGACCTGACGCTGAAAGCCGGTTATTCGAACGTCTTCGGTGGCGTGACGCTGGCTGAGAACTTCATTTTGAGTGAGCGCTGGACCTATGCGCAGGGAATCAAGCCGGTCCGCTCGAACAATGTGACCCTCGGCGCAGAATACCGGCATGAAGGCTTCACCTTTGCGGCCGGGGTGTTCCGCAGCCGGTTCAAGGACGCTCGCAATGAAGCCTTCTACGAGACGCTCCCCAACGGCGGGGGGCGCGACTATACCCGGGGGGCGGAACTGACGTCCGATTTCGAAACCGAAGGCTACACCCTGTCGGCCGCCTACAGCTGGGGGCCCGGCTTTGCACGGATTTCCTACACCGACACCGATCTCACCATCGACGGCAAGCCGGGTGATTCCGATCTGGGCCTCTATCTGGGGACGCCGGTCGGGCAGTTGATCGCGGTCGAGATTGCCCACCGTTTCGAGACGATGGGCCTGCTGATCGGCAGCACGGTCGAAGCCGCCTTCGAAAATGACGACCTCGTGAGCCAGGGCAATCGCTCACTCGAAGCTTATCAGGCCCTGAACCTCTATGCGGAATACACCCCGGATCTCGTGAACGGGCTGACCCTGCGCGGCGAGGTCAACAACGTCTTCGACCAGGCCTATGCCGATCGCACGACCTATGGCCAGGAATTCTCGAACGTCGACCCGATCTACGAGCCGGGCCGGTCCTTCCTGATCAAGGCGACCATGGCCTTCTGAACGATCGCCATCTTCCTGGACCTACGGAACGCCGGCCCGTCGCGGCCGGCGTTTTCGTCATCTCAGTTGGGGTTGATCACCTGATCACGGAAGTCGAGCATGACCGTCTTCCACCAGTCCAGCGTGTCGTCGAAATTGCGCCGGCTGACCCCGCCCTTCAGATTCACATCGAATTCCAGCACCGGATCGCCTTCGTCGTCGATATAGGCCCGGCTGAAACGTTTGCTGCGGTTCCACTCGGCAACATGGGCCCCGGTCACGTTGGTGTCGGTCCAGCCGGCATAGAAGCCCAGCGTGTCGCAGTCGCGGTTGTTGGTGCAGTCGTTGAAGAAAATCGCATAGCCGACACCGTCGATGCGGCCGCGGATCAGCGGATCGCCGTTGTCGGACTTCTCCAGATTGGCGGAGCCGTAGCCGCGGGCCAGATTCAGGATCTGGTCGGGGTCGGAACCGTCGATCATCTGTTGCGCGGCCACCGCCTGCGGCGCCAGCAGCATCATGCCCAGTGCGGCGGCAACCACCACGCCGCGGATCGACGTCATGCCAGTCATGCCTGAACCTGCCTTCCGGTTTCGATGTCACGAGACGGAAGCCTATTGGATGGCGCCGGCAGCGGCAAGCTGGCACAAGATTCGGGTCTACCCTTGACATCTTCCGATGAAAAGCCACACATGCCGACCGCACCTCTTCGGATCGACGCTCTCCAGATCCTCCGCTTCATCGCTGCGGGGCTGATTGTTCTCCACCACACGATCGGCATCCTTCACAGCCGGAACATCGACGGCATCCCACGGATCCCCGGACTGATCGCCGGCGTCGACATATTCTTCGTGCTGTCGGGCTTCATCATGGTGCATGCCTTCAGCCCGAATGGCCGTCGATCCGTCTTCATGCTGAAACGCATCTTCCGCATCGTGCCACTCTACTGGCTGCTCACCACACTCCTCTGGGCGATGGCGGCCGCAGCGCCGCAGCGCTTCACTACCGTCGATGCCGATCCTGCTGCCTGGCTGATGGCACTCTTATTCCTGCCACAGACGCTGTCAGGGAGAATCGTGGAGCCCGTGCTTCACGTCGGCTGGACCCTCAATTACGAAATGGCCTTCTATGCCCTCTTCGCCGCCTGCTTCGCAGGGACGGCCAGCCGCACGGCCGGTCGCTGTGCCGGAGTTCTGATCGGGCTGGTCATTGCCGGTCAAATCTTCGATCCGGCCGATCCGGTCATCGCCTTCTATACCAGCCCCCTGCTGCTCGAATTCGCTGCCGGCATGGGGGCGGCCCTTCTTTGTCGGCACAGGGCGGAGCATCTGCGCCCGGGCGCGCCCTGGCTGCTGGCGGCAGGCATCCTGTTGCTGGTTTTGCAGGTGATCTGGCCGGTGGGCGGCCATCGGGCCCTGATCTACGGCGTGCCCGGCCTCGGCATCGTCCTCGGCACCGCACTGCTGCCTGTTCCCCGCGGGTGGTGCTCCCGTGCAGCCATCCGCCTGGGCGACGCCTCTTATGCCCTCTATCTCGTTCATCCACTGGTGCTGGCAACGGTCGCAAAGCTGCTTGTCGATACCGGCCATCTCCGTCAGGCCCTGCCGCTCGCCCTGATCATGATGACGCTCTCGGTCCTGGCGGCTTTCCCCTGCCGCCATCTCATCGAGCGTCCCGCGCAGGCCTGGTTGCAACGCCGCCTGAAGCACAGAGACAGGGCTCAGAGCAGCACGAGCTGAGCCAGCCCCAGAAAGGCGAAGAACCCGACCACATCGGTCACCGCGGTCAGGAACACGCCCGCCGAGACCGCCGGGTCGACCTTCAACCGGTCCAGCGCCAGCGGGATCAGCATGCCGGCCAGGCCCGCCGTCACCAGATTAGCGAGCAGGGCGCAGAACAGCACCCCGCCGATGAAGGGGTCGAAGATCACCGCCGCCACGGCGCCGACCGCGATGCCGAAGACCAGGCCGTTGATCGTACCCACCCCCACCTCGCGGGTCAGGATGCGCATGGCGTTGGACGGCGTCAGTTCCTTCAACGCCAGCGCCCTGACCGCCACGGTCAGGGTCTGGGTGCCGGCATTGCCGCCCATCGAAGCCACGATCGGCATCAGCACCGCCAGGGCGACGATCTGTTCGATCGTCGCCTCGAACAGCGAAATCACCGAGCTGACCATTAGCGCGGTGCCCAGATTGACCCCCAGCCAGGCGATGCGCTGGCGCACGACGGAGGCAAGGCTGGCATTCACGTCGACCTCGGAGCCGACACCGGCCATCAGGGCCATGTCCTCTTCGGCCTCTTCCTGGATGACGTCGACCACGTCGTCGAAGGTGATCACGCCGATCAGCCGGCCCTGATCGTCGACGACCGGCGCCGAGGCCAGGGAGTAGTGCCGGAACAGCCGGGCCACCTCTTCCTGGTCGGTGGCGGCCGCGATCGCATCGACGTCACGGTCCATGATGTCGCGCAACAGCACCTTGCGCGGATGGCGCAGCATGCGGGCCAGCGGCACCGACCCGATCGGCTTGTGCCGCGGGTCGACCACGAAGATTTCGTAGAATTCCTCGGGCAGGTCGGGGGTTTCGCGCAGAAAGTCGATCGCGCGCCCCACCGTCCAGAAGGCCGGCATCGCGATCAGGTCGCGCTGCATCAGGCGGCCGGCGGAGTATTCCGGATAGGCGAGGCTTTCCTCCAGCGCCCGCCGGGTGGCGGGGGGCACCGCCGCCAGCAGTGCTGCCTGGATGTCGTCGTCCAGATCCTCGATCAGGTAGATCGCATCGTCGCTGTCCAGTTCCGACAGCGCTTCGGCCAGCGCCCGGGGGCCCAACTGGGCGATGACCTGATCGCGGACATTGCCGCCCAGATGCGGCAGGATCTCAGGGTCGAAGCCGTCGCGCTGCAGCTCCACCAGCGCACGGCGCTCGTCGCCCGACAGCCGCTCCAGCAGATCGGCGATGTCGGCAGCATGCAGTTCGGCGACAAGCATACGCGCCGTGGGCGCGTCGCCTTCGTCAAGGGCATCGGCCACGCGGCGGACCAGTTCGTCCGAAACGCCGTAGAGCGCTTCGGCCTCGCCCGCCGCGGTGGCCACCTCACCTTCGCGTCCCTGGATGTCGTCGTCGTCGCGCAAGCTGCCGTTCTCCGGGGATCGAGGGGTCAGGGGATGCCGGCCGGCATCCCGTTCCCGGAAAGCCGACCGCTCAGATCATGTCAGGCAGGTTCCGCCGGAATCGGGCACCAGGGCGTGTCGCGCGACTTTTCGATCGCGTCCACGACCACCAGGGCCGACAGGTTGACGATACCGCGCACCGACACCGCGGGGGTGAGAATATGGGCCGGATGGTTGAGCCCGATCAGCACCGGCCCGACCGAGGTGCCGCTGGTGAGCGCCTTGGCGAGATTAAAGGCGATGTTGCCGGAATCAAGGTCCGGCGTGATCAGCAGATTGGCCGAGCCCTGGAGCAGGGACCCCGGGAAGACCCGGTGGCGCACCTCTTCCGAGATGGCCGCGTCGGCCTGCATCTCGCCCTCGACCTCCAGCTCCGGTGCCTGTTCGCGGACCAGGGCGAAGGCATCGCGCATCATCTGCGCCGACGGCGTCTCGCCGGTGCCGAAGCTCGACGAGGACAGCAGGGCGATCTTGGGCGTGATGCCGAAGCGGCGGACCTCTTCGGCGCACATGATCGTCATTTCGGCGATCTGCTCGGGGCTGCGCTTGTGCTCGACCTGGGTGTCGGCCACGAAGATCGTCTTGGTCGGCAGGATCAGCGCCTGCATGGCGCAGGGCTCGCTCACCCCCCGGCGGACCCCGAAGATCTCCTTCAGGTGGCGCAGGTTCTTCACGAACCGGCTGACCGGGCCGCAGATCAGGGCGTCGGCCTCGCCGATATGGACCATCAGCGCGCCGATCACCGTCGCCCGGGTGCGGACCACGGTACGGGCGCTTTCGGGCGTGACGCCGCGGCGGCACATCAGCCGGTGATATTCCGACCAATAAGTGTTGTAGCGCGGATCATCCTCGGGATCGCAGAGCTCGATGTCCTTGTCGAGCTTGAGCCTGAGCCCCAGCCGCTCGATGCGCCGCTGCACCACCGCGCGGCGGCCGATCAGGATCGGCTGGGCAAAGCCCTCGTCGACCACGATCTGGGCTGCGCGCAGCACGCGCTCATCCTCGCCATCGGCATAGACCACGCGCTTGGGCTGCGCCTTCGCGCGCTCGAACACGGTCCGCATGACCAGGCCCGAGCGGAAGAAATAGGACGACAGCACCTGGCGATAGGCGTCGAAATCCTCGATCGGCCGGGTGGCGACGCCGCTTTCCATCGCGGCCCGGGCCACCGCCGACGACACCTCGACCACCAGCCTGGGATCGAAGGGCTTCGGGATCAGATATTCCGGGCCGAAACGCAGCTCCTGTCCGCCATAGGCCTGCGCCACCTCGGACGAGGGTTCGGCCAAGGCCAGATCGGCGATCGCCTGGGCGGCCGCCTTCTTCATCTCGATATTGATCGTGGTCGCGCCCACATCCAGCGCGCCGCGGAACACGAAGGGGAAGCAGAGGACGTTGTTGACCTGGTTGGGGAAGTCCGACCGGCCGGTGGCGATGATCGCATCGGGGCGCACCCGGCGCGCCTCGTCGGGCAGAATCTCGGGCGTCGGGTTGGCCAGCGCCATGATGATCGGCTGCGGCGCCATGGTCTTGACCATCTCGGCCGTCAGCACCCGCGGGGCTGACAGGCCCAGGAAGATGTCGGCGCCGGAGATCACCTCGGCCAGCGTCCGCGCCTCGGTCTCGACCGCATAGGTCTCCTTGCGCGGATCCATCTGCTCGTTGCGGCCCTTCCAGACCACGCCGACGATGTCGGTGACGGTGATGTTGGCGCGCGGCAGGCCCAGCTCGACCAGCAGGTCCAGGCAGGCCAGTGCCGCGGCACCGGCGCCGGAGGCCACCAGCTTCACCTGATCCAGCGGCTTGCCCACCACGCGCAGCGCGTTCAGCATCGCCGCCGCCACCACGATCGCGGTGCCGTGCTGGTCGTCGTGGAAGACCGGGATCTTCATCCGGTCCTTCAGCCGTTCCTCGATCTCGAAGCATTCCGGCGCCTTGATGTCCTCAAGGTTGATCGCGCCGAAAGACGGCTCCAGACTGGCGATGATCTCGACCAGTTTGTCGGGGTCGCGCTCGTCGATCTCGATGTCCACCGCGTCGATGCCGGCGAACTTCTTGAACAGAACCGCCTTGCCTTCCATCACCGGCTTGGCCGCCAGCGGGCCGATCGCACCCAGGCCCAGAACGGCCGTGCCGTTGGTCACCACCGCGACCATGTTGCCGCGGGTGGTGTAGAGCGAGGCGTTGAGCGGATCCTCGACGATCGCCTCGCAGGCATAGGCCACGCCCGGAGAATAGGCGAGCGCGAGGTCGCGCTGGTTGGCGAGCGGCTTGGTCGGCTCGATGCTGAACTTGCCCGGCTTCGGCAGGCGATGATATTCGAGCGCGCCGTCGCGCAGTTCCTTCGACATTCGCGGTCGTCTCCCCCGGTATCTTGCGCCGCGGGCCCGGGCTCCGGCCTCTTCATCCGCTCCCGTCCCGCCTGCGCGCACAGTATAGCCGCCGCGCCCCGAAAGGCCACCGGCACCCGGCCGCAGCCGCCGGAGGTCCGGTTTGCAACCATCGCATGGGCGGGGCCTCGCCGCACCATCGTGCGGGATGTCGCGCGATATGGCGCAACCCGCCCCGGCACACTAGATTGGGGCCAGCTGTCGCTGATGAGAACAAGGACGAGACGGATGGCGGGAACTCTGCGGGGTAACGGGCTCTCACCGGTGGAATGGGTCATCGCCCCGGGGCTGACCGATTACGAAGCCGCTGTCGCCGAGATGGAGGCGCGCGCCGCCCGGATCCGCGAGGGGACTGCGGGGGAGCGGGTCTGGCTGGTCGAACATCCGCCGATCCTGACCGCCGGCACCAGCGCGCAGCAGGAACGCGATCTGCTGGTGCCGCCGCGCTTTCCGGTCTACCGGACCGGCCGCGGCGGCCAGATCACCTATCACGGCCCCGGCCAGCGCGTGGCCTATGTCATGCTCGACCTCAAGGCCCGCGGCGCCGATATCCGGGCCTATGTCCACGGGCTGGAAAGCTGGGTGATCCGGGCGCTGGACCGCTTCAACGTCAAGGGCCTCACCCGCGATGATCGAGTAGGGGTCTGGGTGGAACGCGGCGACGGATTCGACGACAAGATCGCCGCCATCGGCGTGCGGGTGCGCCGCTGGGTCAGCTTCCACGGCATTTCGCTGAATGTAGAGCCGGATCTCGGCCATTATGCCGGCATCGTGCCCTGCGGCGTGCAGGGCCACGGCATCACCTCGCTGGTGGCGCTGGGCCGGCCGGTGGGCATGGTGGAGGCCGATATGGCGCTGCGCGAAGCCTTCGAGGAGGTCTTCGGTCCCACCACCGACGAGGTCACCGCGGAGCGCGGCGGCTGATCATCGCCTGAAGGATATCGCGGTCGACCGGCCGCGGTCTCTGAGGGTGACCGCGATCGCGGCCGCCGTCACCGCCTTGATCATGTCCCCGGGCAGGAAGGCCATGCTGCCCGTCAGCACCTGCCAGGGCGAGAGCGTGGTCACCATCGCAGCCCAGGGTACCCCGATCAGATAGACAACGCCGATGCCGCCCGTGATCGTCGCCAGGATGAAACGTCGCCAGCCAGGGCGCCCCGCCTCGGCCAGCAGCCCGGTGACGAAGGCGGCCGGAATCCAGCCGATCAGAAATCCGCCGGTCGGCCCGGTCAGGATGCCCATGCCGCCGCGGCCGCCGGCGAGCAGCGGTACGCCGGCCATCACCAGCGCCACGAAGACCATCTGGGCAAGCGCCGCCCGCCACGATCCCAGCACCAGGCCCGAGAGCATCACGCCCAGTGTCTGGGCCGTGATCGGCACGGCGATCAGCGGCACGTCCAGCGGCGGGAACAGGCCCAGCACGGCGGTCAGCGCCGTAAAGAACAGAATGCGGAACACGTCGCGGGCGTGCATCGGGTCGATCCTCCTGCCGCCGGTCTCCCCTCTTCAGGACGGGAGCGCCGAAGGCGCAGACTCCCTTATCGGTTATGTTCACCCCCGCGTCAATCGCCCATGGCGCGGGCATGGCGGCCCGGCCCGCATCACGATCTGGCCTGCATCACCCGGCGCGACGCCGGAAGGGCCAGGCGATCAGCCCGGTGATCGCGTCATAGACCAGCCAGGCCACCACCATGCCCAAAAGGCCATAGGTCAGGCTGGCCGGCTCCACCGGCAGGGTCGGCACGTAATCGGCCCAGGTCGCCCGGGCGATCTCGGGATCGACCCGCCGCAGCAGCTCCAGCGGCCTGAGGAAAGGGTCGGCCGCGGCCACGGCATCGCGCGCGACGGCAAGCGCGTCCACCCGCGCCGCGGCGGCGGATTCCAGCGCCGCCCGGGCCGGCTGTGCCACCTGGTCATAGGGGGCCACGCCGATGCGGATCTGATCCAGCAGCCGGCGGGCCTCGTCCAGATGGCCGCCCAGGCGCTGCAGATAGGCCAGCGCGAAGCCCTGTGCCTGTGCCGCGCCAAGCCCCAGAACCAGGGCGCAGATGCTGCCGGCCAGGCGGTCGATGCGGCCCAGAAGCCAGCGTCCCATGGATGGCGATGCCTCGTGTTTCAGACGGTCGGCCCCGTTCAGATGGTTGGCTTACGGCGGAAGCCGGGCGCCTCGGGTGCCTCGGCCTGGCTGCTCCGCACGGCCTCGACCCTTGCGGCCGGCGGCCCGTCATGGGCCCGGCGGATGACGGCCTGCACGGCCGCACGCGGCCCCGACACCAGTGCCTCCACCGATCCGTCACGGCGGTTGCGCACCCAGCCATCCAGCCCGTAGCGGCGGGCCTGGCCCTCGAACCACCAGCGATAGCCCACCCCCTGCACCCGGCCGGTGATGGCAAGCGCCATGGTCACCCTGTCGCCTGCGCCGCGTGCCACCGGTCCGGCGGCCGGTGCAGACACATCCCGGGCAGCGGGGGCCGAGGCATCCTCGTCAGGGGTTCGGTCGTCGGTCATGGCGCGTCCATATGTGCCGTGGGCCGGTCTTAAGCCTAGCCCAGCCGCCGGCCGCACGGAAGCGGTTCAGGGCAGCAGCCGGCCCGGATTCAGAATGCCGTGCGGGTCCAGCACCGCCTTCAGCATCTGCATGGTCCGGATCTCTGCGGCAGAGCGGTTGCGGTCCAGATAGGCCCGCTTCACCTGGCCGATGCCGTGCTCGGCGGAAATCGAGCCCCGATACTGGCCGACCAGATCGAACACCGCCTCGTCGATCGGCGCCTGCAGCGCCCGATAGCCCTCGGCCGACATGCCCTGAGGCGCCATCACGTTGACATGGACATTGCCGTCGGCGACATGGCCGAAATAGATCGGCCGCAGCCCGCGGGCAACCCGGGCCAGCGCCAGATCGCAATCGGCGATGAAATGGCCGATATCGCCGACCGCGAAGGTCAGGTCGTATTTGTGCACCGGCGCCGTGCGCCCCACCGCCTCTGGCACGCCCTCGCGCAGCAGCCAGAGCGCCTGGGCCTGGGCCTCGCTCTGGGCGATGATCGCATCGGCCACACGCTCATCCTCGATCAGCCGGCCGATCACCGCCTCCAGCCGCTCGCGTTCGGCGGCGGCAGCGGCATCGTCGCTGCCCACCTCGATCAGCACCGTATAGGTATGGGTGTCGGCAAACGGGCTGCGGGCGCCATCGAGCGCAGACGCGACCAGCGTCACCGCATCGGCGCCCATCAGCTCCACGGAATTCAGCCGGCCGGGAAAGGCGGTACGCACCGCCCCCAGCACGCGGGTCACGTCGTCGAAGCGATCGACCGCAACCATCGCGATCGCACGCCCGGCCTCGGCCGGGTGCAGCTTCAGACTGGCCGCAGTCACAACGCCCAGCGTGCCCTCGGCACCGATGAAGACCTGCTTCAGGTCGTAGCCGGTGTTGTTCTTGCGCAGCGTCGTCAGCCCGTCGAGCACCGTGCCGTCGGCCAGCACCACTTCCAGCCCCAGCACCTGCTCGCGGATATGGCCGTAGCGCAGCACCTTCAGCCCGCCGGCATTGGTCGAGATATTGCCGCCGATCCGGCAGGATCCCTTGGATCCCAGATCCAGCGCCAGCATCAACCCCGCCTCGCGCGCCGCCGCCTGGGCAGTCTCAAGTACCACGCCCGCATCCATGGTGATGCTGGCACCGACCGTGTCGACCTCGCGGATCCGGGTCATGCGCTCCACGCTGAGCACGAAGGCGCCGGCGGCATCGGGCACCGAACCGCCGACCAGGCCGGTATTGCCCGCCTGGGGCACCACCGGCAGGCGGTGTGTGTTCAGATAGGACAGTAGCCGCGAGACGGCAGCCGTGTCACGCGGGCGCAGCACCGCGAAAGCGCGGCCCTGGAACTTGCCCATCCAGTCGCGCTCATAGGCCGCCGTCTGTGCCGGATCCGTGATCAGTCCGGCCGTGTCGACCAGGCTGCCGAGCTGTTCGACATGGCGTTCCAGATCGGCTGCGGACGGCGGACGACGGGTCATGCGGCACTCCGGTCGGACGGGATGGGATCTGTCGGGGATCTCTCAGGGCGAGAGTGACGGGGATTCTGTCGCCGGTTCGCGATCACGACAACGGCCATGGGCGGCGGGGCAGCCATGCACGGGCTGCGGTCCGCCCGGCCCCGCGCGGGCGGGCCTTAAAAAGAAACCCCGCCGGGCACGCGGCCCGGCGGGGTTTCCTGACAGATGGCCGGAGAGGCCGGCGATCACTCGAATTCGATGATCACCTGATCGGCGGCGACGCTGGAACCGGCGCCGGCCTTGATCTCCTTCACCGTGCAATTGCGCTCGGCGCGCAGCACGTTTTCCATCTTCATGGCCTCGATCACCGCCAGCTCCTCGCCGGCCTGGACCTCCTGGCCGACCTGGACCGCCACCGACAGCACCAGGCCCGGCATCGGCGAGAGCAGGAACCGGCTCATATCCGGGGCCTGCTTGACCGGCATCATCGCGGCATAGGCGGCACCCTGGCGGGTATAGACCCGGGCCACCAGCACCGAGCCGCCATGGGTCAGCTTCCAGCCTGCGGCCACGCGCTCGATCTGCACCACCCGCGTGCGGTCGTCGACGGTGGCCGACAGCAGCCGGTCGCCCAGCTTCCAGTCGCAGTCCAGCGTCACCGGCTTGCCGCCCATGTCGAGCACCAGGGCGGGCGCATGCTGCACCACCTTCACCTCGACCTGCTCGTCATCCAGCATGACCACCAGCTCGTCGGGGACATGATGGACATAGCCGCGCATCTGGCCGGTGATCCGGCCCTGGCGCGCCCGGTCGGCCAGATCGGCCATGACGGCGATCGCCGCCAGCGCCCGGCGGGCCTCGGCGTCAAGCGGCGCGCCGTGGAAACCATCCGGATATTCTTCGGCGATGAAGCCGGTCGACAGCCGGCCTTCCAGGAAGCGCGGATGCTTCATCAGCGCGGTCAGGAAGGGGATGTTGTGGGTGATGCCGCGGATGTAATAGGCGTCGAGCGCGTCGCTCATCCGCTCGGCCGCCTGGGCGCGGGTCTCGCCATAGGTCACCAGCTTGGCGACCATCGGGTCGTAGAACATGCTGATCTCGGCGCCTTCGTAGACGCCGCTGTCCACGCGCACACCCGGGCCCTTGGGCTCGACATAGCGCGCCAGACGGCCGATCGACGGCAGGAAGCCGCGATACGGATCCTCGGCATAGACGCGGGCTTCCATGGCCCAGCCGGTCAGCGTCACATCCGCCTGCGAGAAGGGCAGATGCTCGCCCGCCGCCACCCGGATCATCAGCTCGACCAGGTCATAGCCGGTGACCAGCTCGGTCACCGGATGCTCGACCTGCAGGCGGGTGTTCATCTCAAGGAAGTAGAAGCTGCGATCGGGGCCGACGATGAACTCGACCGTACCAGCCGAACGATAGTTCACCGCGCGCGCCAGTGCGACCGCCTGCTCGCCCATCGCCTTGCGGGTCGCCTCGTCCAGGAAGGGGCTCGGGGCCTCCTCGATCACCTTCTGGTGACGGCGCTGGATGGAGCATTCGCGCTCGCCCAGATAGCAGATGTTGCCATGGGCGTCGGCGATGATCTGGATCTCGATATGGCGCGGCTGCTCGATGAACTTCTCGATGAAGACGCGGTCGTCGCCGAAGCTCGACTTCGCTTCCGAGGTTGCCGAGCGGAAGCCTTCGCGGGCCTCCTTCGCGTCATGGGCCAGGCGCATGCCCTTGCCGCCGCCGCCGGCCGACGCCTTGATCATGACCGGATAGCCGATCTCGTCGGCGATCTTCACCGCCTCGTCGGCGTCCTTGATCTCGCCCACATAGCCGGGGACGGTCGAGACACCGGCCGACTTCGCCAGCTTCTTCGACTCGATCTTGTCGCCCATCGCATAGATGGCCTCGACATTCGGGCCGATGAAGGCAATGCCGGCGGCGTCCAGCGCCCTGGCGAAGCTCTGGTTCTCGGACAGGAAGCCATAGCCCGGATGCACCGCCTGGGCGCCGGTGGCCTTGCAGGCCTCGACGATGCGGTCGGCGATCAGATAGCTCTGATTGCTGGGGCTGGGGCCGATATGCACGGCCTCGTCGGCCATGCGGACATGAAGGGCGTCGGCATCGGCGTCCGAATACACCGCCACCGTCTTGATGCCCATACGGCGGGCGGTCCGGATCACCCGGCAGGCGATCTCGCCGCGATTGGCGATGAGGATCTTCTCGAACATGGGAGCGCGTCTCGACTGGAAATCAGGAAGAGGATGACGGCGGTTGCGGCGGTTCGGCGCCGGTCCCCCTCCGCCCCCGGCCCCACGACAGCACGCCGTAGGCCCAGAGGCCGTGGAGGACCACCGCACCTGCCCAGATCGCGAGCGCGAAGCCGATCCGACCTTCGGGGTCGTCGATCTTCAGCAGCTGCGTCAGCAGGGCGATCAGGCCGTTCGCCGCCGCGAAGCCGAAGCCGTGGAGATAGAAGCCGGTCAGGCGCCGCGCGCGTCGTGCATGCGCCGCCTTCACCAGATCCGTCTCCTGCTCCGGCCCGCTCACGGCTGCCCGGTCACAGCGGAATGTTGCCGTGCTTCTTCCACGGCTTCTCGCGGCGCTTGTTCCGCAGCATGTCCAGCGCGCCGCAGATGCGGGCGCGGGTGTTGTGCGGACGGATCACGTCGTCGATGAAGCCGCGGGAGGCCGCGACGAAGGGGTTGGCGAAGCGGCCGCGATATTCCTCGGTCCGCGCCGCGATCTTCTCCGCGTCGCCGATATCCTGGCGGAAGATGATCTCCACCGCGCCCTTGGGGCCCATGACCGCGATCTCGGCCGAGGGCCAGGCATAGTTCACGTCGCCACGCAGATGCTTGGAGCTCATCACGTCATAGGCGCCGCCATAGGCCTTGCGGGTGATGACCGTGACTTTCGGCACCGTCGCCTCGGCATAGGCATAGAGCAGCTTGGCGCCGTGCTTGATGATGCCGCCGAATTCCTGGCTGGTGCCCGGCAGGAAGCCCGGCACGTCCACGAAGGTGACGATCGGAATGTTGAAGCAGTCGCAGAAGCGCACGAAACGGGCGGCCTTGCGCGAGCTGTCGATGTCCAGGCAGCCGGCCAGCACCATCGGCTGATTGGCGACGATGCCGACGGTCTGGCCGTCCATGCGCGCGAAGCCGACCAGGATGTTCTTCGCGAATTCGGGCTGGATCTCGAAGAAGTCGCCCTCGTCGACCACCTTCTCGATCAGCTCCTTCATGTCGTAGGGCTTGTTCGGGTTCGGCGGGACCAGGGTATCGAGCGACGGCTCCTGACGCGCGACCGGGTCGTGCGTCTCGCGCAGCGGCGCCGGCTCGCGGTTCGACAGCGGCAGGAAGTCGAAGAAGCGGCGCAGCTGCAGCAGCGCGTCGACATCGTTCTCGAAGGCGACGTCGGCAACCGAAGACTTCGTGGTATGCGTCACCGCACCACCCAGCTCCTCGGCCGTCACCACCTCGTGGGTCACGGTCTTCACGACGTCAGGACCCGTCACGAACATGTAGGACGTGTCCTTCACCATGAAGATGAAGTCGGTCATCGCCGGTGAATACACCGCACCGCCGGCGCAGGGGCCCATGATCATCGAGATCTGCGGCACCACGCCCGAGGCTTCGACATTGCGCAGGAACACGTCGGCATAGCCTGCGAGCGAGGCCACGCCCTCCTGGATGCGGGCGCCGCCCGAATCGTTGAGGCCGATGACCGGCGCGCCGACCTGGACCGCCTGATCCATGATCTTGCAGATCTTTTCTGCATGCGCTTCCGACAATGCGCCGCCGAACACGGTGAAGTCCTGGCTGAACACGAAGACCAGGCGGCCGTTGATCGTGCCGCGGCCGGTGACGACGCCGTCGCCCGGGATCTTGGTGCCTTCCATCCCGAATTCGGTGCAGCGGTGTTCGACGAACATGTCGTATTCTTCGAACGACCCCGCATCGAGCAGCAGTTCGATGCGCTCGCGGGCGGTCAGCTTGCCCTTGGCGTGCTGGGCGTCGATACGGCGCTCGCCACCACCCATCCGGGCAGCCTGACGACGCTTCTCAAGCTCTTCGAGTATCGCCTGCATCTCCGGTCTTCTTCATCCTCGAATGGTAGGGCACCGTCCGCCGACGGCCCCCCCGGACCGGATGCGGCACGCAAAACGCCCTACACGGCGTTTCCTTGTTCGCCTGTGCTGATAGCATGACGAACCGGGCCGCGCCACACCCTTTGCCGTGAACAGGGCTTTTGCGGCAAGGCTTTGGCAAATTCTTGCCGCATATGCGAAAGGTGTGCAAAATCGCACGCAGGGTTGCGCAACTTTGCGCAACGGCCATCTGCGGCTGCGGAATTATACCGACGCTACCCCGCGTTGAGTGCGTCGCGGATCCTCGCCAGATCATCAAGATCCCGGCGCAGCAGCGCCAGACGCTCGGCCTGTTCGGAATCCTCCCCCCAGCGGGTGATCTGGAAATGTTCGTCGGCGAAGGCGGCATCATATGCCGCCGACGCATCGATCCATGCTTCCGCCAGCGCCAGGCCGATCACCACCGATCCGGCGGTGGTCACGGCCCCGTGGAGCACCGCCAGCCGCCAGGGATCGGCGGCCTCGATCGCGCGGCTCAGCCGTTCCACCGTCGCGGGTGGCTGATCCACGGCCAGAAGGCCGGTGGTGGTCACCAGATGTATGTCATAGCGGGTGCGGGCCCAATCGACCAGGGGATCCCAGTGCCGGGCCTGAATGGCTGCCAGTTCCTTGGGGTTGTCGGCGCGGTAGCACACCAGATCCGTGCCGATATAGCCCGCGAGTTCCGCCGCGATCTGCGCCCGGTGCGGCACCACCCGGTCGATCACCACATTGGCGAGCTTCGTCGCCGGCATGGTCTCGGGCGCGATATGGGTCTCCTGTGCCGCCCATTCATCCGCGATCAGCTGCGCCAGCGCCCGGCAGGGCACGGCCAGCGGCGCCTTGGCCGGCGTGCGCAGGCCGCGACCGTCGAGCAGCACGGTCCAGCCGCCGCCAGCGGCCCCCTCCCCTGCCGATGGTGCGGCCTCGACCGCCTTGTAGAAACGCTTGCGGCGCGTGACGGCGTCGCTCATGCCCCGATCCTCCGTTCCGGCGCCGGCGGCGCCCCGATCACGGTCGCAATCGCGGCATCCAGCTCGGCCGCCGCCGTCACCACCAGATCGGCTCCCGCATCCAGCAGATCCCGGCGGTCGTGGCAGCCCCAGGCCACCCCGATCGCTCTGGCACCCGCCGCCCGCGCCATTTCCATGTCGTAGCTGGTATCGCCGATCAGCACGCTGCGTGCCGGATCGGCCCCGGTTTCGTCCATCGCCGCCAGCATCATCGCCGGATGCGGCTTGCTCGGATGGGTATCGGCCGTCTGTATGGTCACGAACAGCCGCTCGAAGCCGAAACGGGCGACCGTGCGCTCCACGCCGCGGATCGACTTGCCGGTCGCCATGCCAAGCACATAGCCCGCCCCGTCCAGCCGCTTCAGCGCCGCCTCCACGCCGTCGAACAGCCGCTCGTCGCCCATCAGCCCGGCCGCCAGCCGGCGGCGATAGGCGTCGCGATAGCCCTCGGCCAGATCATGGCAGGCGACATCGTCCAGATGCGGCAGCAGCCGGCCGATCGCGATCGGCAGCGACAGGCCGATGATCCGCGCCACCTCGGCCGGTGTCGGGGCCGCGATACCGGCGGCGACGAAACAATCCGCCATGGTGTCGGCGATATGCCCGGCGCTGTCGACCAGCGTGCCGTCGCAATCGAACACCACCAGTCCGATACCGTCCGCCCCCATCGTCATGCATCCATCTCCGGATCGAAGCCCAGCCGGTCGAAACTCTGTGCCATATGGGGCGGAAGTGCGGCCCGGACCGAAATCCGCCGCCCGTCCGGCCCGTCCAGTGTCAGGCGCCGGGCATGCAGATGCAGCCGCCGCGGCAGACCCTCGCCCCTCAGATCCACGGCCTGGCCGCCATATTTCAGATCGCCCACGATCGGCGTGCCGATCGCCGCCAGATGGGCGCGGATCTGATGGGTGCGGCCGGTCAGCGGCTTCAACGCCACCAGGGCGCAGGGGCCGTCCACGGCCAGCACCTCGTATTCGGTGATCGCCGTCTGGCCATCGCCCTCGTCCACCGCCACCATGCGTTCGCCGCCGCGTTCCACCTGACGCTTGGCCAGCGGCAGGTCGATCACGCCCCGCGCCGGCCGTGGCACGCCCAGCGTCACCGCCCAATAGATCTTGGTCGTGGTGCGTTCGCGGAAGGCCCGGGCCGCCCAGGCGGCGGCCCGGGCGTTGCGCGCCAGCGCCAGCACGCCCGAGGTATCGCGATCCAGCCGGTGGACCAGCCGCGGCCGCTCGTCGTCGGGATGGTGCTTCAGGGCGTCCAGCATGCCGTCCAGATGCCGGTCGGTGCCGCTGCCGCCCTGCACCGCCAGCCCCGACGGCTTGTCGATCAGGATCAGGTCGGGGGTTTCCAGCAGCACGCGACTGCGCAGGAATTCCGCCTCCTCGGCCGTGGTCTGGCGGGCGCCCGGCCGGCCCTCGGCCTTCGCCTCCAGCATCGGCAGGGCCAGCGGCGGCAGGCGGATCACGGCGCCGGCCGCCAGCCGCTGATCGGCCTTGGCACGCTTGCCGTCGATCCGCACCTGGCCGGTGCGGGCCCAGCGCTGGGCCTCGCCGAAGCTCAGCGCCGGCAGATGCCGGCGCAGCCAGCGGTCCAGCCGCTGGCCGTCCTCGTCGGGTGCGACTTCCATATGCAGCGGATCGGCACTCATCCGGCGATCATCCTGACGCTCGCAAGCCCGGCCAGCAGGGCGAGCGCGCCCGCCACCACCGACCCCAGCACGTAAAGCGCCGCGGCCGTGGTCTCCCCGCGTTGCCAGAGAGAGACCGCATCCAGCGAGAAGGTGGAAAAGGTGGTGAACGCGCCCAGAAATCCGGTGGCGATCAGGGTGCGGGCATGGGGGAACATCGGCAGTCCATGGGCGGCGGCACCTGCGATCACGCCCATCAGGAACGAGCCCAGGATGTTCACGATCACCGTGCCCCAGGGAAAGCCCAGGCCGAAGGCTGCCGCACTCCAGGTGTTGACGCCGTGACGGGCCAACGCCCCCGCGGCCCCGCCGATGGCGATCACCGCCAGCGTCGCCGGTGCGAATGCGGTCATGCCTCTCCCTCTTTGTCCCTGGATCTGCGGGCGGCAGCGCGCATCTCCGCCTGACGCTCGGCTCTCAACTTCGACCAATATTCCAGCCGTTTGGCGATGTCACGCTCGAAGCCGCGCGGCCGGGGTTCATAGATCACCCGCGCGCCCATGCCCTCGGGCCAGTAGTCGCGGCCCGAAAACGCATCGGGCGCGTCATGGTCGTAGTCATAGCCATGGCCATAGCCCAGCTGCTTCATCAGTTTCGTCGGCGCGTTCAGAATGTGCATCGGCGGCATCAGCGAGCCGGTTTCCTTGGCGAGCCGGCGCGCGGTCTTATAGGCCATATAGACCCCGTTCGACTTGGGCGCGGTCGCAAGATAGACGACGGCCTGGGCGATGGCGAGTTCGCCTTCGGGGCTGCCCAGGGTCTCGTAGGCGCGCTGGGCGGCCAGTGCCTGTTCGACCGCCCGCGGATCGGCCATGCCGATATCCTCGACCGCGAAGCGGATCAGCCGGCGGACGACATAAAGCGGATCCTCACCGCCATCCAGCATGCGCGCGAACCAGTAGAGTGCCGCATCCACGTCGGAGCCACGCAGCGATTTGTGCAGCGCGCTGATCAGGTTGTAATGGCCTTCCTGGGCCTTGTCGTAGAGCGGCAGCCGTCTTTGCAGCAGCTGCCCCAGCCGCACCGTGTCCAGCCGCTCGCCCTCGGGCAGGGCATAGAGCGTATCGGCCAGGTTCAGCAGGAAGCGGCCATCTCCATCGGCCATGCCCACCAGCACCGCGCGCGCCTCGTCATCCACCGGCAGCGGCCGGCCCTCTGCCGCCTCGGCGCGGATCAACAGTTCGCCCAGCGCCGCTTCGTCCAGGCGCCTCAGTACCAGCACCTGGGTCCGCGACAGAAGTGCGCCGTTCAGCTCGAAAGACGGGTTTTCGGTCGTGGCGCCGATCAGCGTGACCGTGCCGTCCTCGACATAGGGCAGGAAACTGTCCTGCTGCGCACGGTTGAAGCGGTGGATCTCGTCCACGAACAGCAGGGTCTGCCGGCCGGTATCGCGCAAGGCCGCCGCCTCGGCGAAGGCCTTGCGCAGATCGGCGACGGTGGAGAACACGGCCGAGAGTGCGGCAAAACGCATGCCCGTCGCCTCGGCCAGCAGCCGCGCCAGCGTGGTCTTGCCGGTCCCCGGCGGCCCCCACAGGATCAGCGAGGCCAGCCGCTTCGCCTGAACCATCCGCGTCACCGGCCCGTCGGGGCCGAACAGATGGTCCTGGCCCACGATCTCACCGATCCGGCCCGGGCGGAGCCGGTCGGCGAGCGGGCGCGGGGCGGCGGCATCGAACAGCGTGGCCATAGGGGTCGGGCGGGCTCCGGAGAGGTGGGGGCGGGATGACGGCCGGTCAGCCCATCAGATCCAAGGTGAGTTCGCGGCCCTCGCGGCGCAAGGTCAGCTGCCAGCGGCGCTGGCCCTGCATCTGCTTCAGCGTCGTCTCGACATCCGCGGTGCGGGCCATGCGCCGGCCGTTCACCGCCAGGACCATGTCGCCGGGCTTGAGCCCGATCGACGCCGCGGCGGAATTCCGCGTGATGTCGACCACGATCACCCCCTCTTCGAAGCCGTCAAGCCCCAGCTCCTCGGCCAGAGCCGGCGAGAGGTTGGCGATCCGGGCGCCGGCAAGCGGGTTGCTGCCGGAAATTTCCCGCTCGTCACGGGCCACGGTTTCGGGCGCGGCGATCAGCGGCAGCGACACGGTCTGACGGCGGCCCTCGCGCCAGATGGTGATCGCGGTCTCGCCGCCGATGCCGGCAGCCGCCAGGCGGAAGCGCAGGGCGCGCGGATCGTCGACCGGCTTGCCGCCGATCTCAAGGATCACGTCGCCGCGCCTCAACACGCCACTGGCGGGGCCGTCGGAATGCACATCGCTCACCAGCACGCCGGTCGGGCGCGGCATGCCGAGACTTTCGGCGATGTCCTGCGTCACCGGCTGGCCGCGGGCGCCCAGCCAGGCGCGGGCCACGGGCCGGCCCTCGATCGCCGCCTGGACCACCGTCTTCACCAATGTGGCGGGGATCGCGAAGCCGATGCCGTTGGATCCGCCCGAGCGGCTGAAGATCGCGGTGTTGACGCCGATCAGCTCGCCGTTCACCGTCACCAGCGCGCCGCCCGAATTGCCGGGGTTGATCGCGGCATCGGTCTGGATGAAGGACTGGAAGTCCGACACACCGACCATGGTGCGGGCCAGTGCCGAGACGATGCCGCTGGTCACCGTCTGCCCGACGCCGAAGGGATTGCCGATCGCCAGCACAAGATCGCCGACCTCGATCGAGTCGCTGTCGCCGAAGCTCAGCGCCGGCAGGGTCTGGCCTTCGGTATCGATCTTCAGCACGGCCAGATCGGTCTGCGGGTCCAGCCGCACCACTTCGGCGGCGAATTCACGCCGGTCGTTCAGCACCACGGTGATCTGATCGGCGCCGTCGATCACATGATTGTTGGTGACGATATAGCCACGGCCGTCGACGATCACGCCCGATCCGAGCGCGTTCTGCACCCGCTCCGACGGTCTGCCGATGCCCATCCGGTCGCCGAAGAAGCGGCGGAAGAACGGGTCGTCGAAGAAGGGGGATCGCTGCTGCACCACCACCGTACGGCGGGTGTAGATGTTCACCACCGCCGGCGCCGCCTGGCGCACCACGGGGGCGAAGGACAGCTGCATCTCGGTGCGGCTTTCAGGCACCCGGCGTTCGGTATCCGCCGCCACCGCCGGCGGCACCTGCAATGCTGCCAGGGCCAGCACCAGCGCCAGCATCCTCGACCGCAGGCCGCCGCGGATCGCCGCGGCCAGGTCTGCACCCCGTTCAGGCAGTCGGTTCATCACTCTCATTCCCGCCCGGTTGTCTCGTCCAGGTCCGACAGCATAGTGCCCGCGGCCCGGACCACAAGTGACCAGAGCCGTCCACCTGCCCGACGTAACATGCTCCAAACGCAGAACGGGCGATGCACCTTTCGGCGCACCGCCCGTTCTCAAGGTCCCATCGCGATGCCGATGCCGGCACCGCCGCCCGGATCAATCCTCGGCGTCGTCCTCGGCAACCTGCTTCGGGCCCGAATCCTGACCCTTGGCGGCGAGGTTGCGGTCGACCAGCTCGATGATCGCCATCGGGGCCGCATCGCCATAGCGGAAGCCGGCCTTCAGCACCCGGGTGTAACCGCCGGCGCGGGCCTGGTAGCGCTCGGCCAGCTCGCCGAACAGCTTCTGCACGATCACGCCGTCGGGCAGGCGCGACGCGGCCTGACGGCGGGCGTGAAGGTCGCCGCGCTTGCCGAGGGTGATCAGACGCTCCACCACCGGGCGCAGTTCCTTCGCCTTCGGCAGCGTGGTCTTGATCTGCTCGTGCTTCAGCAGCGCGACCGCCATGTTCGCGAGCATCGCCTTGCGGTGGGCGGTGGTGCGGTTCAGCTTGCGCTGGTTCATGCCATGACGCATGAGGGGTACTCCTGCCTGGGCATCATCCGCATGCGGGGGCCATCCGCCGTGCGGGGCCCGGTCTCCGGGCCGTGATGCTGTTCTGGACGGGGCGGACGTGCGCAGGCACTACCCGCCCCCTGGGATGTCGTCCGGTGCCGCGAGGGCGCCCGAAGAGGCTCAGTACGGCTCTTCGAGCTTCTTCGCCAGCTCTTCGATGTTCTCCGGCGGCCAGTTGCTGATCTGCATGCCGAGCTTGAGACCCATGGAGGACAGAACCTCCTTGATCTCGTTCAGCGACTTGCGACCAAAATTCGGCGTCCGGAGCATCTCGGCCTCGGTCTTCTGGACCAGGTCGCCGATGTAGACGATGTTGTCGTTCTTCAGGCAATTCGCCGAACGCACCGACAGCTCCAGCTCCTCGACCTTGCGGAGGAGGTTGGGGTTGAACGGCAGTTCGTCCTGCTCCTCGCGCTCCGTCGGCATTTCCGGCTCTTCGAAGTTGATGAAGAGCTGGAACTGGTCCTGCAGGATGCGCGCGGCCAGCGCGATCGAGTCTTCCGGCGTGATGGCGCCGTTGGTCTCGACATAGAGCGAGAGACGGTCGTAGTCGGTGTAGGAACCGACGCGGCTGTTCTCGACCTTGTACGACACCTTCTTGATCGGGCTGAACAGGGCGTCGACGGGGATCAGACCGATCGGCGCGTCCTCGGGCCGGTTGGCCGAGGCCGGGACGTAGCCCTTACCCGTGTTGACGACGAATTCCATGTTCAGCACCGCGCCCTCGTCGAGGGTGCAGAGCACCAGATCCGGATCCAGGATCCCGATATCGGGCCCGGTCTGGATCATCGACGCCTTCACCTCGCAGGGGCCGGTCGCCTTCAGCGCCATGCGCTTGGGGCCATCGGCATGCATGGTCAGCGCCATGGTCTTCACGTTCAGCACGATGTCGGTCACGTCCTCGCGCACGCCGGGGACGGACGAGAACTCATGCAGAACGCCGTCGATCTTGATGGCGGTCACAGCGGCGCCCTGGAGCGACGACAGCAGCACCCGGCGGAGGGCATTGCCGAGCGTCATGCCGAAGCCGCGCTCAAGCGGCTCGGCAACCACGGTCGCCTGACGGGACGGATTGGCGCCGGGCTCGATCTCGAGCTTGTTCGGCTTAATCAGGTCCTGCCAATTCTTATGGATCACGTGAACGACCTCTCGTTGCTCGCGCCGCAAGTGGATGCCGGTCGTTGCGGGGATCCGGCGTTGCGGTGATACGGCGGGCATATGGCACCCGCCGTGCCGGTGACGCGGAACCAGACAGGCTTACGCCGGCCGGTGCGCACCCCGCTCATCGGGGCTGGCGCGTCCGACCGGCGGGGGCGCGTGCGGTCCTGGACGTCAGACGCGGCGCCGCTTGGGCGGGCGGCAGCCGTTGTGCGGGATGGGGGTCACGTCGCGGATGGACGTGATCGCGAAGCCGGCCGCCTGAAGGGCGCGCAGAGCCGACTCGCGGCCCGAACCCGGGCCCTTCACCTCGACGTCGAGGGTGCGCATGCCGTGTTCGGCGGCCTTGCGGCCGGCGTCTTCGGCAGCGACCTGCGCCGCGTAGGGGGTCGACTTGCGCGAGCCCTTGAAGCCCATGGTCCCCGACGACGACCAGGAGATGGTGTTCCCCTGAACGTCGGTGATGGTGATCATGGTGTTGTTGAAGCTCGCGTTCACGTGCGCGACACCGGAGGTGATGTTCTTCCGGTCGCGGCGGCGCAGACGCGCACCCGTATCCTTAGCCATGGTGCGTCCTTACTTCTTCTTGCCCGCAATCGGCTTCGCCGGGCCCTTGCGGGTCCGCGCATTGGTGTGGGTGCGCTGGCCGCGCACCGGCAGGCCACGACGATGGCGCAGGCCGCGATAGCAGCCGAGGTCCATCAGGCGCTTGATGTTCATCGCGACTTCGCGGCGGAGGTCACCCTCGACCGTATAGTCGCTGTCGATCACTTCACGGATGCGGATGACTTCGGCATCCGACAGCTCGTTCACACGCCGCTCGGCGGGGATTCCGACCTTGCCGCAGATCTCCTGCGACTTCGCCCGGCCGATGCCGTGAATGTAGGTCAGCGCGATCTCGACCCGCTTCGCGGTCGGGATATTCACACCTGCAATACGCGCCACGCTTGATTCTCCTTCGTCGACCGACGGTCTGCGCCCGCACGCGCCCACTCGGCGCGGAGGGGCGCGATTATAGGATGACCGTCGCTCAAGTCAACACTCTGATGTCAGGATCCGGCGTCCAAAATGGCCTTCAGCGCCAGGGTCACGTCATCGATGTCTGCCATGCCGTCCACCGTCCGCAGCAGCCCCTTCGCTTCGTAATAGGGCAGCAGCGGCGCGGTCTGGGCGTGATACGCCTCGAGCCGGCTCTTCACCGTCTCGGCATTGTCGTCCTTACGGCGGGTGAACTCAGTCGACCCGCACACGTCGCAGACGCCCTCGACCTTGGGCTTCTGGAAACTGTCATGATAGCCGGCGCCGCATTTTGCGCAGGCGAAACGGCCGGTGATGCGCTCGACCAGCGCACCGTCATCGACCTTCATCTCGATCACATGGTCGAGCTTCAGCCCCTGAGAGGCGAGCATCCCGTCCAGCGCCTCGGCCTGGGCCACGGTGCGCGGGAAGCCGTCGAGGATGAAGCCGTTGCGGCAATCGTCCTGGCCGATACGGCCGGCGATCATGTCGATGATCGCCTGGTCCGGCACCAGCTGGCCGGCATCCATGATCGCCTTGACGCGGTTGCCGAGCGCACTGCCCGACTTCACTTCGGCGCGGAGCATGTCGCCGGTGGACAGCTGCACGATGCCGTAGGCGTCGACCAGACGCTGCGACTGGGTGCCCTTGCCGGCACCGGGAGGTCCGAGGAGGATCAGGATCACGACCGCCGTCCTTTGAGTCGGGCCTTCTTGATCAGCCCTTCATACTGGTGTGCCAGCAGGTGGGACTGGATCTGGGCCACGGTGTCGATGGTGACGTTGACCACGATCAGCAGGCTGGTGCCGCCGAAATAGAACGGGACCGAGTACTCACTGATCAGAATTTCGGGGAGCGCGCAGACCGCTGCGATATAGGCCGCACCGATCACGGTCAGACGGGTGAGGACGTGATCGAGGTAATCTGCGGTGTTCTTGCCCGGCCGGATGCCCGGAATGAAGCCGCCATGCTTGCGCAGGTTGTCGGCCGTTTCTTCCGGGTTGAAGACGATGGCGGTGTAGAAGAAGCAGAAGAACAGGATCGCGCCGACATAGAGCGCCAGATAGAGCGGCTGGCCATGGGCCAGATTGGCCGTGAGCCAGGTCAGCCATTCCGGGCCGCCGCCGGTGGCGTTGAAGCTGGCGATGGTGGTCGGCAGCAGCAGGATCGAGCTGGCGAAGATCGGCGGAATCACGCCGGCGGTGTTGAGCTTCAGCGGCAGATGCGAGCTCTCGCCGCCATAGATCCGGTTGCCGACCTGGCGCTTCGGGTACTGCACCACGATCCGCCGCTGGGCCCGCTCCATGAACACGATGAAGGTGATCACGGCGATGGCCATGATCAGCAGCATCAGGATGAAGCCGGTCGACAGCGCACCGGTCCGGCCCAGCTCCAGCATCCGGGCCAGTGCGCCCGGCAGCTCGGCGACGATGCCGGTGAAGATGATCAGCGAGATGCCGTTGCCGACGCCACGGGCGGTGATCTGCTCGCCCAGCCACATCAGGAACATCGTGCCGCCGACCAGGGTGATCACGGTCGCCGCACGGAAATAGGCGCCGGGGTCGGCCACGGCGGACATGCCGCCGGCCTGAAGCCCCTCAAGGCCGACCGAGATGCCGTAGGCCTGCACGATCGCCAGGGCCACCGTGCCGTAGCGGGTGTACTGGTTCAGCAGCTTGCGCCCGCTCTCGCCCTCCTTCTTCAAGGCCGCGAAGCTCGGCAGAACCGCGGTCAGCAGCTGCACGATGATCGAGGCCGAGATGTAGGGCATCACGGTGAGCGCGAAGATGGTCATGCGACCGAGCGCGCCGCCGGCGAAGACGTTGAACATGCCGAGAATGCCGCCGGCGTTCTGATTGAACACCTCGGCCAGCACGGCGGGATTGATCCCCGGTACCGGGATGTAAGTGCCCAGGCGATAGACCAGCAGCGCGCCCAGGGTGAACCAGAGCCGCTTCTTCAGTTCCGTGGCCTTGCCGAAGGCCGCGAAATTCAGGCTGCCCGCAAGTTGGTCGGCGGAGGACGCCATCGCGGATGCGCTCCCGGCTTGAAGATGGGGATCAGGAATGTCGCGGTCGGGGTCGTCCCCCGCACGCGGACACACAGGTCGTCGAGTGGTCCGTCACGTCGTCCGGGCCGCTTGCATTCCAGGGCCGCGGATGCCGCGGTCCGGGAATGCGAGCGCGGGCAACCATCCCCCGGTCAGGACCGGCGGACGGTCACCCGTCAAGCCTGCTCGACGCAAGCCCCGGCCTGGATCAGGCCTGGGCCTCGTCGGCCGCCGGCGCCGCCGGCAGCTCGACCTTGCCGCCGGCCTTCTCCACCGCCGCCACAGCCGCCTCGGAGGCGCCGGTGACGTGGATGGTGACGGCCGAGGTGATCTCACCCTTGGCGAGGAGACGCACGCCGTCGCGGACGCGACGCACGAGACCCGCCTCGATCAGGGCCGCTTCGGTGATCTCGGTGCCGAGCTTGCCGGCATCGATCGCCTTCTGGATGCGACCCAGATTGACATGGACGAAATCGTTACGGAAGGGCGCATTCGTGAAACCACGACGCGGAAGGCGACGATGCAGCGGCATCTGACCGCCCTCGAAGCCCTTGATCGCCACGCCGCTGCGCGCCTTCGCACCCTTGTGGCCCTTGCCGGCAGTCTTGCCGGTGCCGGAGCCGGGGCCGCGACCGATGCGCTTGCGGTCCTTGGTCGCGCCGGGATTGTCCCTGAGCTCGTTGAGCTTCATGACACGGCTGTTCCTTGAAATCGTGTGTCTGGGGAAGGAGGCCCGGGGTCATCCCCTCAGGCCACCTCCTCCACCACCACGAGATGGGCCACCTTGGCGATCATGCCGCGCACCGAGGGGGTATCCTCGAGCACCCGGCTGCGATGCCGCTTGTTGAGGCCCAGACCGATCAGCGTCTGGCGCTGGTAGTCGGGACGACCGATCGGGCTGCCGATCTGGGTCACCTTCACCTGCTTCTTCGCCTCGGACATGGATCTCACTCCTTGCCCGCGGCAGCAGCGGCGGCCTGGCCGTCGCGGCGCCCGATGATGTCGCTGACCTTGCGGCCGCGGCGGCGGGCAACCTCACGCGGCGACTGAACGGCCTTCAGGCCGTCGAACGTCGCCTTGATGAGATTGTAGGGGTTCGAGGTGCCGTGGCTCTTCGCCACGACGTCCGCGACACCCAGGCTCTCCAGCACCGCGCGCATCGGGCCGCCGGCGATGATGCCGGTGCCCGGAGGGGCAGCGCGCATCAGGATCCGGCCGGCACCGAAATGCCCGTCGATGTCGTGGTGGAGCGTGCGGCCCTCGCGAAGCGGAACGCGGATCATGCCGCGCTTCGCCTTCTCGGTGGCCTTGCGGATTGCCTCGGGGACCTCGCGGGCCTTGCCCTGGCCGAAACCGACCCGGCCACGACCGTCACCGACAACCACCAGCGCGGCAAAGCCGAACCGGCGACCGCCCTTCACCACCTTCGCGACGCGATTGATGGTGACGAGCTTGTCGATGAACTCGCCATCTTCCTCGCGAGGCTTGCGCTCGTTTTCCGTGCGTGCCATGCGTTCGGCCCCCTCAGAACGACAGCCCGCCCTCGCGGGCGGCGTCGGCCAGCGCCTTCACGCGGCCATGATAGATGTAGCCACCGCGATCGAACACCACCTCGGTCACGCCGCTTGCCGCAGCGCGCGAGGCGATCAGCTTGCCGACCGCCTTGGCGGCTTCGATGCCTGCACCATTCTTCAGCTGGCCCTTGAGCTCGCCGTCGAGGGTGGAGGCCGAAGCCAGGGTCACGCCCTGCACATCGTCGATGATCTGGGCGTAGATGTTCAGATTGGAGCGGTAGACGCTCAGCCGCGGACGGCCGTGCGACTTCTTGCGCAGCTGCGTACGCACACGCCGCTTGCGCCGCTCGAAGAGCGAATTCGCGTTCATGCCCCTGCGGCTCCTTACTTCTTCTTGCCTTCCTTGCGGACGATGACCTCGCCCTCGTACTTGACGCCCTTGCCCTTATAGGGTTCAGGCGACCGGAAGGACCGGATCTCGGCGGCAATCTGACCGACGCGCTGCTTGTCGATGCCAGAGATGGCAAGCGCGGTCGGCTTCTCAGCCTTAATCTCGATGTCCGCCGGAACGGCGTACTTGATGTCGTGGCTGTAGCCGAGCTGCAGGGTCAGCAGCTTGCCGTCAACAGCGGCGCGGTAACCGACGCCGTTGATGTCGAGCTTCACGGTGAAGCCTTCCGACACACCCTTCACCATATTGGCGACGAGCGTGCGGGACAGGCCCCACATGGCGCGGCCGCGGCGTTCGTCGTTGGCCGGCGCGACGACGACCTTGCCGTCTTCGAGCGCGACGTTCACGTCCGACGGCAGGGTCCGCTCGAGCGCGCCGAGCTTGCCCTTCACGCGGACCGTGTTGCCGTCGACGGCCACCTCGACGCCCTGGGGCACCGCAACCGGATTCTTACCGATACGCGACATGGGACGTCTCCTCAGAACACCTTGCAGAGAACCTCACCGCCGACATTGGCGGTGCGGGCCTCCGCGTCGGACATGACGCCACGGGGGGTCGAGAGGATCTGGATGCCGAGGCCGTTATAGTGCTTCGGCAGCGCCTTGATCGACGAATAGACGCGGCGACCGGGGCGGGAAACGCGGCCGATTTCGCGGATGGCGGGCTCGCCGTCCACATACTTCAGCGCGATCTCGAACACCGGCTTGCCTTCAGACGACTCGCTGCGCTCGTAGCCACGGATGTAGCCCTCGCGGGTCAGCACGTCGAGCACCCAACCGCGCAGCTTCGAGGCGGGGCACAGAGTCGTCGACTTGCGCGCCAGCTGAGCGTTGCGGATACGGGTGATCATATCGCCGAGGGGATCGGTCATGGACATATCCGGTCCTCCTCTCTTACCAGCTCGACTTCGTCATGCCGGGGATCTGCCCCTGCGACGCCAGGTCGCGGAGCGCCACACGGCACAGCTTCAGCTTGCGGTACACCGCACGGGGGCGGCCGGTCAGCTCGCACCGGTTCCGGATGCGGGTCTTCGAGCCGTTGCGCGGGAGGGCGGCGAGCTTCAGGGTCGCCGCGAAACGCTCCTCGGGCGACAGCTCACGATCGTCAACCACCGCCTTCAGGGCAGCGCGCTTGTTCGCAAAACGCGCCACCAGCTGCTCGCGGTGCTTGTTCTTCTGGACGGCACTGGTCTTGGCCATAATCGCCTCGCTTGCCGTTGCTCAGTTCACGAAGGGCATCTTGAAGGCGGCAAGAAGCGCCTTCGCCTCGGCATCCGTCTTGGCCGTCGTCGCGAAGACGATGTCCATGCCCCGGACGGTATCGACCTTGTCGTACTCGATCTCGGGGAAGACGATCTGCTCTTTGAGGCCCATGGCATAGTTGCCACGCCCGTCGAACGACTTGCCGTTCAGCCCGCGGAAGTCGCGGACACGCGGCAGAGCGATGGTGACGAGACGATCCAGGAACTCGTACATCCGGTCGCGGCGCAGCGTCACCTTGACGCCGATCGCCATGCCCTCGCGCAGCTTGAAGCCGGCGATCGACTTCGAGGCGCGGGTCACGACGGGCTTCTGGCCGGTGATCTTGGCCAGATCGGTCACGACGCCGTTGATCTTCTTCTGATCACCGACCGCCTCGCCGACGCCCACATTCAGGACGATCTTTTCGAGACGGGGGATCTCCATGACGTTCGCATAGCTGAACTGCTCGCGCAGCTGCGGGCGAACCTCGTTAACGTAGTACTCGTACAAGCGTGCCATTTTGGGCTGCTCCGCCGTCAACGATCGATCTGCTCGCCGGACCGCTTGGCGACGCGCACCTTACGGCCATCTTCGAGCGTGGTAAAACCGACGCGGGTCGGCTTGCCGTCCTTGGGGTCGGCGATCGCGACGTTCGACAGGTGCAGCGACGCTTCCTTCTCCACGATACCGCCGGGATTGCCCGGCTTGGGAGCGGTGTGCCGCTTGACGAGGTTTACGCCCTGAACGACGACGCGGTTCTCCTTGGGGAGAACCTGCGCAACCGTCCCGGCCTTGCCCTTGTCACGCCCGGTCAAAACGACGACGTTGTCGCCTTTCTTGATCTTGGCTGCCATCAGAGGACCTCGGGGGCCAGAGAGATGATCTTCATGAACTTCTTGCCGCGGAGCTCGCGGGTGACCGGCCCGAAGATACGGGTACCGATCGGCTCGCCATGCTTGTTGATCAGCACGGCGGCATTGCGGTCGAAACGGATGGCAGTGCCGTCCGGACGACGCAGCTCCTTGGCGGTACGAACGACCACCGCACGGTGGACGTCGCCCTTCTTCACCTTACCACGCGGAATCGCCTCCTTCACGGAGACGACGATCACGTCGCCGACACGCGCGACGCGGCGACGCGAACCGCCGAGAACGCGGATGCACATCACACGCCGGGCGCCGCTGTTGTCCGCCACTTCCAGATTGGTTTCGGTCTGGATCACGGGACCGTTCCTTAATCAGCAGGGGCCGGGCTTCATTCGCCGTCAGCGACGACCGTCCAGCGCTTGCGCTTGGAGATCGGAGCCGATTCAATGATGCGGACGATGTCGCCGGCCTTGAACCGGTTGTCCTCATCATGCGCGGCATACTTCTTGCTGCGGCGAATGAACTTCTTGTAGATCGGGTGCTGGAAGCGACGTTCGACCTTGACGATGATCGTCTTGTCGCCCTTGTCGCTCACCACGACGCCCTGAAGGATACGCTTGGGCATCTGATCACTCCTTCGCCGCGGCGCCGGCCGACTGGCCGATCACGGTCTTGATCCGGGCGATGTCGCGCCGCACCTCGCGCACACGCGCGGTGTTTTCGAGCTGGCCGCCGGCCTGCTGGAAGCGCAGGTTGAACTGCTCCTTCTTCAGCTGGAGCAGCATGGTGTTCAGCTCGGTCGCCGACTTCGCGCGCAGTTCTTCAGCCTTCATGGCTTCAGCCCTCCACACCGATGCGCTGGATCACGCGGGTGCGGATCGGCAGCTTGGCGGCGCCACGCTCGAAGGCCTCGCGGGCCACATCGGCGGGGACACCATCCAGTTCGAACATCACGCGACCGGGCTTCACGCGGGCCATCCAGAATTCCGGAGAGCCCTTGCCCTTACCCATGCGCACTTCGGCCGGCTTCTTCGAAACCGGCACGTCCGGGAAGATACGCACCCACACGCGGCCGACACGGCGGATGTGGCGGGTGATCGCGCGACGGGTCGCCTCGATCTGCCGCGCCGTCAACCGGCCGGGTTCCATCGCCTTCAGGCCGTAGGCGCCGAAATTCAGCGCCGTACCACCCTTGGCATCACCGTGGATGCGGCCCTTATGCGCCTTGCGATATTTCGTCCGCTTCGGACTCAGCATAAGTTCCAGCCTTTCTCACTAAGCTGATCGCCGCCGGATCAGCGCGAAGCCCGCGTCTCACGACGCTCGGCTTCCGCTGCCAGCGGATCGCGGCTCAGCACTTCGCCCTTGAACACCCAGACCTTGACACCGCAGGTGCCATAGGTGGTAAAGGCGGTCGCCTGGCCATAGTCGATGTCGGCGCGCAGCGTATGCAGCGGCACGCGACCTTCACGGTACCATTCCGTACGGGCGATTTCGGCGCCGCCCAGACGGCCGCTGCAGGTGATGCGGATGCCTTCGGCACCCAGGCGCATCGCCGACTGCACGGCACGCTTCATCGCCCGACGGAACGCCACGCGGCGCTCCAGCTGCTGGGCGATGTTCTCGGCCACCAGGGTGGCGTCGAGTTCGGGCTTGCGGACCTCGGCGATGTTCAGATGAACCTCGCCCTTGACCAGCTTGCCGACATCAGCCTTCAGCTTGTCGATGTCGGCGCCCTTCTTGCCGATGATCACGCCGGGACGCGCGCTGTTCAGCGTGATGCGCACCTTCTGCGCAGCACGCTCGATCACGATGCCCGACACGCCGGCGTTCTTCAGGCGGCCCTTCAGGTACTTGCGCAGGCGCAGGTCTTCCTGAAGCAGGTCGCCGTAATTGTCATCCGCGTACCAGCGGCTGTCCCAGGTACGGATGATCCCGAGCCGGAGCCCGATGGGATTGACCTTATGACCCATTAGTCCTGCTCCTCACGCTCGCGGACCACCACGGTCAGCTGGCTGAAAGGCTTCTCCACGCGACCAACACGGCCACGGGCGCGGGCGCTGAACCGCTTCATGACCAGCGCCTTGCCGACAAAGGCCTCGGCCACGAACAGACGGTCGACGTCCAGCTCGTGGTTGTTTTCCGCATTGGCGATCGCCGACTGCAGGGTCTTCTTCACGTCGTTCGAGATCCGGCGGCGCGAGAAGGTCAGCGCAGCCAGCGCCGACTCGACGCTCCGACCACGGATCAGCTCGGCGACGGTGTTAAGCTTGCGCGGGCTCACGCGCAGCATCGTCGAAACCGCGCGCGCCTCGTTTTCGGCAACCCGCCGCTCGGCACTAGGCTTGCCCATGGTTATTTCCTCTTGGCCTTCTTGTCCGCGGCGTGGCCGTAGAACGTGCGGGTGGGCGCGAACTCGCCGAACTTATGCCCGACCATGTCCTCGGAGACAAGCACGGGCAGGAACTTGTGCCCGTTATAGACCCCAAAGGTCAAGCCCACAAACTGGGGCAGGATGGTCGAACGACGCGACCAGGTGCGAATCACCTCCTTGCGGCCGGAGGTGTGCAGCGCGTCGGCCTTCTTCAGCAGGTACCCGTCGACAAACGGGCCTTTCCAAACCGAACGGGGCACGGTGTCCTCCTTCAGACCTTAGGGCTTGCGGCGACGGACGATAAACTTGTCCGTAGCCTTGTTATTGCGGGTGCGCTTGCCCTTGGTCGGCTTGCCCCACGGAGTAACCGGATGACGACCGCCCGAGGTGCGGCCTTCACCGCCGCCATGCGGGTGATCGACCGGGTTCATCGCCACACCACGGACGACCGGGCGACGGCCCATCCACCGCGAACGGCCGGCCTTGCCCAGGCTGACGTTCTGGTGGTCGGGGTTCGACACCGCACCGATGGTGGCCATGCATTCGGCGCGCACCATACGCTGCTCGCCGGAGGCCATGCGCAGCATGACGTAGTTGCCGTCCTTGCCGACCACCTGAACATAGGTGCCGGCCGACCGCGCGATCTGACCACCCTTGCCGGGCTTCAGCTCGACATTGTGGACGATCGTGCCGACCGGGATGGCCGACAGCGGCATGGCATTGCCGGGCCGCACGTCGACCTTCGCACCGGCGACGACCTTGTCGCCGGCCTTCAGGCGCTGCGGGGCCAGGATATAGGCCTGCTCGCCGTCGGTGTACTCGATCAGCGCGATGAACGCGGTGCGGTTCGGATCGTACTCAAGGCGCACGACCGAGGCTTCCACGTCCCACTTGCGGCGCTTGAAGTCGACCAGACGATAGCGGCGCTTGTGACCGCCGCCCACCTGGAACGCGGTCACGCGGCCCAGGTTGTTGCGGCCACCCGACTTGGTCAGGCCTTCGGTCAGGGACTTGACCGGCTTGCCCTTCCAGAGCTCCGAGCGATCGACCAGAACCAGCTGACGCCGGCCGGGCGAAGTCGGCTTGTATGCCTTCAAAGCCATCGGTTCAGATCCCCGCCGTCAGATCGATCTGCTGGCCTTCGGCCAGGGTCACGATCGCCTTCTTGAAGTCCGAGCGACGCCCGGGGCGGCCACGGAAGCGCTTGGTCTTGCCGGCCTGCACCAGGGTGTTCACCGCCTTGACCTTCACGCCGAAGAGCTTCTCGACGGCCTGTTTGATCTCGGGCTTGGTCGCGTCCAGCGTCACCTTGAAGGTGACCTGGTCATTCTCCGAACCCATCGTCGACTTTTCGGTGACGACCGGGCTCAGGATGATGTCGTACATCCGCTCCGGGTTCATTTCAGCCGCGCCTCCAGGCTCTCGACCGCGGCGCGCGACAGCACCAGGGTGTCGCGGCGCAGGATGTCGTAAACATTGGCGCCCTGGCTCGGCAGAACGTCGATGCCGATCAGGTTGCGGGCGGCGAGGCGGAAGCCCTGGTCGACCTCGGTGCCGCCGATGAACAGCGTCGAGCGGCCGAGACCGGCCTTCTCGAGACGGGCCACCAGCGCCTTGGTCTTGGCGTCGTCGGCCTTCAGATCGTCGACCACCACCAGCTTGCCGCCCTGAGCCTTGACCGACAGCGCGGTCTTCAGCGCCAGGCGACGCACCTTCTTGGGCAGATCATGGGCATGGCTGCGGACCACGGGACCGTGGACCGTGGCACCGCCGCGGAAGATGTTCGCCCGCTTGGCGCCGTGCCGCGCGCGGCCCGTGCCCTTCTGGCGGTAGATCTTCGCGGTCGAACCGGCGATCTCGGAGATCGTCTTCACCTTGTGCGTACCGGCGCGCCGCTTGGCGAGCTGGTAGCGCACCATCCGGTGCAGGATGTCGACGCGGGCCGGGAGACCGAACACCTCGTCAGCCAGCGCGATCGTGCCGGCATCCTCGTTGTCGAGGGTAATGACCTTCACATCCATCGCTCGGCCCTCAGCCTTCCGTGGTCTCGGCGGCCGCCACGGCCACCTGCGCCTTGAGGCCGGCCGGGAACGGCACGCTCTCTGGCAGCGCCTTCTTCACGGCGTCGCGCACAAGAACGTACGAACCGGCGGCACCCGGGATGGCGCCCTCGACGAGCAGCAGGCCACGGTCGGCATCGACCACGGTCACGCGCAGGTTCTGCACGGTCACGCGGCGGGCACCCATGTGGCCAGCCATCTTCTTGCCCTTGAAGGTACGGCCCGGATCCTGACGGTTACCGGTCGAACCATGCGAGCGGTGCGAGACCGACACGCCGTGGGTGGCACGAAGACCGCCGAAGTTGTGGCGCTTCATGGCGCCGGCGAAACCCTTACCGATCGAGGTGCCGACGACGTCGACGAACTGGCCGACGACGAAGTGGTTGGCACCGATCTCGGCTCCGATCTCAGGCAGCGCATCGGCGGTCACGCGGAACTCCGCGAGCTTCGCCTTGGGCTCCACCTTCGCCTTGGCGAAGTGGCCGCGCTGGGCCTTCGACACGTTCTTCACCTTGGCCGCGCCGTAGCCGACCTGAACCGCGGTGTAACCGTCGGTCTCGTCGGTGCGGTGGGCGACGACCTGCACATTGTCGACCTTCAGCACGGTCACGGGGATGTGAATACCGGCCGAATCGAAAATGCGGGTCATCCCGAGCTTGCGGGTGATGACTCCAGTACGCATCTGGCGTTACCCCCTCAGAGCTTGATCTCGACGTCGACGCCGGCCGCGAGGTCGAGCTTCATCAGCGCGTCGACGGTCTGCGGGGTGGGCTCGACAATGTCGAGGAGGCGCTTGTGCGTCCGGATCTCGAACTGTTCGCGCGACTTCTTGTCGATGTGCGGCGAACGGAGCACCGTGAAGCGCTCGATCTCGGTCGGCAGCGGGATCGGGCCCCGCACGCTGGCGCCGGTCCGCTTGGCGGTGTTCACGATCTCGCGGGTCGACTGATCGAGCACGCGATGATCGAACGCCTTCAGGCGGATGCGAATGTTCTGGCCTTCCATCATGGGCTTCTACCTTGGCCTCGGCGGTGCGACCTGCCGGATGAGTCCGGGGTGCCGCAGCGCCGCGCGTCCTTGCATGAGACCGGCCCGCCGGGCGGACCGGCCGGGCGCTCGTGGCGTCAGGAAACCAGGCGGCGGATGCGCCCTGCGGGATCAACCCGCCCGGCGCATCCGCTGCCGTCGTCCGTCGATCAGGCCATCACCTTGGCGACGACGCCGGCGCCGACGGTACGGCCGCCTTCGCGGATCGCGAAGCGCAGGCCTTCGTCCATGGCGATCGGCGAGATCAGCTCGACGGTGACCGACACGTTGTCACCCGGCATGACCATCTCCGTGCCTTCCGGCAGGGTGATGACACCGGTCACGTCCGTGGTCCGGAAGTAGAACTGCGGACGATAGTTGGTGAAGAAGGGGGTGTGACGGCCGCCCTCTTCCTTGGTCAGGATATACGCCTCGGCGGCGAACTTGGTGTGCGGGGTGATGGTGCCCGGCTTCGCCAGCACCTGACCACGCTCCACGTCCTCGCGCTTCGTGCCGCGCAGCAGCACGCCGACATTGTCACCGGCCTCGCCCTGATCCAGCAGCTTGCGGAACATCTCGACGCCGGTCACCGTGGTCTTCGTGGTGTCGCGCAGACCCACGATCGCCACTTCCTCGCCGACCTTGATCACGCCGCGCTCGATACGCCCGGTCACAACCGTGCCGCGGCCCGAGATCGAGAACACGTCTTCGATCGGCATCAGGAACGGCTGGTCCTTCGGACGATCCGGGGTCGGGATGTACTCGTCAACCGCACGCATCAGCTCAAGGATCCGCTCGGCGCCGATCGACGGGTTCGTGCCCTCGATCGCAGCCAGAGCCGAGCCCTTGATCACCGGAATGTCGTCGCCCGGGAAGTCGTAGCTGGCGAGCAGCTCCCGCACTTCCATCTCGACGAGCTCCAGCAGCTCCTCGTCGTCGACCATGTCGACCTTGTTCATGAACACGACAAGCGCCGGAACGCCGACCTGACGCGCAAGCAGGATATGCTCGCGGGTCTGCGGCATCGGACCGTCCGCCGCCGACACGACCAGGATCGCGCCGTCCATCTGCGCCGCACCCGTGATCATGTTCTTCACGTAGTCGGCATGGCCGGGGCAATCAACATGCGCATAGTGACGGGCTTCCGTCTGGTACTCGACATGCGCCGTGTTGATGGTGATGCCGCGCTCCTTCTCTTCAGGAGCCTTGTCGATCGAGTCGTACGACGTATAGGTCGCTCCGCCCGTCTCGGCCAGAACCTTCGTGATCGCAGCCGTCAGCGTCGTCTTGCCATGGTCCACGTGACCGATCGTGCCGATGTTCACGTGCGGCTTGCTGCGCTCGAACTTTTCCTTACCCATGGCTCTCGCCTCCGTCTTTCCAAACGTTTTTCAAACCGGTCATCGATCCGCGGATCAGCCCGCGTACTTCGCCTTGACCTCATCCGCCAGATGCTGCGGAACCGGCTCGTAATGGTCGAACTGCATCGTGTACTGGGCGCGGCCCTGGGACATCGAGCGCAGCTGGTTGACGTAGCCGAACATGCTGGCCAGCGGCACCATGGCGTTGACGACGCGGGCATTGCCGCGGCTGTCCATGCTGCTCACCTGACCACGGCGGCTGTTCAGGTCGCCGATGATGTCGCCCATGTACTCGTCCGGGGTGACGACCTCGACCTTCATGATCGGCTCGAGGAGCACCGGGCGGCTCTTGCCCATGGCCTCGCGGAACGCAGCACGCGACGCGATTTCGAAGGCGAGCACCGAGCTGTCGACGTCATGATAGGCGCCGTCGATCAGTTCGGCCTTGAGGTTGACCACCGGGAAGCCGGCGATCACGCCGTTGCCCAGGCAGGACTCGATGCCCTTCTGGACGCCGGGGACGTATTCGCGCGGAACCGAGCCGCCGACGACCTTGTTCTCGAACACGAAGCCGTCCTCGCCCTCGAAGGGCTCGAACTTCAGCTTCACGCGCGCGAACTGGCCCGAACCGCCGGTCTGCTTCTTGTGGGTGTAATCGACCTCGACCGGCTGACCGAAGCGCTCGCGATAGGCCACCTGCGGCTGACCGACATTCGCCTCGACCTTGAATTCGCGGCGCATGCGATCGACGATGATCTCGAGATGGAGCTCGCCCATGCCCTTGATCACGGTCTGGCCGCTTTCCTCGTCGGTCGACACGCGGAAGGACGGATCCTCCTGCGCCAGACGCGACAGGGCGAGGCCCATCTTCTCCTGGTCGCTCTTGGTCTTCGGCTCGACCGCGACCTCGATCACCGGCTCCGGGAACTCCATGCGCTCCAGGATGATCTTGGCATCCGAGGCGCAGAGGGTGTCACCGGTGGTGGTGCCCTTCATGCCGCAGAGCGCCACGATATCGCCAGCGCGGGCTTCCTTGACGTCCTCACGGCTGTTCGCGTGCATCTGCAGCATGCGGCCGACGCGCTCGCGATCACCCTTGACGGTGTTGAGCACGTAGGAGCCGCTCTCGATGACACCCGAATAGACGCGGATGTAGGTCAGCGAGCCGACGAAGGGGTCCGACATGATCTTGAACGCCAGCGCCGAGAAGGGCGCCTCGTCCTTGCTCTCGCGGACCAGCGTGGTCTCCGGGTCATCCACGGCGGTGCCGTGAACGGCCGGCACGTCGACCGGCGAGGGCAGGAAGTCGATCACGGCGTCGAGCAGGGGCTGCACGCCCTTGTTCTTGAACGCCGAACCGTTGATCACGGGAACGAACTGACGCGCCAGCGTGCCCTTGCGGATGCAGCGCTTCAGGGTGGCGACGTCCGGCTCGTTGCCTTCGAGATAGGCTTCCATCACCTCGTCGTCGGCCTCGACGGCCGTCTCGACCAGCTTCTGGCGATACTCTTCGGCGCGGTCGGCGAGATCGGCCGGAATGTCGCGCTCTTCGAACTCGGCGCCGAGGCTTTCGTCCTTCCAGACGACCGCCTTCATCTTCACCAGGTCGACGATGCCGACATATTCCGACTCGGAGCCGATCGGCAGGCTCAGAACCAGCGGGTTGGCGCCCAGCCGGTCGACCATCATGTCGACGCAGCGGTAGAAGTTGGCGCCCATGCGGTCCATCTTGTTGACGAAGCAGATGCGCGGCACGCGGTACTTGTCCGCCTGGCGCCACACCGTCTCCGACTGGGGCTCGACGCCCGCGACACTGTCGAACACCGCGACCGCGCCGTCGAGAACACGGAGCGAACGCTCCACCTCGATGGTGAAGTCGACGTGGCCCGGGGTGTCGATGATGTTGATGCGGTGGTTGTTCCAGAAGCAGGTCGTCGCGGCCGACGTGATGGTGATGCCGCGCTCCTGCTCCTGCTCCATCCAGTCCATCGTGGCCGCACCCTCGTGCACCTCACCGATCTTGTGGGACCGGCCGGTGTAATAGAGGATGCGCTCGGTCGTCGTCGTCTTACCGGCATCGATGTGCGCCATGATGCCGATGTTGCGGTAGGCCTCGATGGGCGTCGTGCGTGCCATGTTCGCGTCCAGGAAGCTGGGGTTTCTAAGAGACGGCCGACCCGTTACCAGCGATAGTGCGAGAACGCCTTGTTGGCGTCCGCCATGCGGTGGGTGTCTTCACGCTTCTTGATTGCGGTGCCACGGCTCTGCGCGGCATCGAGCAGTTCACCGGCCAGACGCTCCACCGCCGTGTTCTCGGAACGGTTCCGGGCGGCAGTGATCAGCCAGCGGATGGCCAGGGCCTGGGCGCGATCGGGGCGGACCTCGACCGGGACCTGATAGGTGGCGCCACCGACGCGGCGGCTCTTCACCTCGACCGCCGGGCGCACGTTCTCGAGCGCCTCGTGGAAGACGCGGAGGCCTTCCTGACGGGTCTTCTGCTCGATCAGATCGAAGGCGCCGTAGACGATCGCTTCCGCGACCGACTTCTTGCCATCATACATCAGCACGTTCATGAACTTGCTGACGACGGCATCGCCGAACTTCGGATCCGGGAGAACCTGGCGCTTTTCAGCGGCATGACGACGGGACATGGATCAACCTCTCCTTGACGGCCGGATCACTTCGGCCGCTTGGCGCCGTACTTCGAACGACGCTGACGACGGTTCTTGACGCCCTGGGTGTCCAGCGTGCCGCGGAGGATGTGGTAGCGCACGCCCGGAAGGTCCTTCACGCGGCCGCCACGGATCAGCACCACCGAGTGCTCCTGAAGGTTGTGACCTTCGCCCGGAATGTAGCTGGTGACTTCGAAGCTGTTGGTCAGACGCACGCGGGCGACCTTACGAAGCGCCGAGTTCGGCTTCTTCGGGGTGGTCGTGTACACGCGGGTGCAGACACCACGCTTCTGGGGGCACGCCTCGAGGGCCGGCACCTTGTTGCGATCCACCGGCGCGAGGCGCGGCTTGCGGATCAGCTGATTGATCGTGGGCATCCAATCGATCCCGTCAAACTTGGGCTGCAGGGCTTGCGACCCTGCGTCCACACAAAAACCGTCGGAGGGCAAAGCCCCTTTCCCGCCAACGGCACAAATGCCGGCTCGGGAAAGGCTTTACCTTCCGGGGGCTGTTTTCGCCGGCCCCTACGGCATGGAGGGGACCGGATGTCCGTGCGGCATGGACGCGCCCGTCCATGGGGGTCCGCACACCAGCCCCCGAAGTGAGCGCGCATACTAGTTGTGGCCCCTCCCCCCGTCAACCCCAAAAGGCTTGACATGCAAGGGTTTCCGGCCCGTCGGGGAATCCCGCGGGACTCTGCGGAATCCTGCGCGATTCCCGTAACGAGCGACGCCCCGCCGGGCGGAGCGGGTAGCGGACCTGCATCATCTGCATGCCCCGGCCGCCCCCCCAGACGCCGACGGCCCTGCTGCCGCCCCTTGAAGGGCAGCAGCAGGGCCGCGAACGTCGTCGGGGATGCGTCGTCGGGGATGCCGGGCCGCAGACGCCGGGAGCGTTACTCCGCGGCGCCCGGCACGTCGGCGGAGCCTGCCAGCACCGCCCCGGCCTCGTCGCCATCCTCGTTGCCGAGCAGGGCCTTGTCGCGGTTGGCCGCGATCGACTTCAGCCGGTTGACCGCGGCACCGGTGCCGGCCGGGATCAGCCGGCCGACGATGACGTTCTCCTTGAGGCCGTCCAGCGTGTCCATCTTGCCGGCGGTCGCCGCCTCGGTGAGCACGCGGGTGGTCTCCTGGAACGATGCCGCCGAGATGAACGACCGGGTCAGCAGCGAGGCCTTGGTGATGCCCTGGAGCACCGGCTCGGCCTTCGCCTCGCGCATGTCGGGCTGCCGCTCGCCGCCTTCCGACGCCAGACGCTCGGCATTGCGCTGCCGGACCTTGGCGTTGACCTGGTCGAACTCGAACCGGTCGACCTGCTCGCCGAGCAGGAAGGTGGTGTCGCCCGGATCCAGGATCTCGACCTTCTGCAGCATCTGGCGAACGATCACCTCGATGTGCTTGTCGTTGATCTTCACGCCCTGCAGCCGGTAGACCTCCTGGATCTCGTTGATCAGGTAGGAGGCCAGCTCCTCGACACCCAGCACGCGCAGGATGTCGTGGGGCACCGGATTGCCGTCCATCAGCAGGTCGCCGCGGCGGACGTAATCGCCCTCCTGGACCGTCAGGTGCTTGCCCTTCGGGACCAGGTACTCGCGCGGCTCCTGATCCGCCTCGTCCGGCACGATCAGGATGCGGCGCTTGCTCTTGTAGTCGCGGCCGAACTCGACCTTGCCCTGGATCTCGGCGATGACCGCATGATCCTTGGGCTTGCGGGCCTCGAACAGTTCCGCGACGCGCGGCAGACCACCGGTGATGTCGCGGGTCTTGCTGCTCTCGCGCGGGATACGCGCCAGAACGTCACCGGCGTTCACCTGCTGGCCGTTCTCCACCGACAGCACGGCATCCACGCTCATGAAATAGCGGGCTTCCATGCCGTTGGGCAGGGTCAGGACCTCACCCTGGCTGTCGCGCAGCGTGATCCGCGGGCGCAGATCCGCACCACGGGGCTGCTGACGCCAGTCGATGACGACCTTGTTGGCGATACCGGTGGCCTCGTCCATCCGTTCCAGCAGCGAGATGCCGTCGACCAGGTCGACGTAATGCGCCACACCGCTGGTTTCGGTGATGATCGGCACCGTATACGGGTCCCAGTCCGCCAGGCGCTGGCCGGCGGTGACCATCTGGCCCTCGTCCACGAACAGACGACCACCATAGGGCACCTTGTGCCGTGCCTTCTCGCGGCCATCCTCCGCGAGGAGGACGACTTCGAGATTGCGGGACATGACGACCAGGGCACCCTGGCTGTCGCGCACCACGTTGCGGTTCACCAGCTGGACGCGGCCTTCATAATTGGCCTCGATGCTGGAGACGACCGCGCCGCGCTGCGCCGCACCGCCGATATGGAAGGTCCGCATGGTCAGCTGGGTGCCCGGCTCGCCGATCGACTGCGCCGCGATGACGCCGACCGCTTCGCCGATATTCACCCGCGTGCCGCGCGCCAGGTCGCGACCATAGCAGGCCGCGCAGACGCCGTGGCCGCTCTCGCAGGTCAGCACCGAGCGGATGCGGATGGCCTCGACACCGGCCTCGTCGACCCGCTCGACCACCGCCTCGTCGATCAGTTCACCGGCAGCCACCACGACCTCGCCGGTCGTGGGATGGGTCACCGCCTCGGCGGCGGTCCGGCCCAGGATACGATCGGCCAGGGTCTCGATCACCACGCCGCCGTCGATGACGGCGCGGGTCATCAGGCCCTGCTCGGTCCCGCAATCCTCCTCGGTGATGACGCAGTCCTGCGCCACGTCGACGAGACGGCGGGTGAGGTAACCCGAGTTCGCGGTCTTGAGCGCCGTGTCGGCCAGGCCCTTACGGGCACCGTGCGTCGAGTTGAAGTACTCGAGCACCGACAGGCCTTCCTTGAAGTTCGAGATGATCGGCGTCTCGATGATCTCACCCGAGGGCTTGGCCATCAGGCCGCGCATGCCCGCGAGCTGCTTCATCTGCGCCGCCGAACCACGGGCGCCGGAATGGGCCATCATATAGATCGAGTTCATGTGGCGGGGGCTCTTGGCCATGCCCGCCTGACCCTGACCCGAGATGACGCGCATCATGGCATCCGCGACCTGGTCGGTGCACTTCGCCCAGGCGTCGACGACCTTGTTGTACTTCTCACCCTTGGTGATGAGACCCTCCTGGTACTGGGTCTCGTACTGCTTCACCTCTTCGGTGGTGACGGCCACCAGTTCCGCCTTCTCGTCGGGGACGATCATGTCGTCCTTGCCGAACGAGATGCCGGCACGCGCCGCACGGCGGAAGCCGAGCGCCATCAGCCGGTCGCAGAAGATCACCGTCTCCTTCTGACCGCAGTGGCGGTAGACGGCGTCGATGACGTTGGTGATCTCTTTCTTGGTCAGAACCCGGTTGATCAGATCGAACTTGATCTTGGGGTTCCGCGGCAGGATCTCGGAGAGCAGCATGCGGCCCGGGGTCGCATCCACCATCACCGTGATCGGGTTGTTGTCGTCATCCACCGTGCGGTAGCGGCAGCGGATCTTGGCATGCAGGCTGACGACGCCGGCGTCCAGCGCCTGGTCGATCTCGCCCACATCCGAGAACACCATGCCCTCGCCCAGCTCGTTCTCGCCGATCTGGGTCTGGTAGTAGAGGCCGAGGACGATGTCCTGCGACGGCACGATGATCGGCTTGCCGTTCGCCGGGCTCAGGATGTTGTTGGTCGACATCATGAGCACGCGGGCTTCGAGCTGCGCCTCGATCGACAGCGGCACATGCACCGCCATCTGGTCGCCGTCGAAGTCGGCGTTGAAGGCCGCGCAGACCAGCGGATGCAGCTGGATCGCCTTGCCCTCGATCAGCACCGGCTCGAAGGCCTGGATGCCGAGGCGATGCAGGGTCGGCGCGCGGTTCAGGAACACCGGATGCTCGCGGATGACCTCGTCGAGCACGTCCCAGACCTCGGGGCGCTCTTTCTCCACCATGCGCTTCGCCGCCTTGATGGTGGTGGCGAGGCCATAGAGTTCGAGCTTCGAATAGATGAACGGCTTGAAGAGTTCGAGCGCCATCTTCTTCGGCAGGCCGCACTGATGGAGCTTCAGCTCCGGGCCCACCACGATGACCGAACGACCCGAATAGTCGACGCGCTTGCCGAGCAGGTTCTGACGGAACCGGCCCTGCTTGCCCTTCAGCATGTCGGACAGCGACTTCAGCGGGCGCTTGTTGGCGCCGGTGATGACGCGGCCGCGACGGCCATTGTCGAACAGCGCATCCACCGCCTCCTGCAGCATGCGCTTCTCGTTGCGCACGATGATGTCGGGCGCACGCAGCTCAAGCAGACGCTTCAGGCGGTTGTTGCGGTTGATGACGCGGCGATAGAGATCGTTCAGGTCCGAGGTCGCGAAGCGCCCACCATCCAGCGGCACCAGCGGGCGCAGATCCGGCGGGATGACGGGAACGACTTCCAGGATCATCCACTCGGGACGGTTCTCGGACTCGATGAAGGATTCGAGCAGCTTCAGCCGCTTGACCAGCTTCTTGCGCTTGGCTTCCGAGGAGGTCTCGACCAGCTCGGTGCGCATCTCCTCGCTCTCGCGATCGAGGTCGAGCTGCTTCAGCATGTCGCGGATGGCTTCGGCGCCGATACCCGCCTGGAAGGCGTCCGGGCCGTATTCCTCCTGCGCACGCATGAACTGCTCTTCCGTCAGCAGCTGGTGCTGCTTGAGCGGGGTCAGGCCGGGCTCCATCACCACGTAGTTCTCGAAATAGAGAACCCGCTCGATGTCCTTCAGCGTCATGTCGAGCAGAAGGCCGATGCGCGAGGGCAGCGACTTCAGGAACCAGATATGCGCGACCGGCGAGGCCAGTTCGATATGGCCCATGCGTTCACGACGCACCTTGGCCTGAATGACCTCGACGCCGCACTTCTCGCAGACGATGCCGCGATGCTTCATGCGCTTGTACTTGCCGCACAGGCATTCGTAGTCCTTGATCGGACCGAAAATGCGTGCGCAGAACAGGCCGTCGCGCTCCGGCTTGAACGTGCGGTAGTTGATCGTCTCGGGCTTCTTGACCTCGCCATACGACCAGGACCGGATCTTCTCCGGGCTCGCGATGGAGATGCGGATCGCATCGAAGGACTGCGCCCCCGAGCCGAAGCCGAACAGATTGAGCACGTCGTTGTTCATGGGAAAGTCGCTCTCCCTTAGCGCGTCTTCCGCAAGGTCTGCGGAGTGCGGACGGCGCGGCGGACGGATATGGCAGCCATATCCATCCGCCGCGCCGGAGATCGGCCGGGCCGATGGCGTCAGTCGTTACGGACCAGTTCGACGTCGAGGCCGAGTGCCTGGATTTCCTTCACGAGAACGTTGAAGCTCTCGGGGATACCGGCCTCGAAGGTATCGTCGCCCTTGACGATGGCCTCGTAGATCTTGGTCCGGCCCGACACGTCGTCGGACTTCACCGTCAGCATTTCCTGCAGCGTGTAGGCGGCACCATAGGCCTGGAGCGCCCACACCTCCATTTCACCGAAACGCTGGCCGCCGAAATGCGCCTTACCGCCCAGCGGCTGCTGGGTGACCAGGCTGTAGGGGCCGATGGACCGGGCGTGGATCTTGTCGTCGACCAGGTGGTGGAGCTTCAGCATGTAGATGTAGCCCACGGTCACCTTGCGGTCGAAGGGCTCACCCGTGCGGCCGTCGATCAGCTGGACCTGACCGGAATGGTCGAGCCCCGCTTCCTCCAGCATGCGCACGACGTCGCCTTCGTTGGCACCGTCGAAGACCGGGGTCGCCATCGGCACGCCGCGCTTCAGGTTGCGCGCCAGCTCCAGCACCTCGGCATCCGACATGCCGTCGATTTCGCGGCAATCGTCTTCCCGCTCATAGACGTGGCGCAGATAGGCGCGCAGGTCGTCCATGGTCTTGCCGCGGTCCAGCTCCTCGACGATCTTGCCGATCTTGCGGCCGAGACCGGCCGAGGCCCAGCCCAGATGCGTCTCAAGGATCTGCCCGACATTCATGCGGCTCGGCACGCCCAGCGGGTTCAGCACGATGTCGACATTGCCGCCGTCTTCCAGATACGGCATGTCCTCGATCGGCATGATCCGCGAGATGACGCCCTTGTTGCCGTGACGGCCGGCCATCTTATCGCCCGGCTGAAGCTTGCGCTTCACGGCGATGAAGACCTTGACCATCTTGAGCACGCCGGGCGGCAGCTCGTCGCCGCGCTGCAGCTTCTCGACCTTGTTCTCGAAGCGCTTCTGAAGCTGGTCGACCCGCTGGTCGAGCTGCTTCTTCACCGCCTCGATATCGGCCATGCGCGCCTCGTCGGCGATGGCGATCTGCCACCACTGACCGCGGGTGAAGGACGAGAGCACCTCGTCGGTCACCAGCTCGCCCGCCTTGATGCCGCGCGGGCCGCCGACGATCTTCTGACCGTCGAGCAGGTCGCGGAGCTGGCGGTAGGCGTTGCGCTCCAGGATCGCGCGCTCGTCGTCGCGGTCCTTGGCCAGACGGTCGATCTCTTCCCGCTCGATCGCAAGCGCACGCTGGTCCTTGTCGACGCCACGGCGCGAGAACACCCGCACCTCGACGACGGTTCCGGTGACGCCCGGCGGCACGCGCAGCGAGGTGTCGCGAACATTCGCGGCCTTCTCGCCGAAGATGGCGCGGAGCAGCTTCTCTTCCGGCGTCATCGGGCTTTCGCCCTTCGGCGTGACCTTGCCGACCAGAATGTCGCCCGCCTTCACCTCGGCACCGATATAGGTGATGCCGGCCTCGTCGAGATTGCGGAGGCCTTCCTCACCGACATTCGGGATGTCGCGGGTGATTTCCTCGGGCCCCAGCTTCGTGTCACGGGCCATCACCTCGAATTCCTCGATATGGATCGAGGTGAAAACATCGTCCGAGACGATGCGCTCCGAGATGAGGATCGAGTCCTCGAAGTTGTAGCCCATCCACGGCATGAAGGCGACGAGCACGTTCCGGCCGAGGGCGAGATCGCCAAGCTCGGTCGAGGGGCCGTCGGCGATGATGTCGCCGGTCTGGATCCGGTCACCCACCTTCACCAGCGGACGCTGGTTGATGCAGGTGTTCTGGTTCGACCGCTGGAACTTCGACAGCTTGTAGATGTCGACGCCGTTGGTGGCGCCGTCGCCGTCGGTCACGCGGATCACGATACGGGTCGCATCGACCTGGTCGACCACGCCGCCACGCTTTGCGGCCAGCGCCACGCCCGAGTCGCGCGCCACCACCGGCTCGATGCCGGTGCCGACCAGCGGCGCCTCGGCACGGACCAGCGGCACCGCCTGACGCTGCATGTTCGAGCCCATCAGCGCGCGGTTCGCGTCGTCGTTCTCAAGGAACGGGATCAGCGAGGCCGCAACCGAAACCAGCTGCTTCGGCGAGACGTCGATATGGGTGATCTGCTCGCGCGGCGACATCACGAACTCGCCCATCTCGCGGCAGGTCACCAGCTCGTTGACGAAGCGGCCTTCGGCATCGAGATCGGCATTGGCCTGCGCGATGGTGTAGCGGCCCTCTTCCATCGCCGAGAGGTACACGACCTCGTCGGTGACGCGGCCGTCGACCACCTTGCGATAGGGGCTTTCGATGAAGCCGTATTTGTTCACCCGCGCATAGGTGGCCAGGCTGTTGATCAGACCGATGTTCGGGCCTTCCGGCGTCTCGATCGGGCAGATGCGGCCGTAATGCGTGGGATGGATGTCGCGGACCTCGAAGCCCGCCCGCTCACGGGTCAGACCGCCCGGGCCAAGCGCCGAAAGACGACGCTTGTGGGTGATTTCCGACAGCGGGTTGGTCTGGTCCATGAACTGCGACAGCTGCGACGAGCCGAAGAACTCGCGGACCGCGGCCGCCGCCGGCTTCGCGTTGATCAGGTCGTGGGGCATGACCGACTCGATGTCGACCGAACCCATACGCTCCTTGATCGCGCGTTCCATGCGCAGAAGGCCGATGCGGTACTGATTCTCCATCAGCTCACCGACCGACCGGACACGGCGGTTGCCGAGATGGTCGATGTCGTCGATCTCGCCCTTGCCGTCCTTCAGGTCGACCAGGGTCTTGATGACCGAGAGGATGTCCTCGCGGCGCAGAACCCGCACGCTGTCGTCGGTGTCGAGGCCGAGACGCATGTTCATCTTCACGCGACCGACGGCCGAAAGGTCGTAGCGCTCGCTGTCGAAGAACAGGCTCTCGAACAGGGCTTCGGCGGTCTCAGGGGTCGGCGGCTCACCCGGGCGCATCACCCGGTAGATGTTCATGAGCGCTTCGTCGCGGGTGTCGGTACGATCCAGCATCAGCGTGTTGCGCATATAGGCGCCCACATTGATGTGGTCGATCGCCAGCGTCGGCAGCCGGGTGATGCCCAGCTCCTCCAGCTTCACCAGATGCTCGGCGGTGATCTCATCACCGGCCTCGATCAGGACTTCGCCGGTGGTCTCGTCGATCACGTCCTCACCGGCATAGGCGCCGATCAGGTCTTCCGGCGCCACCACGAAGGCGCGCAGGCCGCTTTCGACCAGTTTGCGGATCACACGCGGGGCGAGCTTCTTGCCGGCCTCGGCGACGACCTCGCCGGTATCGGCGTCGATCAGGTCGCGGGCCAGCTTGATGCCGCGCAGGCGCTCTTCAACGAAGGGGGTCTGCCAGCCCTTGTCGTTCCGCTCGTAGGTGATCGTGGCGTAGAAGGTGGAGAGGATCTGCTCGTTGTCATAGCCGAGCGCGCGCAGCAGCGTCGTCGCCGGCAGCTTGCGGCGACGGTCGATGCGCACATAGACCAGATCCTTCGCGTCGAACTCGAAATCGAGCCACGAGCCGCGATACGGAATGATCCGGGCCGCGTAGAGCAGCTTGCCCGAGGCATGGGTCTTGCCGCGGTCATGGTCGAAGAAGACGCCCGGCGAGCGGTGCATCTGGCTGACGATGACGCGCTCGGTGCCGTTGACGATGAAGGTGCCCTTGTCCGTCATGAGCGGCATGTCGCCCATGTAGACATCCTGCTCCTTGATGTCGCGGATCGACCGGGCGCCGGTGTCTTCGTCGATGTCCCACACGACCAGACGCAGCGTGACCTTCAGCGGCGCGGCGAAGGTCATGCCGCGCTGCTGGCATTCCTCGACGTCGAACTTCGGGGTCTCGAGTTCATAGCGCACGAACTCGAGAGTCGCGCGGTCGGAAAAGTCCTTGATCGGAAAAACCGACTTGAACACGCCCTGCAGACCGCTATCCGGGCGCTGGGCCGGATCGGCGTCGAGCTGAAGGAACTGATCGTACGACTTCTTCTGGACCTCGATCAGGTTCGGCAGCGTCGTGACTTCGGGGATGCGACCGAAGCTCTTCCGAACGCGCTTGCGACCCGTAAACGAGTATGCCATCGTCGTTCCTCTCGAACCGTTTTTCTAACGGCGTCGGCGCCGTCAATTCATGCGCCCGCCCCGCCTGCAGGACCCCCGGCATTCACCGGCCCCGGTCCTCAGACAGTCGATCCCGCACTCACCGTCCCAGGCCACCGGCTGCCGACGCGCCGGTGAAGTCGGACATTTCGACGAAAACGGCCGGCACTCCGCCCGCGCGCCTCGCGCGCTGCGATGAGCCGACCAGCCATCCGTCGTTCACGTCCTGCTGCGTGCCCGTCCATGACGGGATCGCATCCTTCCGCCGAGGAACGATCGCCTGCATATCCGCCTGAAATCCACATATCCGAAGACATGCCCGATCCAGCCACATACACATGCGGTTGCGGCGCCATGCCGGATCCTGCATGACGCCCGATGAAACCCGTAAGTAGTTGCGTGTGTCCAGCCTGTCGCGGAGCCAAAGCTGCCCATCACCACTTGCGAGCCTGTGACCATATCGCAAAGCATCCGGGATGGGAAGATTTTTGTTGCAGCATCTGGCTGCCCCATCCTGGCGGCACGCAATGATCCCGGCCCGCCGGTCACACCGCCCTGTTTTCCGTCCGGTCCGCGGGGCTGCTGCCGCCAGAGGGCCATCCCGGCAAGGCGACGCCGCCCGCCCCCGGACGAACCGGAGTCGGGCGGCGCAGCTGCCGCGACACCCACAGGCGTCGCGGCGGATCGCTCGGTCGAGCGATGCGTGTCGTTCGTGAATTACTTCACCTCGACCTTCGCACCGGCCTCTTCCAGCTTCTTCTTCATCGCCTCGGCTTCGTCCTTGGTCACGCCTTCCTTCACCGGCTTCGGCGCGCCCTCGACCAGGTCCTTGGCTTCCTTCAGGCCAAGGCCGGTGATCGCACGGACTTCCTTAATGACGTTGATCTTCTTGTCGCCGGCGTCGACGAGGATCACGTCGAACTCGGTCTTCTCCTCGACCGGGGCGGCAGCCTCGGCGGCGCCACCGACGGCAGCCACGGCGACCGGAGCGGCGGCGGAGACGCCCCACTTCTCTTCGAGCATCTTCGAGAGCTCGGCGGCCTCGATAACGGTAAGGGCGGACAGCTCGTCAACCAGGCGGGCGAGATCGGCCATTGTAGTAGCTCCTGAACTTCGATCCGGTTCGGCCCGCACGGGACCCGGTCATGGGCCGGCATCCGCCGTGCCACCGACCGGCGCCCTGATTCGGGCGGGCCTTCGATGATGGGTTTGGTCCGAGGGGTGGGCAGCCTGGGGTCAGGCGGCCTGGTCCTTCTCGGCATAGGCCTTGAGGACACGGGCCAGCTGACCGCCGGGGGCCTGCAGCACGCCGACGATGCGGCTCGCGGGCGCCTGAAGGACGCCGATGAGCTTGCCGCGCAGTTCGTCGAGCGACGGCAGGTCCGCAAGGGCCTTGATGCCGTTGGCGTCGAGGGTCTGACCGATGATGCCGCCGCCCAGAACAACGAGCTTTTCGTTGGTCTTGGCGAACTTCATCACCGCCTTGGCCGCCGCCACCGGATCCGACGACACCGCAATGGCGGTCGGGCCGTTGAACAGCGGGATGATCCCCTCGAAAGCCGTCCCCTGGAGTGCCAGACGGGCGAGCGTGTTCTTGGTGACCTTGAAGGACGCGCCAACGTCGCGCATCCCGATCCGGAGCTGGGTGGACTCGGCCACCGTCAGACCCCGGTAATGGGTCACCACCACGACGCCCGCGGACGTGAAGGACTGGCGCAGTTCTGCGACCAGCTCTTCCTTGCTTGCACGATCCACGGTTCGTCTCCGCGTGTGGGTTACCATGCGATGCGCCGGCTCCCCGCAGGGGGGACGTCGCATCGCGGCTCGGTGGCACCGTTTCTGGTTTCCGGCCGGGCCGGGAACCGTCGGGGTGCCGTCCGCACCTGCCGCGAGTCTGCGAACCGTCCGGACCGGCAAGGCGCCGTACCGGATCGATTGCTCGCCGTCTGGACAGGCGGATCCCGGGGGATCCATTAAATGCCGGGCGCTCCGGTCGGAACCGGGGGCCGGCACACCTGCCGTCTCGGACAGGACGGTCTTCACTCATCCGGCCTGCGGAGTCCGCAGGCCGGATGAAAGTCTGATATCAGGCCGCGTTGCCCTGGCCACCCGGCTGGGTGATCTCGGCAATGTCGACGCGCACGCCCGGACCCATGGTCGAGCTGAGCGCCAGCTTCTTCAGGTAGGTGCCCTTGGCACCCGACGGCTTCGCCTTGACCAGCGCATCCACGAAGGCGCGGATGTTCTCGATCAGGGCGGTCTCCGAGAAGCTCGCCTTGCCGACGCCACCATGGATGATGCCGGCCTTTTCGACGCGGAACTCAACCTGGCCGGCCTTGGCGGCCTTGACCGCATCGGCGACGTTCGGGGTGACGGTGCCGAGCTTCGGGTTCGGCATCAGGCCGCGGGGGCCGAGCACGCGGCCCAGACGACCCACCACCGGCATGAGGTCCGGGGTCGCGATGGCGCGCTCGAAATCGATCTTGCCGCCGAGGATCTCTTCGGCCAGATCTTCCGCACCCACCACTTCGGCGCCGGCCGCACGGGCCTCTTCGGCCTTGTCGCCGCGGGCGAAGACCGCCACGCGCACGCTCTTGCCGGTGCCGTTGGGCAGCTGCACCACGCCACGGACCATCTGGTCGGCATGACGCGGATCGACACCCAGGCCGACCGAGATTTCGACGGTCTCGTCGAACTTCGCGCCGGCATTGGCCTTCACCAGCGCCACCGCCTCGTCAAGGCCGTAGAGCTTTTCGCGATCGACGGTCGCGCGGGCCTGCTTCAGTCGCTTGCCGTGGAACGCCATCCGATTACTCCACCACCACGAGGCCCATGGACCGGGCCGAGCCCTTCACCATCTGAATCGCGCCGTCCAGGTCGTTCGCGTTCAGATCGACCATCTTGTCCTCGGCGATCTTGGCGATCTGCTCAAGGGTGATGGAACCGGCCTGGGCCTTGCCGGGGGTGGCACCGCCCTTGGAGATGCCGGCGGCCTTCTTGATGTAGTAGGAGACCGGCGGCTTCTTCATGATGAAGGTGAAGCTGCGGTCCTGGTAGGCCGTGATGACCACCGGGATCGGCATGCCGGGTTCCATACCCTGGGTCTGCGCGTTGAACGACTTGCAGAACTCCATGATGTTCAGGCCGCGCTGACCGAGCGCGGGACCGATCGGCGGCGACGGGTTCGCCTTACCGGCCGGCACCTGAAGCCGGATATAGCCGGTAATCTTCTTTGCCATGTTCAGACCCTTCCATTCAGACGGGGCGGCGGTGACGGCCCTGGCCAGGCCTCCCGCCGGCACCACCCGCAGGCCTCCGTGCCGTCACCGGCGCCGGATCTGCGGGCTGCATCCGCCCGGCGGATGCCGGAACGGATGCGGGCGAAGCCGGCCCCTGATGAGGCCGGCTTCGCCCGAAGCCTTGATGTCTCAGACCTTCTCGACCTGAGAGAATTCCAGTTCGACCGGGGTCGAGCGGCCGAAGATCGAAACGGCCACCTTCAGGCGGGCCCGCTCGTCGTCGACATCCTCGACCACACCGTTGAACGAGGTGAACGGACCGTCGGCCACACGCACCTGCTCGCCGATCTCGAAGCTGATCGACGGCTTGGGGCGCTCGACGCCTTCCTTCACCTGATTGATGATCCGATCGGCTTCGGCCTGGGTGATCGGCACGGGGCGCGACCCGCCGCCGCCCAGGAAGCCGGTGACCTTCGGCGTGTCCTTGACCAGATGCCAGGTGTCGTCGGTCAGCTGCATCTTCACCAGCACATAGCCGGGGAAGAACTTGCGCTCGGTGTTCACCTTCACGCCGCGCCGGACCTCGACCACGTCTTCGGACGGCACCAGGACCTCTTCGATCAGGCCTTCCATGCCCTTGCGGGCGGCCTGTTCGCGGATCGACTGCGCCACCTTCTTCTCGAAGCCCGAGTAAACGTGGATGATGTACCAGTTGCTGATCATGGTGCCGGCTCCTCGTTCAGGTCAGGCGCCGAGGCCGAGGATCAGCCGAACGCCCCAGGCGATCACCTGGTCGGCGACGAAGAAGAAGATCGCCGCAACGAACGCCATCACGAACACGGTGGCGGTGGTGATCAGCGTTTCCTTGCGGGTCGGCCAGGTGACGCGGCGCGCCTCCTGACGAACCTGCCGCACGAACTCGCCGGGGGAAGTCTTGGCCATGGCTACTCTGTTCCGGATCTGCCGCCGGTCAGCCCGGGCGGCTCTGGGTCGGGGTCACGAACGCGCGGCGGAGAGGTTGGCAGGAGTGGAGGGACTCGAACCCCCAGCCCCCGGTTTTGGAGACCGGTGCTCTACCATTGAGCTACACTCCTCCACCGCCGCACGACACACCGGACCGGCCGATGCGACGTGCCCTTCAAAGATCACGGCCCACCTTCCTCAAAGCTTTCACACGATGCGTATCGCAGAAGGCCCGGTTCGGCAGACAAGGATCGCCGTCGCCCGCAGGTGCGGACGGGCCATCCTTCTAGCGCGTCATGTCCGACTTGTCGAGACACTTTCGACGCCCTGCGCGCAGTTCTTGGCGAAGCCTCCACCGCACCACCCGGCACCGCGGAGAAAACGCCGCGGCCCCTGCCGGACGGGGGTCCGGCAGGGGCCGCAAAGCGGGTCCGAAGGCTGCCGGAACCAGGGTTCCGGCAGCCTTCGGAGGAAGGTCAGGCCACGACCTTGGCGACGACGCCGGCGCCGACGGTACGGCCGCCTTCGCGGATCGCGAAGCGCAGGCCTTCGTCCATGGCGATCGGCGAGATCAGCTCGACGGTGACCGACACGTTGTCACCCGGCATGACCATCTCCGTGCCTTCCGGCAGGGTGATGACACCGGTCACGTCCGTGGTCCGGAAGTAGAACTGCGGACGATAGTTGGTGAAGAAGGGGGTGTGACGGCCGCCCTCTTCCTTGGTCAGGATATACGCCTCGGCGGCGAACTTGGTGTGCGGGGTGATGGTGCCCGGCTTCGCCAGCACCTGACCACGCTCCACGTCCTCGCGCTTCGTGCCGCGCAGCAGCACGCCGACATTGTCGCCGGCCTCGCCCTGATCCAGCAGCTTGCGGAACATCTCGACGCCGGTCACCGTGGTCTTCGTGGTGTCGCGCAGACCCACGATCGCCACTTCCTCGCCGACCTTGATCACGCCGCGCTCGATACGCCCGGTCACAACCGTGCCGCGGCCCGAGATCGAGAACACGTCTTCGATCGGCATCAGGAACGGCTGGTCCTTCGGACGATCCGGGGTCGGGATGTACTCGTCAACCGCACGCATCAGCTCAAGGATCCGCTCGGCGCCGATCGACGGGTTCGTGCCCTCGATCGCAGCCAGAGCCGAGCCCTTGATCACCGGAATGTCGTCGCCCGGGAAGTCGTAGCTGGCGAGCAGCTCCCGCACTTCCATCTCGACGAGCTCCAGCAGCTCCTCGTCGTCGACCATGTCGACCTTGTTCATGAACACGACAAGCGCCGGAACGCCGACCTGACGCGCAAGCAGGATATGCTCGCGGGTCTGCGGCATCGGACCGTCCGCCGCCGACACGACCAGGATCGCGCCGTCCATCTGCGCCGCACCCGTGATCATGTTCTTCACGTAGTCGGCATGGCCGGGGCAATCAACATGCGCATAGTGACGGGCTTCCGTCTGGTACTCGACATGCGCCGTGTTGATGGTGATGCCGCGCTCCTTCTCTTCAGGAGCCTTGTCGATCGAGTCGTACGACGTATAGGTCGCTCCGCCCGTCTCGGCCAGAACCTTCGTGATCGCAGCCGTCAGCGTCGTCTTGCCATGGTCCACGTGACCGATCGTGCCGATGTTCACGTGCGGCTTGCTGCGCTCGAACTTTTCCTTACCCATCCTGCTCAAACCCGACTAGAGAGCTGTACCGACGGAGAAAACGCGGCTGCCCAAAGATTTCGGGCCCGCGAGGGTAGCATTTCCGGGATCTGGAGCGGGTGACGGGAATCGAACCCGCATAGCCAGCTTGGAAGGCTGGAGCTCTACCATTGAGCTACACCCGCGCCCGCGCGACCAGAAGGCCACCCCCGTGTGAGGAAGGCCGGTCACGCCTGCATCCGCGACCAGGCTGCGCTGCAGGGAAAGTGGTGGAGGGGGTTGGATTTGAACCAACGTAGGGAAAACCCGGCAGATTTACAGTCTGCTGCCATTGACCGCTCGGCCACCCCTCCATGGGTGCTTCCTGCACCGCGCCTTGGCGACGGCACTATGGAAATTCGCGGGAAGAAGTCAACGAGAATGTTGCTGGGCACGCATTCGAAGACCTTGTCCCACGATTGCGAACCGGTACCTGGGTACGGGTCCGCTTGACGAAGCCTTGTTCCCTGCCCCATGAAGAGGCCGGAACCGGCCGCGTCGAACGCGGTGTAGCGCGTTCGTAACGAAACCGAGGACCGATGTCAAACCAAGATCGCCGTCGACCGTCAAATCGTGATTCAGCACATCGTGATCAGGCACGGGCCGGCCGCAGCCGGGGACGGGGCGACCAGGGCGGCCGCGACACCGGCGGCGGGCTCTGGTTCTATGGCCGCCACCCGGTCGAGGCGGCGCTCGCCAATCCGGCGCGCAGCCTGCACCGGCTGCTGGTCGCCGAACGCTCCGAGGCGGCGAGCGATCCGAAACTCTCCGCCCTCGCCCGCAAGCGCAACCTGCAGATCGAGACCGTCGCCCGCGCCGAGATCGACCGGCGGTTCGGCGAGGATGCCGTGCATCAGGGCATCGCGCTTCAGCTCGCCCCCCTGCCCGAGCGGGACCTTGAAGCCACCCTGGCCGCCGTGCCGGAAGGCCCGGCCCTGATCGTGGTGCTGGACCAGGTGACCGACCCGCATAATGTGGGCGCGATCCTGCGCGCCGCCGCCGCCTTCGGCGCCGCCGCGGTGATCACGACCGAACGGCGGGCGGCTCCGGAAAGCGCCGTGCTCGCCAAGGCCGCTTCGGGCACGCTCGAACTCGTGCCGCTGGTTCAGATCGGCAACCTCGCCCGCGCACTCGACGAGCTGAAGCGGCTGGGCTGGTGGTGTGTGGGCCTCGACGGCCATGCGACGCAGGATGTCCGCGCCGCCGGCCTGCCCGACCGCCTGGTCCTGGTCATGGGTGCAGAGGGCCCGGGGCTGCGCCGGCTCACCCGCGAGACCTGCGACCTGCTGCTGCGCCTGCCGATCTCGGACCGGGTGGAAAGCCTGAACGTCGCCACGGCGACCGCCGTCGCCCTTTATGCGCTGGGCCCGGGCCGGAGCGGCGCAGAGAGGGGCGGTTCGGAGGCCTGATCCAGAGCCCGGGGCGCAGCACCGTCTCGCGGCAGCCTCAACTCCACGGCGAGCCCGGGCATGGGCTCGCCGGGTGCCGTATCGGCCAGCACCAGCCGGCCGCCGTGCAGCCGGGCCACGGCATCGGCAAGTGCAAGCCCCAGCCCGCTTCCGGGCCGGCTGCGGGCCGGATCGAGCCGGGCATAGCGCTCCACCACCCGCGCGCGTTCCGCCACCGGAACCCCCGCCCCGCGATCCTCGACCCTGATCACGATCCAGGCCCCGTTCGCCTCGGCGGCGAGCCGGATCGCCACCGGCCCGGCGCCGTGTTTCAGGCTGTTCTCAAGCAGATTGGCCACCGCGCGCTGCAGCAGCGCCCGGTCGCCCGGCCGCGTGATGTCGGGGTCGAGCACGCTCGTGACCGGGCGGCCCTCGTCCTCGAACGGCAGTTCGTAGATCTCGGCCAGTTCCGCCACCAGGGCGGTCAGATCCACCAGCGCCCAGGCGGTGCGGCCGGCACCGCTTTCGGCCCGGGCGATGGTGGTCAGCGCCTCGAAGGTCTGGATCACCCGGTCGATTTCAGCCACCGCCTCGTCGAGCCCCGCGCGCGCCGCCTCGCCGTCGCCGTGTCCGATGGCGGCCGCCGCCTCTTCCGCCGACACCCGCGCCCGGGCCAGCGGCCCGCGCAGGTCGTGGGCCATGGCGTCCGAGGCGAGCCGGCTTGCGGTCATCAGCCGGGCGATCTCGTCGAGCATTGCATTCACGGCATCCGCCAGGCGGTCGTATTCGTCTCCGCTGCCGGCCACCGGCAGCCGTTTTTCCATGTCGCCGGCCATGATCCGGCGGGCGGCCTGGGCCATGGCATCCACCCGGGCCAGCGATCGCCGGGCGAGGATCCAGCCGCCGTATAGGCCCAGCAGCAGCACCAGCCCCATCGACCAGGCCGAGGCCTCGGTCACCAGCTCGCGGAACCGGGCGCGCTCGGCCAGATCCCGGCCGACCAGCAGCCGGAAACCGCCCGCCAGCTGATAGACCCGGACCCGGGCCGTGCGGCCATCGGCCAGTTCGGCATCGATGGCACCATCCGCCGTCACCTCCGCCGTCCGCGGCCAGGCATCCAGCGTGCCCTCGATGGGCACACCGTCGGGTGCCGCCAGCAGATAGATGCCGCCCAGCCCCATGCCGGGTGTGGCCCCCGGATTGGGCCCGGGCCGGCCGCGCGGCGCGCCGGAGCGGGCGCGCACCACCTCGATCAGCCGGCCCAGCCCTTCGATCCGGTACTGTTCGGCCAGGCCGCGGACCTCGGCATCCAGCGTCTGGTCGATCTGCTGGTCGATCAGGGTCAGCGCCGCCCAGGTCACCGCCCCCAGCACCAGGCCGGTCGAGGCCACGAAAACCGCCAGATACATGGCGACGATCCGGGCAGCGGAGGTGCGGCGCAGATGCCGGAACAGCCCGGCCGCATCAGCGGTCATCGTCGTCTCCGGCGCCGGCACTGCCCCCCTGGGCGATGTCCTCCATCCCCAGCGAATAGCCGCCGCCGCGATGGGTGCGGATCAGCGGCCGGCCGAAGCCCCGGTCGATCTTCTGACGCAGCCGGCTGACATGCACCTCGACCACATTGGTCTGCGGCTCGAAATGGAAGTCCCAGACCCCTTCATACAGCATGGCCCGGGTCACCACCTGGCCTTCATGGCGCATCAGGAATTCGAGCAGCCGGTATTCCTGCGGCCTGAGGTCGATGGCGCGGCCGGCGCGGGTCACCCGCCTCGTGCGCAGATCGACCTCCAGATCCGCCACCACCAGCCGGTCGGTGGCCGTGGCCTGCACCGGGCGGCGGCCCAGCGCCTCGACCCGGGCGACAAGTTCGACCGCGGCGAAGGGTTTGGAGAGATAGTCGTCGCCGCCGGCCTTCAGCCCCCGCACCCGTTCATCGACATGGGCAAGGGCCGAGAGGATCAGCACCGGGACGCCCTGTCCGGCGCCGCGCAGCGCCCCCAGCACCGCCAGCCCGTCCAGCCCCGGCAGCATCCGGTCGAGCACGATGACGTCATAGCCGCCGCCGGTGGCGAGAAACAGCCCCTCGCGCCCGTCGGGCGCCCGATCGACCACATGTCCCGCCTCGGTGAGCGCGCGCGTCGCCTGCTGGGCGGTACGGTCGTCATCCTCGATGATCAGGATCTTCATCGGCCGGCATGTCCTGAAGCGGTGGGCAGGAGCGGGTTGTGGAAAGACGCGACGCGGGCGGGTGCCCCCGGGGATGGTGGCACCCGCCCGCGTCTGCCCGCAAGCATCGCATCTGCCCTGCGCTGCCTGCGGGTCGAGGATCCGGAGCGACCAGGAGGGAGGGTCAGCCGCTCCGGGGGGCGTCGGCCGGGCCGGTGCGCGACCCGGACGACGTCAACCGGTCAGCTGGCGATCACTTGATCTGGACCGCGACGAAGCGGCTCTCATTGCCGCGGGCGACCAGCAGCAGGATGTGGTCGCGCTTGCGGGCACGGGCCTCGTCGATCAGGGCCGTCACCTGAGAGGGGCGATCGACCGCCGTGCCCGCCACCTGCTCGATCACGTCACCGGGGCGCAGTTCCGGGCCGGGACCCGGGCGGGGCCGCTTGTCGTCGCCTTTGGGCGGCAGAATGTCGACCACCGCCACACCCTTGACGCCGTCGTCGATGCCCAGCCGCTGGCGCAGCCCGTCATCGATCGGGGCCAGGCGCACGCCCAGCGCATCCACCGCGACACCGGCGCCCGGATCGGCATGATCGCCCTGCTGGTTGGCCGCCAGATCCTGCGGGCGCTCGCCCAGACGGATGCGGATATCCTTCTGGTCGCCCTGGCGGCGGACGGTCAGGCCGACCCGGTCGCCCGGCTGCAGATCGCCCACCTTGCGGGTCAGGTCACGGGCATCCTTCACCGGCTGGCCGTCGATCTGCACCACCACATCCCCGCGTTCCAGCCCGGCATCGCCCGCCGGGCTGCCGGGCAGCACCCGGGCGATCAGGGCGCCTTCCGGCTTGTCCATGCCCAGCGCCTCGGCGATCTCGGGCGTCAGCGGCTGGATTTCCACGCCCAGCCAACCGCGGGAGATGCTGCCGCTTTCCTTCAGCTGTGCAATCACCTTGGTCGCGATATTGGCCGGGATCGAGAAGCCGATGCCCACCGACCCGCCATTCGGGCTGTAAATGGCGGTGTTGATGCCGATCACCCTGCCGCTTTCGTCGAAGACCGGGCCGCCGCTGTTGCCGCGATTGATCGCGGCATCGATCTGCAGGAAGTCGTCATAGGGGCCGGCATTGATGTCGCGGTTGCGGGCAGAGACGATGCCCGCGGTCACCGTGCCACCCAGGCCGAACGGATTGCCGACCGCCAGCACCCAGTCGCCCACGCGGGCGGCGTCGCTGTCGCCGAACTGAACCGCCGGCAGGTCGTGGCCGGCCTCGATCTTCAGCAGGGCAAGGTCGGTCAGCGGGTCGCGGCCCACCAGCGTGGCGGTGTACTGGCTCTTGTCCTCCAGCGTGACCTTGATCTCGGTGGCACCGTCGATGACGTGGTTGTTGGTCACGACATAGCCCGAGGGATCGATGATGAAGCCCGATCCCAGCGCATTGACGACCTGGGGGTGGGTCGGCTGCTGGCCCTGCATGAAGGGCTCGAAGAAGCGGCGGAAGGGGGAGTTCTCGGGCAGGTCGAAGGGCAGCATCTGCTCGGGCCCGCTCGGCTGCTGGATTTCCTGGGTGGTGGAGATGTTGACCACCGCCGGCATCACCTTCTCGGCCAGCGGAGCGAAGCTTTCGGGCAGCGAGGCGGCGCTGGCGGGGGTCGGCGCAACCACCGTGCCGCCGACGGCGGCCAGCGGCAGGGCAAGTGCCACGCCGGCCATCAGCCCGGCGCCATAGCGGCGCAGACGGTTGGTGTGGCGGCGGGCTGCGAAGTCGCGGGGGCGGATCGCGGCCGGCTGGGGAAGCTGTTCGGTCATGGCGTCAGATCCTCGGGTCAGGACAGCCGGCCCCCCTGGGGGGAAGAACGGAGGGGAGAAGGAGGCGTTTCGGCTGCGTCGTCGAGGATCATTCAAGCAGCCGCGCCCTCACCGCCGGGTGTCAGGAACATGAACGCCCGTTCATCTTTCCGACCTTCGTAGCCTTGTCCCGGTCACCGTCACGCGGTATGTAGTGCGGGTGCCGTCGCGCACAGGCTGTACCCGGCTCCGGCCGGGACGCGCCCCGGGCCCGATGCGGCGCCGGCTGCCGGATTAGCTCAATTGGCAGAGCACCCGCCTTGTAAGCGGAAGGTTGTGGGTTCAAGTCCCCCATCCGGCACCAGCGCGGCCCGCCCCCGGTCAGATGCCCTGCCCGGCGCACGCCGCGACCACCTCCCCAACGCTTCGGTTACCGGCTTTACACAGCCTTTTCGGGAACGTCACTTCAGCTGTGATGCCCGTCACTTCGCGTGTGCCCGTCGTTTCCTATAGTGCCCGTCGTAGCCGTGATGCCGGCGGCAGCTCCCACTCCCCGGCATCCCGTCCATTCTGGCGCCCGTGCCCGGATGGACCCTACCCGATTGGTGCTGATGCTTGACTTGAGCCCCGCCCGGCGCGTTCGCGTGCCTAGCGGGGCTTTCTTTTTGTCCCGGTACCACAGCCCACGGCGCCGGGCCTCATCAGCGCTTCATCGCGATGCAACAGCATGTTGTGCACCGCGGGCGGGCGGCCCGATCCACAGCCGGCACAACCTGCCCGATTCTTAGGCAGCCCCTGAACGACTCGGATGGAGTCAGGGGTTTGGACTCGTTGTCCACAGACTTCTCCACCAGAACGGGGGAAAAGCTGGAGGCTTCCAGCAGACCGCAGCCGCAGCTAGTCTGAGGGGATGAGTGATCGTTCCATCGAACCGGACCCCGCCGGTGCACACCCGACCCGCTGGCTGATGACCCATTACGGGCCCTATCAGGCCGGCCTGGACGCGGCCGGCCGGCCGCAGCTTGCGCCCGATCCCGCGGATCCGGCGCCGACGCCGCTCGGCCTGGCGCTGGCAGAGGTCGATCACCGGCTGCGCATCCGCCGCCCCGCCGCCCGCAGCACCTGGCTTGCGGCGGTGGAAGCGGGCCGCGATCCGGAAGGGAGTGGGCGCGGCGCGGCGCCCTTCGTGGAACTGCCCTGGGACGAGGCGCTGGATCTGGCGGCTGCGGAACTCGCCCGCATCCATCGCGATCACGGGCCCACCGCCATCTATGGCGGCAGCTATGGCTGGGGCTCCGCCGGCTGGTTCCACCGTGCCCGGGCCCAGCTGCACCGGCTGCTGGCCGCCGCCGGCGGCTTCACCATGGGGGTCGGCACCTATTCCCACGGCGCGGCAGAGCGGATGATCCCGCATGTTCTGGGGCTGGATTTCGCCGCCGCCGGTGCCGCCGCCCCCGATTGGGACGAGATCGCGACCGCGACCGACATTCTGGTCAGCTTCGGCGGCATCCCGCTGCGCAACACCCAGCTCGACTGGGGCGGCATCCCGGGCCATCGGGTGGGCGCGGCACTCGCCCGCGCGCTCGATCGCGGGCTCGACATGGTGACCGTGGCGCCGATCGCCGATGATGCCGCCGCGGCCGGCCGTGCCGACTGGGTCCGGATCCGCCCCGGTACCGATGTGGCGCTGATCCTGGCCCTGCTCCATGCGCTGATCACCGACGGGCTGATCGATCGCCCGGCGCTCGACCGCCTCACCCATGGCTGGCCGGTGCTGGAAGCCCATATCCTGGGCCGCGACGGCACTGCGCCCAAAACCCCGGCCTGGGCCGCCGGCATCACCGGCATCCCGGATGCCGCCATCACCGCCCTTGCCAGAAGGCTCGCGGGCCGCCGGGCGCTGATCGCCATGGCCTGGGGCGTTCAGCGCCACCAGAACGGCGAGATGGCGGTCTGGGCCGCCCATGCCCTGGCGGCAGCCCTGGGCCAGATCGGCCTGCCCGGCGGTGGCGTCGGCATCGGCTATGGCGCCGGCGGCGGCTTCGGCCTGCCCCAGACCGGCCGTCGCCCCGGGCTGATCGGGGCGCTGCCCAACCCTCAGGGCATGGAGGTGCCGGTCTCGCGCTTCGCCGACATCCTGCTCGCCCCCGGCGCCACCATCCATCACGACGGCCGCCGGATCACCGCCCCCGATATCCGGCTGGTCTGGTGGGCGGGCGGCAACCCCTTCCACCATCACCAGGATCTGAACCGGCTGATCCGGGCCTGGGCGGTGCCGCGGACCATCATCGTGCAGGACATGGTCTGGACCCAGACGGCGCGCCGCGCCGATCTGGTCCTGCCCGCCACCGGGCCGCTGGAACGCGCCGATATCGCGGGCGGCCTGCAGGGCCCCACGATCATCGCCGCCGATGCGCTGGTGCCGCCGGTGGGCGAGGCCCGTGACGATCATGCCATTCTGGCCGCGATCGCCGACCGGCTGGGCTGCCGGGCCGCTTTCGACGACGGGCTCGACGCCGAAGCCTGGCTCGCGCGGCTCTGGGATCGCGCCCGCAATGGCGCCCCCAACCTGCCCGATCTGGCCGACCTGCCCGATCTGGCCGGGCTGCGCGCCCTGGGGCGGATCGACCCCGCGCCCCTGCCCGATGCAGCCCGACAGCGCGCCGGAAGGCTCGCCCACTTCCGTGCCGACCCCGAGGCCGGGAAGCTGCCGACACCCTCGGGGCGCATCGAACTGGCGTCAGAGGCGATCGCAGCCATGGGGCTTCCGGCCCATCCCTGCTGGCAGCCGCCGGCGGAATGGGCGGGCAGCGACCTCACCGCCCGTTTCCCCCTGCATCTGCTCTCGCCCCAGCCGGCGACGCGGCTGCATGGCCAGCTCGATCACGCCGCCCACTCGCTTGCGGCCAAGCATGACGGGCGCGAGCGGGTGATGCTGCATCCCGACGATGCCGCCGCCCGCGGCATTGCCGAGGGCGACTGCGTGATGATCTGGAATGATCGCGGCGCCTGCCTTGCCGCCGCCCTCCTGTCCACCGACATCATGCCCGGTGTCGCGGCCCTGCCGACCGGTGCCTGGTATGATCCCTCCCCCACCCTGAAGGATGCCGCCGGCCGGCCGGTCTGCCGCCACGGCAATCCCAACCTGCTGACCCGCGATGCCGGCTCTTCGCCGATCGCCCAGGCGCCGGCCGCCCAGACCTGTCTGGTGCAGATCCGGCGCCTCGATCCCGCCACCGCCGCCGCGGAACGCCCCAGCCCCCATGAAGGCCCGATGTTCGCAGATCGAGACACCCTGACGACCACCAGCCCCCACGCCGGACCCGCGGCATGAGCCGTGGCATGCGCCGCGGCGGGGGTCTGCCCGCCGATCTGCCGCCGGCACCGGTAGAACGACCGCAATTCGCCGCCGCCCGCGACCTGCTGCCCTATCTCTGGCCGCGCGGCCGCACCGACATGAAGATGCGCGTGGTGCTCGCCCTGCTGGCGCTGGTCGGCGCCAAGGCGGCGATGCTGACCGTGCCGCTGTTCTACAAACAGGCGGTCGATGCGCTGGGCACCGGGGCCGGCACGGCCGCAACCGCGGTCACCGTGCCGGTGATGCTGATCGTGGCCTATGGCGTGGCGCGTCTGGCCGGCCAGGCGCTGGGCGATGTCCGCGATGCGGTTTTCGCCCGCGTCGCGCAGAACGCGACCCGCGCCGCCGGGCTCGACGTTTTCCGCCATCTTCACCGCCTGAGCCTGCGCTTTCATCTGGAACGGCGCACCGGGGCGCTGGCCCGCGCCATCGAACGCGGTGTTCAGGGTATCCAGTTCCTGCTCTCCACCGTGCTGTTCAGCATCGTGCCGACGCTGATCGAACTCTGCCTGGTCGCGGTGGTGCTCTGGCGGCTCTATGACTGGCGATTCGCGGCGGTGACGCTCGCCACCGTCGGCATCTATGTCGCCTTCACCATCCGGGTCTCGGAACTGCGAGTCGTCCATCGCCGGGTGATGAACGAACGCGACCAGGAAGCCGGCGGCCGGGCGATGGACAGCCTGCTCAACTACGAGACGGTGAAGTATTTCGGGGCCGAAACCCGCGAGGCCGAGCGCTACGACCGAGCGCTCGCCGCCTATGAAACCGCGGCGGTGCGCGCCCAGCTCTCGCTCTCGGGTCTCAATGTCGGCCAGGGGCTGATCATCGCCTCCGGCCTGGTCGCGATCATGCTTCTGGCGGCCAGCGGCATCGCCGACGGCAGCATGACCATCGGCGACTTCGTGGCGGTCAACGCCTATCTGATCCAGCTTTACGTGCCGCTCAACGTGCTGGGTTTCGTCTACAGGCAGCTGCGCCAGTCGCTGACCGATATGGAAACCATGTTCTCGCTGGCGGCGGTGGCGCCAGAGGTCGCCGATCGCCCGGACGCCCCGCCGCTTCGGGTCACCGGTGGCGAGATCCGGTTCGAAGACGTCGTCTTCGGCTATGATCCGCGCCGGCCGATCCTGAAAGGGTTGAGCTTCACCGCCCGCGCCGGCAGCACCGTCGCCATCGTCGGGCCCTCGGGCGCCGGCAAGTCGACCGTCTCGCGGCTGATGTTCCGCTTCTTCGACCCCGGTTCCGGCCGGATCCTGGTCGACGGGCAGGAGATCGGGGCGGTCGCCCAGGAAAGCCTGCGCGCCGCGATCGGCATGGTTCCGCAGGATCCCGTGCTGTTCAACGACACCCTCGGCTACAACGTCGCCTATGGCCGCCCCGAGGCCAGGCCCGACGAGATCCGCGCCGTGCTCGACCGCGCGGCGCTGGGCCCTCTGCTCGCCAGCCTGCCCGACGGGCTGGAGACGCGGGTGGGTGAACGCGGGCTCAAACTTTCGGGCGGAGAGAAGCAGCGGGTGGCGATCGCCCGCGCGCTGCTCAAGGATCCGCCGATCCTGATCTTCGACGAGGCGACCTCCGCCCTCGACACCCGCACCGAAGCCGCCATCCGCGACGGGCTGGCGCTGGCCGGACGCGGCCGCACCATGCTGGTCATCGCCCACCGCCTGTCGACCATCGTCGATGCCGATCTGATCGTGGTGATGGAAGACGGCCGGGCGGTCGAACAGGGCCGGCACGACGAGCTGGTCGCCGCAGGCGGGCTTTATGCCCGGCTCTGGGCGCAGCAGAGTGCCGAGCCCGAGACGGCCGGGGCAGGATCGTCGAAAGAGGCAGGGTCGTCGAAAGAAGCAGGCACATCCGAAGAGGCGGCATCATGACCCGACGCGCAAAGACCGCGCCTTTTCCCGAGGTCGCCGTGGCCAAAAGCCCGATGCGCATCGCCACCCTGCTGGTGGTCGGCCTGGTCTGGATCGCCGCCTGCGCCTGGTTCGCGGTCCAGGGGCTCAGCGGCGCGATCGAGGATCCGGCGGCGCTGCTGGTGTTCTCGGCCCTGCTCGCCGGCATCGCCGGCATGCTGGTCTGGACGGTGATCGATCTCGTCCGCCGACCGGGGCCGGTGATGGTGCTGGCCCCCGACGGGCTGATCGCGCCCTTCCTCGGCAGCGACCGCCCGATCCCCTGGGCCGATGTCCAGATGCGCCGCTCGGCCCTCGGCGCCTGGTTCATGGGCATCGTGCTCGCGGTCAGGATCGACCCCACCATCCATACCGGCCGCCCGGGGCCCGCCCGGCTGTTCGGCTCCGGCGGGCGCCGGCTGGATGACGGCCGGGTCGAGGTCGATATCGCCCTGCCCAACATCTTTGCCGGCGGGCGCGAAAAGGTCATCGCGATGATCATGCAGCGGCATGTACCGGCGGCGCTCGCCGCCGCCGGCATCGCTCCGGGCGGCAGCAAGCGCTGAGGCGGAGGCACCCCAGGATACGTCCGGAAGTATGTGCTGCATTGCAAAAGGCGCATTGGGCAAACCGGCCCTGCGGGCCTACCTTTCAGTCATCGAACACGACCGCTCCGGTGCGGCGCCCGACAGTCACGGACGCCCCGGAGCCGACTGAAACCGGAGTGCCTCCCATGGCCGCCACCAAGATTGCCCAGATCCCCTCTCAGGACGAAATCGACGCGCTGATCCGCGAAGCCCGCCAGATGCGCGCCCGCGCCTTCGCCCGGTCGATCGACAACCTCATTGCCCGCATCGGCCGCCTGTTCGGCGGCCACCAGGGCACCAATGGCGGTCTCGCCGCCCGCTGAACGGATCTCCGTTCCGGCAGTTCCCATCCCCCGCACAGCCCGTGCTGCAGTGCAGCATATCCCGGACGTCGTGCCGTCGGTTCGGGGACTTGCCACAGCCCGGTCTCGACCATGAGGCGCCGACCCGTTAAGGTTCGGCGCCTCATGTCGTTCAGGCGCCCCGGCAGCCGGCGCCACAGTGTTTCGGGAAGATCCTCAAGGTGGCATCGGATACCCCCCGCCCCGCGACCGACACCGTGGTCGACGCCTCCGCCCGCCGTCGCGCCATGGCGGCGCTGGTGCTGACCGTGACCTTCTGGTCGTTCAATTTCGTGGTCGGCCGGGCGGTGGCCGGGCAGGTGCCGCCGCTCACGCTCTCTTTCCTGCGCTGGTTCTTCGCCTTCCTGCTGTTCAGCCTGATCGCCTGGCCGCATGTGCTGCGCGATCGCGCGGGCCTGCTTCGCGCCTGGCCCAAGCTGCTGCTGATGGGGCTGACCTCGGTTGCCGGCTACAACACCTTCGTCTATCTGGCGCTGGAACGGACCACCGCCATCAATGCGGTGCTGCTGAACGCCACCATGCCGATCGCGATCGCGGTGATGGCGGCACTGGCCGGCGTCGACCGGCTGGGCCGCCATCAGCTGGCGGGGATCATCGTCTCGTTCTGCGGCGTGGCCTATATCGTGGCGGGTGGCGACCCCATGGCCCTGCTGCATCTGCAGATCGGTGCGGGTGATCTCTGGATCCTGGGGGCCACGCTTTCCTGGGGTGTCTATTCGGTGGCGCTGCGCTTCAAGCCGGCCTGGCTGCACCCCTTCTCGCTGCTCTGGGCCAATATGCTGATCGGCATGCTCGCCCTTCTGCCGCTGGCGCTGACCGAGGTGGCCGACGGCCGGCTGCCGGTCGTCTCGGCCACCACCATCGCGGCGGTCGCCTATGTCGCGATCTTCCCCTCGATCATCGCCTATATTCTCTGGAACGGCGCGGTGGCGAAGATCGGCCCGAACCGGGCGGGTCTGTTCATGCATCTGATGCCGATCCTGACGCCGATCTGGAGCATGCTGTTCCTGGGCGAAAGGCTGGGGCCCCATCATCTGGCCGGCGGCATCGCAATCCTCGCCGGGCTGGTGCTCACCACCCGGGCGCCCCGGGCCGCCCGCCGCTGACCGGGGCGCCCTGCCGCCGAATTGGGTGATCCGGCACCGGAGCCGGGCCGTATAGTGACATGAACCATGCCGGCGCGCCGGCATGCCCGACATGTCCCTGTCCGCCGAGGCCCGATGACCGATCGTCCCCTGATCGTCTGGTTCCGCCAGGATCTGCGCATCGCCGACAATCCGGCGCTTCATCGCGGCGCCCGGAGCGGTAACCGGCTGGTCTGCGTCTATGTCCATGAAGACGACGACCCGGCCCATGACGATGTGCCGGCGCCGCGCCCGCTCGGGGGGGCCGCCCGCTGGTGGCTGCACGGGTCACTGGCTGCACTCGATGGCGATCTGCGGGCGATCGGGGGGCGGCTGCTGCTGCTGAAAGGGCCGGCGGCGCGCGAGATCCCGGCGCTCGCCCGCCGGATCGGTGCCGGGGCCGTGCTGGTCAACCGGGTCTATGATCCCGAAGGTGCCGCCCGCGACCGGGCGATCGCCGGTCGCCTCAAGGCCGACGGCGTTCATATGGCCGGCCACAACGCCCTGCTGCTTCACGAACCCTGGACGATCGCGACGAAGACCGGCGGCCCCTATCAGGTCTTCACCCCCTTCTGGCGCGCAGCGCGCGAGGCGGGTGAAATCCCGCCGCCTCTGCCCGCACCCGACCGGCTGGACCTGGTTGAAGACGCGCCGGAAGGCGTGCCGCTCGCCTCTCTGAACCTGCTGCCGCGGACCGGCTGGGCGGGCGGCATCGCCGCCAGCTGGACACCCGGATCGGCCGGTGCCCGCGACCGTCTGGCCCGCTTCCTGGACAAGGCGCTCACCGGCTACAAGCCCGATCGCGACCTGCCGGCGGGAGAGACGACCTCGCGACTGTCGCCGCATCTGCGCTTCGGCGAGATCGGTCCGCGCACGGTCTGGCATGCGGTGCATCACGCCATCGAGGCGCACGGCCTTACCGGTCCGGCCCGGGCCTCGGCCGAAACCTTCCTCACCGAACTGGGCTGGCGCGAATTCAGCTATCACCTGCTGCATCATTTCCCGCACCTGCCGGCGCGCGATCTCAAGGACCAGCTGGCGGGCTTTCCCTGGCGCGAGGATGCGGCAGCCCTTGATGCCTGGCAGCGCGGCCGGACCGGCTATCCGATCGTCGATGCCGGCATGCGCCAGCTCTGGCACACGGGCTGGATGCACAACCGGGTGCGGATGGTGGTCGCCTCCTTCCTGGTCAAGCATCTGATGATCTGGTGGAAGCCGGGCGAGGCGTGGTTCTGGGACACGCTGGTCGATGCCGATCCGGCCAGCAACACCGCCAGCTGGCAATGGTCGGCCGGCACCGGCGCCGATGCCGCCCCCTATTTCCGGATCTTCAACCCGGTGCTTCAGGGCGAGCGGTTCGACGGCGAGGGCGCCTATGTCCGCCGCTGGGTGCCCGAGATTGCAAAACTGCCCGACCGCTATCTCCACAAACCCTGGACGGCCCCTGCCTCCGTCCTCGTCGCCGCCGGCATCAAACCCGGCCATACCTATCCCGCCCCGATCGTCGATCACGATCAGGCCCGTGAGCGTGCGCTCGCGGGTTATGCGCAGACCCGCAAGGAGTGAACCGGATGTACGGTCTGAACGAGATCGAGCAGGCGGGCGGGACCGCCGAACGCCTCCGGCCGGTGGCGGTGATCGGCGCCGGCGGAGCCGGGCTCGCCGCCGCCTGGGCGCTGGCCCGCTCCGGCCGTCCGGTCGTCCTGATGGAGCGCGAGCCCCGCGCCGGCGGCCATATCAACACCATCGATGTCGGCCCGGCGCTGGGCAGCCCCCATCCGGTGCCGGTCGATACCGGCTTCATCGTCTATAACGAGCGCAACTATCCGAACCTGGTCCGGCTGTTCGACGCCCTCGGCACCACCACCGCGGCCAGCGACATGTCGTTCTCGGTCAGCCTCGCGGGTGGCGCCTATGAATATCGCGGCAGTGCCGCCGGTCTGTTCGCCGCCCGCCGCAACCTGATCGACATGGGCCATTGGCGGATGCTGCGCGACATGCACCGCTTCAACCGTCAGGCCCCGGCTCTGGCCGTCGACGGCACCGAAAGCCTGGGGCGGTTCCTGGACCGCAACGGTTTCTCGACCGATTTCGCCCGCCGCTATCTGCTGCCGATGGGCGCGGCGATCTGGTCGGCGCCGATCGCGACCCTGCTGGACTTTCCCGCCGAAAGCTTCGTGCGCTTCTTCCGCAACCATGCCCTGCTCGACTATCGCGGCCGGCCGGTCTGGCGCACGGTCGCCGGCGGCACGCGCAGCTATGCCGATCAGATCCTGGCCCATCCTCTCATCACGCTCGAAACCTCGGCCGGTGTGGAAGCGGTGATCCGCAGCCCTGCGGGGCCGATGGTGAAATGCCGCGGCCGCATGGCCGAGACCTACTCGGCCGTCATCCTCGCCACCCATGCCGACGAGGCGCTGGCCCTGCTCGACCGGCCGGATGCTGCCGAGCGTCGGGTTCTGGGGGCCTTCGGCTATCAGCCCAACCGCGCGGTGCTGCACCGTGACCCCCGGCTGATGCCCCGCCGGCGCCGGGCCTGGGCGTCCTGGAACTATCTGGGGCATGCCGACGGCAGCGGCACCGAACAGCTGGCGGTCAGCTACTGGATGAACCGCCTGCAGCCGCTTGCAACCGGCACCGACATCTTCGTGACCCTGAACCCCCCGGTGGAGCCGCGCGAGGTGATCGCCGACATCACCTATGCCCATCCGGTGTTCGATGCCGCCGCCATCGCGGCCCAGCCGGCCCTGGCCGGGATCCAGGGGGATGGCGGGGTCTGGTTCGCCGGGGCGCATTTCGGCTTCGGCTTCCACGAGGATGCCTGTGCCAGCGGCCTTGCGGCGGCGGTGATGGCCGGTGCCGATCTGCCCTGGCCGGAACTGCTGGGCGAGGCGACCATGCGCCGCCTGCCGGCCCTGAGCGCCCTGCCCGCGCGGATCGAGGCGTCGAGCCACCGCTGGGCCCTGGCTGCGGAATGATCCCAAGCTTCTGTCGCCCGGACGCTGGATTTGTTTCCGCACCATCCCCATCCTGAACCCGTGACGGTTCATTCGCCGCTGCCACCGGAGGCCGCATGAGGATCGAAGGCGGGCTCGGATCGGCGAAGGTCATGCACCGGCGGCTACGGCCGCGGGAGAACGCCTTCGTCTATCCGGCTTTCTACGTCGCCCTGCCCCTGGACCAGATCGACCGGGCCGGCAACGCCCTGTTCGGCGTGGACCGTCTGCGCCCGCTCGCCCTGCTCACCCGCGATCACGGCCCCCGCGACGGCAGCCCCTGGCGGCCCTGGCTTCAGGACATTCTGAACCGGTTCGATCTGGGCCATCTGGGCACGGACGACGTGCTGCTGATGACCCATCCCCGGGTCTTCGGCCATGTCTTCAACCCGGTCAGCTTCTGGTTCGTCCGGGATGGCGACGGCCGTTTACGGGCGGTGCTGGCCGAGGTCAACAACACCTTCGGCGACCGGCACAATTATCTCGTGGCCCATGACGACGGCCGGCCGATCGACGCGCACGACCGGATCCAGGCCCGCAAGGTGTTCCACGTTTCACCTTTCTGCGCCGTCGAGGGCCATTACGTCTTCCGCTTCCGGATGGAAGACAAAGTGATCTCGGCGGCCATCGATTATCATGATGCGGCCGGCCCGCTGCTGCTGACCGCCGTCACCCTGACGCGCCGACCGCTGGATCTCGCCAATGCCGCCCGGCTGCTGGCCTCGATGCCGGTGATGACGCTGTCGGTGGTGGCGCGGATCCACTGGCAGGCGCTCAGGCTCTGGCTGCGCGGCACCAGATTTCACCGCCGCCCGGCCCCACCGATGGAGGAGACGACCCGATGAGCACGGACAGCCTGTCCCCGGGAAGCGGTTTCGCAGGCCCCGCCGGCCTCGCCGGTCTGGATCTGCCGGGCTTCTTCAGCGGCATCCTGGGGCGCTGGGCCGTGGGCGAGCTGACGGTCATCCTGCCGGACGGGCACAAGGTCACCGCCCGCGGTGCCACGCCCGGTGAACACGCGGTGCTGCGCCTTACCGACTGGTCGGTGGTCCGCCGTTGCCTGAAGCGCGGCGCGGTGGGCTTTGCCGAGGCCTATATGGACGGCGCGGTCGACACCGACGATCTGGTCGCCCTGCTCACCCTGCTCGCCCGCAATGAAGAGGCGATCGCCCGCGGCTTCTCGGGCGGGCGCACCGCCCGCCTGCTGGGCTGGATGGCCCATGCCCTGTTCCGCCGCAACAGCCGGCGCGGCTCGAAGCGCAACATCCACGCCCATTACGACCTGGGCAACAGCTTCTACGCCCTCTGGCTCGACGAGAGCATGACCTATTCCTCCGGCATTTACGGGCCAGAGGGAACCGGTGATCTGGCGGCCGCCCAGGCCGCCAAATACGATCGCCTGCTCGACCGGATCGCCCTGGCGGAAGCAGGGCGCGACAGCCCCGGCCGGGTGCTGGAGATCGGCTGCGGCTGGGGCGGCTTTGCCGAGCGCGCCGCCGCCCGCGGCCATCAGGTCCACGGCATCACCATCAGCCGCGCCCAGCTGGAGCATGCCCGGGCCCGGGCCCGGGCCGGCGGCTGGGATGATCGGGCGCATCTGGAATTCCGGGACTATCGCGACCTTCAGGGCCGCTACGACCACATCGTTTCGATCGAGATGATCGAGGCGGTGGGCGAGCGCTGGTGGCCGACCTATTTCCGCACGCTGGCCGACCGCCTGGCCCCGGGCGGCCGGGCGCTGGTCCAGGCGATCACCATCGACGAGCGGCACTACCAGCGCTACCGCCGTGGGGCCGATTTCATCCAGCGCTATGTCTTCCCCGGCGGCATGCTGCCGACCCGCACCGTCATTCGTGCCCAGGCCGCCGCCGTCGGGCTCAGGGTGACCGACGAGTTCGCCTTCGGCCACGACTACGCGCGCACGCTGGTCGCCTGGCTGGCCCGCTTCGATGCCGCCCGCGCCCGGGTGCTGGCGGCGGGTTTCGACACCCGCTTCATCCGGCTCTGGCGGTACTACCTCGCCTACTGCGCCGCCGGTTTCGAAACCGGCCGCATCGATGTGGTCCAGGTGGAGATGGCCCATGGCCGATGACCGACGAGGCACCGCCCCCCTGCTCCGCCGGCTGGAAAGCTGGCAGGGCCGCCGGGTCTGGCTGATCGGCGCCAGCGACGGCATCGGCCGCGAGCTGGCCCGCCTGCTTGCCGCCGATGGTGCGAGGCTCGCGGTCAGCGCCCGCCGCGCGGACGAGATCGAGGCCCTGGCCCGCGAACTTGGCCCCGAGGCGCTGGCCCTGCCGGTGGATGCCACCGATCAGGCCGCCCTCACGGCCGCCGCCGCCCGTCTGGAGGCCGCCTGGGGCGCCGTCGACCATGTGATCTATACCGCCGGCATCTACTGGCCGATGGGCATCGACACATTCGATGTCGAAAAGGCCGCGAAGATGATCGAGGTCAACCTGACCGGCGGTCTCAGGGTCACCGCCGCCGCCCTGCCCCTGCTCGAACGCGGCAACGCACCACAGCTTGCCCTCACCGCCAGCGCCTCCGCCTATCGCGGCCTGCCGCGGGCGATCGGTTACGGCGCCTCCAAGGCAGGGCTCTGCAATCTGGCCGAAACCCTGGCGGTGGAACTGGCACCGCGCGGCATCGACGTCCGGGTGGTCAATCCCGGCTTCGTCCGCACCCGGCTGACCGACATGAACGATTTCCGCATGCCGGCGATGATCGAGCCCGAAGCCGCCGCCCGGGCGATGCGCGACGGCCTGGCCTCGCGCCGCTTCCACATCCATTTCCCGAAACGCTTCACCGGCCTTCTGGTCGCCGCCCGGATCCTGCCCAGCCGCTGGTGGCTGGCGCTCTCGGCCCGCATGGTGAAGGGGTGATCGGGCGGTGAGGGGCTGATCAGACGGGGGCCGCCAGCCGGCGCCGGATCATCCGCAGCACCGCCCCCAGCACCGGCACCCGCTCGTAAAGCTGCGCCGCCGGGTCCCAATGGTCGATATGGGCCGCCACCCGCCCGTCTTCCGCCAGCGTCACCTCGCTCATACCCTCCAGGGTGAAGGGCTGCGTGCCGCCCTTGCGCCGGGCGGTGAACCGCCAGCGGAGCAGGCCCCGGGCCCCGTCGCGGGCACGCGCCGTCACCTCGAAGCGCGGCGCCTCCAGCGTCTCGAACATATGGGCCAGCAACGCCCGCACCCGGTCGCGCCCGGTCACGTCGTTGAACGGGTCGGCGAAGCGCAGTTCCGCCACCGCCAGATCCCCGATCCGGTTCAGGTTTTCAGGCGACAGGGTCTCGAAAAAGCTGCACCACGCGTCCAGCCCGGCATCCATCCGGTCGGTCATGCGAAAAGATCCCCTGTGGTATCCGTCGGGGCGCCCGTCGGCCGGCCGAAGCCCCGGTCGCTGCCGTGCCGGTCCAGATGGGCCAGGAAATCCGCGGCCTGGCGGCCCAGCGCAGCCACGCGCGCCGGCGCCATCCGGTCGAGCGAGCGATAGGCCAGCGCCAGCCGCGGATTGCCGCCCAGCACCCGACGGTTGCGGATCAGGAAATCCCAGTAGAGCGCATTGAACGGGCAGGCGCCATCACCGGTCGGCCGCTTCGGATCATAGCGGCAGCCGCTGCAATGGTCCGACATGCGCGAGATATAGCCGGCCCCCGCCGCATAGGGCTTGCTCGCCATCCGCCCGCCATCGGCATGAAGCGCCATGCCCTGGACATTGGGCAGCTCCACCCAGTCCACCGCATCGGCATAGACCGCCAGATACCAGGCGGCGACCTCGCCCGGCCGGGCGCCGGTCAGCAGGGCAAAATTGCCCGTCACCATCAGCCGCTGAATATGATGGGCATAGCCGGTGCGGAGCGTCTGGCTCAGGGCCGCCGCCATGCAGGCCATGTCGGTCTCGCCCGACCAGTACATCCAGGGCAACGGGCGGTGGGCATCAAGCGCATTGGTCGCCGCATAGCCCGGCATCTCCAGCCAGTAGATCCCGCGGACATATTCCCGCCAGCCCAGGATCTGGCGGATGAAGCCCTCGACCGCGGCGAGCGGCGCCCGCCCCTCCGCCCATGCGGTCTCGGCCCGCCGGCAGACCTCCAGCGGTTCCAGCAGGCCCAGATTGAGTGCGGGCGAGATCCGGGCATGGAACAGCACCTCCTCCCCCGCCGCCATCGCATCCTGATAATCCCCGAAACGGGCCAGGCGTCGGGTGATGAAATCCTCCAGCGCCATCAGCGCATCGGCACGGGTCACCGGCCAGTCGAAACCCGCCGTGTCGCCGACATGGGCCCCGAACCGCGCATCGACCAGCCCGATCACCGCCCGGGTGACGTCATCGGGTGGAAAGCCCGCCGGCGTCGGCGGCCGCCCGCCCGCCGCCGTCGCATCGAAGGGCTTGCGGTTCTCGGCATCGAAATTCCAGCGGTCGCCGGCCGGGCTGTCGCCGTCTTCCGCCATCAGCAGCCCGGTCCGGCGGCGCATCATCCGGTAGAAATGCTCCATCCGCAGCTGGCGGCGCCCGCCCGCCCAGTCGCGGAAATCGTTCCGGCTGCACAGGAAACGGGTGTCGGGGCGGATGTCCAGATCCACGCCCGCGGCCGCCCGGATCAGCGCCTGTTCCACCCGCCAGTCGCCGGCTTCCGTCATCACCACCCGCCGGGGTGCATGACGGGCAATGGCGCGGGCAAGCTCTCCCGCCAGGCTGCCGGTGTTTGCGGGATCATCCAGTGCCACATAGTCGACGGCCAGCCCCTCCGCCGCCAGATCCCCGGCGAAATGGCGCATGGCCGAGAGGAAGAGCGCGATCCGCACCCGGCTGGACGGCACATGGGTCGCCTCTTCCGCAACCTCGGCCATCAGCACGACCTCGTCGGCGCCCGGCACCGCGCCGTCGAGCGCGGTCAGGCCACGGGTCAGCTGGTCGCCCAGCACCAGGCGAAGCGTGCCGGCCATGCCGCGTCAGCTCTTCACATGCAGGGCGCCGCGCCCGCCGTCGATCGCGATCACCTGGCCGGTGATCCAGCCGGCGCGAGAGGAAAGCAGCAGGGCCATCATCGCCGCCACATCCTCAGCCTCGCCCAGCCGGCGCATGGGGTGCAGGCCGGCCAGGGCCTCGGCCATGGCCTCGTTGCGGGTGATCGCCTCCGACATCGGCGTGCGGATCAGGCTCGGCGCCACCGCGTTCACCCGCACCCGGGGCGCAAGTTCGGCCGCAAGCGACCGTGTCAGCCCCTCCACCCCGCCCTTGGCGGCCGCGATCACCGCATGGTTCGGGAAGCCGTGCGCCACCGCCACCGTCGACACCAGCACCACGGACCCGCCGGCCGCCTTCAGCGCCGGCAGGGCGCCCGACACCGCTTCGGCGGCACCCACCACGTTCAGCCGGAAGGCCTCGATGAAATCCGCGGCGCTTGCCCGGTGCACCGGCTTCAGCGCGATGGAGCCCACGCAATAGGCAAGCCCGCCCAGCCGGCCGCCGGCCAGTTCCGCTGCGGCCTTCGCCGCCCCGGCTGCAGCGCCGGCCCCGGTCACGTCGGCCGGCACCGTCCGGACGCCCAGCTCGCGCCCCAGCCGCGCCAGGCGATCCTCGTCCCGGCCCGACAGGATCAGCGCCCGCCCCTCTGCGGCGAGCATTCGGGCCAGGGCCGATCCCACACCGCCCGTGGCACCGTAAATCAGCACCGGGGCCGCATCTGCATCAAGAATATCCGTCATCGAAACGCTCCCGCCGGACCTCGTCATCACGACAGGCAAGCTAGATCGCGCCGCCCGTCCGGAAAGGGTGCGCCGGCCCCGAAACCGGCCCGGAAGACGCAGACGGCCCGCACCTTGCGGTGCGGGCCGTCTTGGGCGTGGAGCTATGGCCGATCCGTCAGATCAGTCCGACAGCCCGCCATAGGGGTCGGCCAGCACCGGGCCGGGATCGTCCGCCCCCTGGGGCAGGCCCTCCCAACCGCCGCCCAGCGCCTTGTACAGGTTCACCGAGGCGACATAGAGGTTCTGGCGGGTGGTCACCCGCGACAGCTCGACGTCGAGCAGGCTGCGTTCGGCATCCAGCACGTCCAGATAGGCGGCATAGCCGGCGTCGTAGCGCAGCCGCGCCAGCTCCACCGTCCTCTGCAGCTCTGCCACCTGGGCATCCTGGGCTTCCAGCTGGCCCATGGCCGCCGTGCGGGACGCCAGCGCATCCAGGACATCCTGGAAGGCGGTACGCACCGTCTGGCGGTAGCTGATCGCCGTCTGTTCATAGCGCGATTTCGCCGCCTCGACCTCGGCATCGGTGCGCCCGAAATCGAAGATCGGGCCGGTCAGCGCCAGGGCGAGGCCCCAGATGCCGGCGCCGTTCGACAGGAAATCGGCCAGCTGCGTGCTCTGCCGGCCGGCAGAAGCCGTCAGGCTGATCTGCGGGAAGTAACCCGCCCGGGCGACGCCGACATTCGCCGCCGCAGCCGCGATCTGCTGTTCGGCCACCGCCACGTCAGGGCGGCGCAGCAGCAGTTCCGACGGCAGGCCCAGCGGCGGCACCGGCGCATCCGGCAGGACGTCCAGGGCCACACCACGCTCGACATCCTTGCCGATCAGCTCCGCCGGGGTGCGGCCCAGCAGCACGCCCAACGCATTGGCGGCCTGATCGCGGGAACCTTCCAGCTCGGGAATCCGGGCGCGGGTCGATTCCCGTTCCGACCGCGCCTGGGCCAGGTCGAGCGCATCGATCGTGCCCGCGTCATACTGGGCGCGCTGCAGCTCAAGGGTCTGTTCGCGCGCGGCCAGCGTGCGGCGCGCGATCTCCAGCTGCAGGTCCAGCGCCCGCAGCTGGAGATAGGCGTTGGCGGTATCGGCAGCGACCGTCAGGCGCACCGCATCGCGATTGGCCACCGTCTGCAGCAACTGGGCGCGCTGAGCCCGATCGGTATTGCTGAGCCGGTCCCAGAGATCCAGTTCGTAGGATAGCGCCGCCGAGGCGGAGAAGGTATTGGCCAGCTGCCCGCCAGACGCGCCGAAACCCGACGCCTGGTTGCGCTCGGCGCTGCCATTGGCATTCAGCGACGGCAGCCGGTCGGCCGAGGTACCGCGGGCCAGCGCCCGCGCCTCGTTCACCCGCTCCACCGCCAGCAACAGGTCGTCATTGGCGACCAGCGCTTCCTCGACCAGGCGGGTGAGGGCCGGGTCGCCGAAATTGCGCCACCAGGTCGCGTCGACCCGGGCGGCCGGCAGTTCGGCCGCGCGCGCCTCGGCAGCGGCCTGGCCGCGTTCGCCCCAGCTGGCACCGGTCCGGGTGGCCGGGGGATCCCCGGCCGGGGCCAGTGCACAGGCGGACATCAGGGCCGCGGCAAGAACGGCAACGAGGGGCCGGGCCGCGCGGCGGGGCAGATCACCCCGGATCACGGGTGCCGCGAGGCTCGGGTCAGCTACGGACATGGGCACTCTCCGCAGTTTCGGTCGGGGCTGATGCCTGGTGGCGGTCCTTCCGCGACAGCTTCGCCGCCAGTGTATAGAAGGCCGGCACGAAGAACATCGCGATGAAAGTGGCCGCCAGCATGCCGCCGATGACGCCGGTCCCGATCGAGTGACGGCTGGCAGAGCCGGCACCGGTGCTGATCGCCAGCGGCACGACGCCCAGGATGAAGGCGAGCGAGGTCATCACGATCGGACGGAAGCGGAGGCGTGCCGCCTCGTCCGCCGCATCGATGATGCTCCGCCCCGCCCGGCGCTGCTGCATGGCGAACTCCACGATCAGGATGGCGTTTTTCGCCGACAGGCCGATCAGGGTAACCAGACCGATCTGGAAATACACGTCGTTCTCGATGCCGCGCAGCCAGATTGCGAGCAGCGCGCCCAGAACCGCGAAGGGCACGGCGGCCACCACCGCCAGCGGCATCGTCCAGCGTTCATACTGTGCGGCCAGGATCAGCACCACCATCACGATGCCGAAGCCGAAGGCCAGCATGCTCGATCCGGCGGCCGCCTTTTCCTGATAGGCCGACCCGGTCCAGCTCAGCGTATAACCCTCGGGCAGGGTTTCCGCCGCCACCTGCTCCATGACCGAGAGCGCCTGACCCGAGCTGAAGCCCGGGGCGGGCTGGCCCATGATCTTGGCGCCGGTGAACAGGTTGAAGCGTTCCAGCATATCGGGGCCGACGATGCGCTTCGCCGTCACCAGCACGTCGAGCGGGATCATCTCGCCCGAATTGGAGCGCACGAAGACATAGCGCATATCGTCCGGCGTGCGGCGGAAGTCGCCTTCCGACTGCAGGTTCACCTGGAAGGTGCGGCCGAACAGGGTGAAGTCGTTGACATAGACCGACCCGAAGGTCGCCTGCATGGTGGTGTAGACATCCGCGATGGGTACGCCCAGCGCCTTGGCCTTCTCGCGGTCGACCGACACGTCATACTGCGGCACCGCGGCCGAGAAGGTGGTCGACAGCCCGGTCAGTTCCGGCCGCTGCGACGCCGCCTGGATCAGGCTCTGCACGGCAGCCTGAAGATCGGTGACGGTGCCGCCGGTGCGGTCCTGGACATAGGCCTCGAAACCGCCGGTCATGCTGATGCCCTGAATGGGCGGCGGGTTGAAGGCCAGCGTGAACGAGTTCGGGTCGCTCATGCCGATGCCCATCATCGGGCCGGGCAGGTTGCGGGCATCCAGCGACGGATCGCTGCGCTCGCTCCAGTCCTTCAGCGGCAGGAAATAGGCGGCGGCATTGGTCTTCTGCGCCGAGGACAGAAGGTCGAAGCCCGACAGCGTCACCACCTCGTTCACGGCCGGATGCTGCATGAACTTCTCGGTCAGGCCCAGCGCACTGTCCTCGGTCCGCGACAGCGACGCGGCCGGCGGCAGATAGGTCTGGGCGATGATATAGCCCTGGTCCTCGTTCGGCAGCAGGGAGCCCGGGATCTTCTGGAACAGCGTCCAGGACGCGAAGCCGACCGCCGCCAGAACCAGAATGGCCAGGAAAGCCCGCTTCACGATCACCGACACGCCATAGACATAGCCGCGGGTCAGGCGATCGAAATTGCGGTTGAACCAGCGGAAGAAGGCCCAGGGCTTGTGCTCGCCCTCTTTCAGCATCAGCGCACACAGCGCCGGCGACAGGGTCAGCGCCACGATGCCGGAAATGAACACCGACATCGCGATGGTGATCGCGAACTGCTTGTACATCTGGCCGGTCAGGCCGCCCAGGAAGCCCACGGGCACGAACACCGCGCACAGCACCAGCACGATCGCGATGACCGCGCCCGACACTTCCTCCATGGCCTGAATGGCGGCTTCGCGCGGATGCAGGCCCTTTTCGCGCATCACGCGTTCCACATTCTCCAGCACGACGATGGCGTCGTCGACCACGATGCCGATGGCCAGCACCATGCCGAAGAGTGTAAGCAGGTTGATCGAGAAGCCCAGCAGATACATGCCGGCAAAGGTGCCGACCAGCGACACCGGCACCGCGATGATCGGGATCAGCGTCGCACGGAAGCTCTGCAGGAACAGGAACACCACCACGATCACCAGCGCGATCGCCTCGGCGAAGGTCTTGATCACCTCCTCGATCGACACCTGGACGAATTTGGTCGTGTCATAGGGCAGCGCGTAAGAGATGCCTTCGGGGAAGCGCTGCGAAAGCTCGCTCATCCGCGTGCTGATCGCCTGGGCGGTCGACAGCGCATTGGCGCCCGGCTGCAGATAGATGCCGATCGCGACCGAGGGCTGGCCGTTGTAATAGGACTGGAAGGCATAGTCCTTGGCCCCCAGCTCCACCCGCGCCACGTCGCGCAGCCTCAGCACGGCACCGTTGGAATCAGAGCGCAGGATGATGTTGCCGAAGGCTTCGGCATCGGGCAGCCGGCCCGGGGTCTGGACGGTATAGGTGAAGGCCTGGCCGCCGGCATCCGGCTCCTGGCCGAATTTGCCGGCCGCGAAATTGTCGTTCTGCTCCTCGATGGCGCCGGCCACATCCGAGGGGGTCATATCATAGCGCGCCAGCTCATCCGGCTTCAGCCAGATGCGCATCGAATAGTCCTTGGCGCCGAACAGCGAGGCGTCGCCCACGCCGGGCACCCGCTTCAGCTCGTCGATCACGTTCAGCAGCGCGTAGTTGCTGACATAGATCGGGTCGTAGCGGTCGACCGGGGCCTGCATGGTCACCACCTGCAGGATCGAAGACGACCGCTTTTCCACGCGCACGCCCTGCTGGCGCACCGTCTCGGGCAACAGCGGTTCGGCCGCCTGCACGCGGTTGTTGATGTTGATGGTCGCCTGATCGGGGTCGGTGCCGATCTCGAAGGTGACGGTGATCTCAAGCGAGCCCGCGGCCGAGGCGTTGGAGGTCATGTAGAGCATGCCCTCGACGCCGTTGATCTCCTGCTCGATGGGGGAGGCCACCGATTCCGCCAGCACCTCCGGGCTGGCGCCCGGATAGCTCGCGCTCACCACCACCTGGGGCGGGACGATTTCGGGATACTGCTCGATCGGCAGGGCGCGCATGGCCATGAAACCGGCCAGCACGATCACGATCGAGATGACCGCCGCAAAAACCGGGCGGTCGATGAAGAAGCGCGAGATCATGCACCACCCTCCGGGCGTGCCGGGGCGGCATCACCGCCCTTGGCAACCTGCACCGGGGCGCCCGGGCGGACCTTGATCGTACCGCCGACGATCACGTCGTCGCCCGATGCCAGGCCCTGCTCGACCACCCACTCCTTGCCGACCGTCGGGCCCAGCACCACCGGCCGCACGCCGGCCTTGCCGCCCTCTTCCACGACATAGACGAAGGTGCCGTTCGGCCCCTGCTGCACGGCTTCCTGCGGCACCGCGATGGCATTGGGCAGGGTCAGGCCCTGCAGCGACACCCGCACGAACTGGCCGGGCATCAGCGCCTCGTCCGGATTAGAGACCTCGGCGCGCAGCCGCACGGTGCCGGTGGAGGGGTCGATGGTGCTGTCGGCAAAGTTCACCTGGCCGCGCACCACCTCGTCACGCCCCTCGACCTTCACCGCAACGTCGAGCTTCTGCTCCTTGCCCGGCGTCGCCGCAACCAGCCGAAGCTGACGCTGACGTTCGCTGTCGGGCACCGAGAAGTTGATATAGACCGGGTCGAGCCGGGTGATCGTGGTCAGCAGGCTGTCGGTCGAACCGGTGCCGACCAGGCTGCCTTCGGACACTTCCTCGATGCTGGTCACGCCGGCGATCGGTGCGCGCACTTCGGTATAGGCCAGGTTGATCTTGGCGGTGTCGAGCCGCGCTTCCGCCGAGGCCAGAGATGCCCGGGCAAGATCGCGGGCCGAAAGCAGCTGGTCGCGTTCCGACGCGCTGATCGCGTTCTGCTGGAACAGCTTCGCTCCGCGCGCCCAGTCGCGATCGGCCTTGGCGAGGCTGGCCCTCGATTCGGCCACCGAAGCCTCGGCTTCGGCAACCGCCGCCTTGTAGGTATCGGGGTCGATGCGGAACAGCAGGTCGCCCGCTTCGACGCGCGCGCCTTCCACATAGGTCCGCTCAAGCAGGATCCCCTGGACCCGGGCGCGCACCTCGACCGACTTCGAACCGGCGACCCGGCCGGCATATTCATAAGACAGCGGCAGATTGCGCGGCGTCGCCTCGACGACACTCACCTGTGCCGGCGGCATCTGCCCGCCCTGCTGCTGTGCGGGCGCATTCGACTCCGCCGCATCACACGCAGCAAGGGCGAGAGCGGCGATCGTCGACAGAACGACAGCGGGGCCGGCGCGTCTGTCGCGCCGCCCGAAACGGTACCGGACCATGGATCTTCCTCAATTCCTGTCGAGACCCGCCGCCTGCCGCTCCCCCGGAGGGTGGGCTGCCGCCGCGGCGTGGATCTAACGCCGTCACGAAGGGGGTGGAGGCGAGTGCACTGCACAAGTAATATACGTGCATGAATGTATGTAAAGTGACGTCCATCACGGCATTCGCCGCGGGATCCGTTATTTTT
>NZ_CP121016.1 GCF_041468085.1 Tistrella mobilis | reverse complement strand
ACAAGGCTATCGCCTTCGCGCATGTAGGACAGGGCGGCGGTTAGCTCCGGCTGATCTCGCTACGCGCCGGATACCTTTACAACGAATATCTTATCACAGCCCGCCACCTTGAGCGCGCGGACTGCAAGTTGGGACTCTAGTCCTGTGTTGAGACGCGGACATAGCCAGCAAATATGCGAAACCTCTTAAAAAATCATTGTACTACTAGGAAAATGAGAGATAAATTTCAGGAGATCGTTTTGAGAAACACGGACGCTTGTGACGATGGAACCGGTGGCGGTCCGCCACGCCCCTCTCATAAACGACCGTTTTTGCGATACATGGCAGACCAGAGATCCCCCCTCAGGGTTTGATAAGATTCGGGAATCCCAAACGGATTTCTTTTTGCTAGGGCGTAGACTCATAAGCTCAGGCACCAGATCCTCGCGGCCACGAGCTTGACGGCGGCGAGATAGTTCTCCGGTCGCTTGTCGTAGCGAGTGGCGATACCGCGGAACTGCTTGATCCGGTTGAAGAACCGTTCGACGAGGTTCCGCTGCCGATAGACCCAGCGGGAGAAAGTGAAGCTACCCTTGCGGTTGGTCTTCGGCGGAATGTTGGCCCAGGCCTTCCGCTCGGCAGCCTTGGCGCGAATGGCGTTGCTGTCGTAGCCCTTGTCGGCCAGCAGGATGTCGCCTTCGCGAAGGCTGTCGATCAGCACTTCGGCCTCGGTGCAGTCGGCCACCTGACCGGCGGTCAGGTGGAGGGTGACGGGACGGCCTTCGGCATCGACGAGCGCGTGGATCTTGCTGGTGAGCCCGCCACGGGAACGTCCCATGCCGCCATCGTCTCCATCCCCCTTTTTCCCGTGGCCGCGTGCTGGTGAACGCGAACACAGGTCGAGTCGATCATGACGATATCGCCGTCGTAAGCCTTGGAAACCGCTTCGAGAAGTCGATCCCAGACACCGGCCTTCCGCCAGCGGACGAAGCGATTGTAGCAGGTGGTCGATGGGCCATAGCGTTCTGGAACTTCCGCCCACGGGGAACCCGTTCTGAAGCGCCAGAGAATGCCGTTCAGAACGCGACGATCATCAACCCGAGGAACACCGCGCGGCTTGTTTGGCAGTAGCGGCGAGATGATCGACCATTCGTGGTCGGTGAGTTCATAGCGGCGGCGCGTCATTCAAAGCTCCCTCATTCGGAAGCCTTGAATCACAGCTGCCAAAAAACGCCAAGCGAATTTATGAGTTTACCGCCTAGGAACGCCGATAGTCGTGGGTCCATCGCACCATCGGAAATTGCAATGCGCAGGCTGCCCCTCAGGCCCGCGGCAATGGCTCTGGCATTCTCACGCGCTTGCTCCAGGACAGTGAAGAGTCGGCGGGTGTCCTGCAAGAATGCCGCCCCCGCCACGGTCAGCCGTGTACCCCTGCGGTCGCGGTCAAACAGCGTGACCCCAAGCTCATCTTCCAATTCCTTGATCGCGCGAGACAAGGGGGGTTGCTCTATATGCAGCCTCTCGGCCGCCCGCGTGAAATGCAACTCCTCTGCCAAGACGACAAAGCATCGTAGATGACGCAACTCCATAAATCGGGCTCCTCGCAGGTTCTCATTCGCGCCAGATGTCCCGTGGACGAATCACGGTGGATGTGGAGGCTGGATCCATTCCAGGGAAGTTGATGCGCTTGACATCGCAAAAACTGGCATCTTGAGCGCTCGTGGTTGCTCGTGACGCGTCCCAATCGCGCGCGCCCAATCGGGGCGCGCGTCTCTGTCACACTGTGCAGAAGCTTTGAAAAGCACCGCACACCCGCGGCGTCATCCGCCGTGCTCTTTTTGTAGCAGCGAGCCGAGGCGAGCGACTTCATTGCTGGTGATCGCGATGTTGCGCCCATCCTTCGTCGACACCGAAGCCCCGACATTGAGATAGACGGCGCGCCCGAAGCGGCTTTCCTGTGCCATCTTTCCGTCCTTGAAGATGTACAGCGTTCCCCCGTCAGCCAAGGGAACCATCTCCTTGGCTGCTTGGGCTGCTGCATGACCGGCGAAGGCTGGCACGGAGAGAGCGCTCAACAGGGCGGCAATGACAATTTGCGATTTCATGATCGACTCCTTTGTAAAAACGGGTAAGCGGATTAAATGGTTGATCTTACCTTTGCATGAGAGTGAGACAGACCGGCATCTCATCGGATTATCTGGTTGATGCTTCACCTACTGCTGGTGCATGTTTCCTTCGCTAATTCCAGCAAGAACCCCACACGCCTCAACTTCCCGGTCATCGTTGCAACTCGCTCTCAGTGAAACGAGTTGTTTCTCAAGCGCTTGCAGAGCGGTTATCTGCGACCGCACATGAGAGATGTGATCATCGAGCAAGGCGTTGACGGCGGTACAAGGCTGATGAGGGTCGTCCTGATAGCTCTGTAGTTCGTGAATCTCAGCCAGTGACAGGCCCAGGATTCTGCAGCGACGGATGAAGGCCAGCCCCTCACCATGCTTCTCGGTATAGACACGGTAACCGTTGTCCTGCCGATCAGGCGGCGGCAACAAGCCCTGCTGTTCATAGAAGCGGATCGTCTGTGTTTCGACCCCTACCAACTGCGCCAACTGACCAATGCGCATCAGCCTCCTCCCCAACGGATTCTTTACTCTATTGACCTTATAGTAGCTTTATAGTTTTAAATGGTACCACAACATTGTTCAAGTGGAGTCGTATCATGAGCAAATCCTGTGGTGGCGCCTGTGGCGGTGATGCAACGTCCGCAGCGGATACCGATATACAGGCCTCCTCCGAGGCGCCAGGGAGATGGGTCAGTGTTTATGCCGTGCCGAAGATGGACTGTCCATCAGAAGAACGAATGATTCGCCTAGCCCTGAACGGCTTTGAGGAGATTCGGGCGCTGTCCTTCGACTTGTCGAACCGCCGGCTGAAGGTCGTGCATGACGGCGAGGTCGAGCCCGTCACCTCGAAACTGAAGACCTTGGGGCTAGGCGCCTCGCTTCAGGAAACCGTCGCTGCAAATCCGGAGACCATCAAGGCCGCCGAGTTTTCGGCAGCTTCTGCTAAGCAAGAATCCGGGACCCTGCGCTGGTTGCTCGGCATCAATGCACTTCTGTTCGTGGTGGAAATGACTGCCGGTCTGATCGCCCAGTCCACCGGCCTGATTGGAGAATCCCTGGACAATTTTGCCGATGCGGCGGTGTACGGGCTTGCCCTTTATGCGGTTGGACATAGCGTGAAAATGCAGGTACGTGCCGCGCATCTTGCTGGTGTACTACAACTGATCTTGGCTGTGGGCGTGCTCGTAGAGGTGGTGAGACGCTTTGTATTCGGTAGTGAGCCTGAATCGCTGGTGATGATGGCTATCGCATTCGTCGCATTGATTGCCAATACCAGTTGTCTGCTGCTCATATCCAAACATCGGGAAGGCGGGGCGCACATGAAGGCAAGCTGGATATTCTCGGCCAACGACGTGGTGATCAACCTGGGGGTCATCACCGCCGGCGCCCTGGTCGCGTGGACCGGTTCCAATTATCCGGATCTGATTATCGGCACCATCGCGGGGGGCATTGTACTTAACGGTGCCAGACGCATTTTGGCGTTGAAGGGTTAAATAATGCTCATTATTGGCAAAAAGCTCTCGCCGTATGCCCTATTGTCCATATCGGGCCTGCTGGCAGCGTCTGATCAGGCTGTAAAGTGGCTGGTGCAGCAATCAATGGCCTATGGCGAGTATGTTTCGGTGACCCCGTTCTTTAACTGGGTGCACCTATGGAACACCGGTGCCGCATTCAGTCTTTTTGCGAATGGTGGAGGCTGGCAGCGCTACTTTTTTATCGGAATCGCGGTAGTGGTCTCGATTTTTCTGATCAAGCTGATCCTTGAAAATCGTCATAAAGGAGAAGCCATCGCTTACAGTCTTATCCTCGGTGGCGCCATGGGCAACCTGATTGACCGGGTCTTTCGCGGCTATGTTGTGGATTCCTTTGATTTCTATTGGCGAGACTGGCATTGGCCGGCCTTCAACCTGGCTGATATTGCAATTGTCCTCGGTGCCTTACTTTTCGTTTCCAGCAGCTTGTTGGGTAAAAAAGCAAACACCAATGCCGAGCCGGATGGATCTGACTGACACCTACGCCTATACAACACCATGACCGAACTTCCCGACAACATCCTTCACCTGCCGCAATACCAAGTACTGGGCTGCAAATCAACCGACGACGAAATGCACTTCCAGGTGGACGTGCCCGATCCCATCGCCTGCGAGGAATGCGGCGTGCAGGGTGAGTTCGTACGGTTCGGCAAGCGTGACGTTCCCTATCGTGATCTGCCCATCCACGGCAAGCGGGTCACTCTCTGGGTGGTCCGCCGCCGATACACCTGCCGGGCCTGCAAGACAACATTCAGGCCCCAGCTACCGGAGATGGTGGACGGATTCCGTATGACACTGCGGCTGCATGAGTACGTGGAGAAGGAATCCTTCAACCACCCCTACACCTTTGTGGCGGCACAGACCGGCCTGGACGAGAAGACGGTGCGCGACATCTTCAACGCCCGCGCCGAGTTCCTGGGGCGCTGGCACCGCTTCGAGACGCCCCGCATCCTGGGCATTGACGAGCTATACCTGAACAAGCGCTACCGCTGCATTCTGACCAACATTGAGGAGCGAACCCTGCTCGACCTGCTGGCCACCCGCCGCCAGGACGTGGTGACCAACTACCTGATGAAGCTGAAAGACCGGCAGAAGGTCGAGATCGTCAGCATGGACATGTGGAACCCCTACCGGGCAGCGGTCAAGGCTGTGCTGCCCCAGGCCCGTATCGTGGTCGATAAGTTCCATGTGGTGCGCATGGCCAACGATGCCCTAGAGAGAGTGCGCAAGGGCCTCAGAAAGGAGCTGAAACCGTCCCAGAGCCGGACTCTCAAGGGAGACCGGAAAATCCTGCTGAAACGCGCTCACGAAGTCTCAGACCGGGAGCGCCTCATCATGGAGACCTGGACAGGCGCGTTCCCGCAACTGCTGGCCGCCTACGAGCACAAGGAGCGCTTCTACGGCATCTGGGACGCCACCACACGGCTCCAGGCAGAAGCCGCCCTGGACGAGTGGATAGCCACCATCCCGAAGGGCCAAAAGGAAGTCTGGAGCGATCTGGTCAGGGCAGTGGGAAACTGGCGCGAAGAGACCATGACCTACTTCGAGACGGACATGCCCGTCACCAACGCTTACACGGAGTCCATCAACCGACTGGCCAAGGACAAGAACCGTGAAGGGCGCGGTTACTCCTTCGAGGTGATGCGGGCACGAATGCTCTACACCACGAAGCACAAGAAGAAGGCACCGACTGCGAAGGTCTCTCCTTTCTACAAGAAAACCATCGGTTACGGACTGCCGGACTTCGCAGAGGAACTCAACTACGGAGTCGATCTGTCAACCATCTGAGGGTGGTATCAGATTGATGGGGTGAAGGTGCCCCATCAACCATTAAATCCGTATACCCGTAAAAACGACGACAACTTGCGCCGCGTCGTTAAATGTAGAAGCAGGCGGTCTACAGAGGGCTTACCCGTGCATTACATTCAATTCATGCGCTGTCATCTGCCGCCCATGAAGGATTAGGTTCCAGTGGGAGACAAGATGCCAAGCCATGCAACGCTCGCCAGAACCAAAACGGCCAAGGTTGCCTCCGTGAACAGACTCTGCCTAAGCTTGATGACTGCCTGTGCGCGATTGCCTGCCTTCAAAGCTGCCTCCAGGCTCGGGCTCAACCGATACCGATTGGCAGCAGCCAACGCCAGCATGCCTGCGAAAAGCAGGAGCTTTACCATCAGCAGCCGGCCATACAGCGTCGAGATGAGCGGATCAAACGATGGTCCGGCGATCAACAGGTAATTGAGAGTTCCACTCACGACGAGTGCAGCCACGATCGCTGTACCTATGCGAGCAAAGCCATTCGACGTCCGACTGAGGACCGCTACCGGGTCTTGCGCGACATCCCGCTTGTGGGATGCCAGCATCAAGAACGCCAACAATGCGCCCACCCAAGCGCCCGCTGCCCAGAGGTGGGTGATATCCGACGCAAGATGGATGTAGCCGCGAACGCCGTCGTCCATGGCGCCGTGGCCTGCCCACGCAAGGGTCGCCAGCGCCACGCCGGTGGAGAGCGCCATCACTGCAAATCGCAAGGTAGCGTTCAATTTCAACATTGCGACGAGCACACACACCAACAGCGCGAGGATGCGAATGCACCAGGCGATGCCCATGTGCGTGCCCGTAATGAGCATGTCGAAAACGTGCGTTGACAGCTCCGCGTAGCTTTGGGCGCCGGACATGGCCTTGGCCATGACCGTCATGCCCCACATCGACAGGGCAATGCCGATGGCAGCGGATGCGCCAATGAGGACGCGATAGCGGCGCGAGATCGTCGAGGATCGCTCGGCGTTGCCCAAAGCATAGAGTCCGAACATGGCGACGCCAAACGCCGCCGCCAGGTCCAGATAAAGCGCCAGGCGCAGGACGATGGTCAACCAATCCCCGGCCATGGGCTTACTTCACCTTGAAGGTGACGTTACCCGTGATCGGATGCGTGTCCGAGGAGACGGCACGCCATTCGACGCGATAGTCGCCGGGCTGGAGCGCCTGTGCTGGCGTGATGACCATGGTCTTGCCGTCGCCGGCACCCGCGACGCTGGCGTTGATCTTCATCGGGCCATGGCTCGCCATTCCCGGCATGCCAGTCATGACAAGGCTCGCGGCGGAGAACTGCGGCACCAGCGTTTCGGAGAACTTCAGCTCGATGGTGGCTGGCGCGGAAACCTGCGACTTGTCGGCTGGCGTTGAAGACACCAGCGAAGGATGCGCGAATGCGGCGGTGGCGAACAGACCAGCAGCGATCGGCGCGACGAGCTTGGCGATGAAATGTGAACGGGTCATAGAGATTTCTACCTTGATGTGTGAGGAGTGGTTTAAGAGCGAAGTGCCGAGATAAGGCTTGCACCTTCGCAACGGCGTGGAACGAAAGAAACGGTTCGCTGGGCGATAGCAGGCTCCTGTAGGTTCAGAAAGAAAATCCGGTCACAGTCGGCTCGCTCTCAGGCGCAAGGCGTTGCCAACGACCGACGCCGAACTCAGGCTCATCGCCAATGCTGCGATCAGCGGCGACAGCAGCCAGCCCGTGAGGGGATAGAGAACCCCGGCGGCGATGGGGATGCCCAGCGCGTTGTAGAGGAAGGCGAACATGAGGTTCTGCTTCATGTTGCGCACGGTACTCACCGAGAGCGTGCGAGCGACAGCGATGCCACGCAGGTCGCCCTTGACCAGCGTGACCTGGGCGCTGTTCATCGCCACGTCGGTCCCCGTTCCCATGGCGATGCCCACGTCTGCCTTCGCCAAGGCCGGCGCGTCGTTGATGCCGTCTCCGGCCATGGCGACGATGCGTCCTTCTTTCTGCAGCCGCTCGATCAACATGAGCTTGTCCGCCGGCTTGACCTCACCATGCACCTCGTCGATGCCTAGGCGTGCACCGACGGCTTTGGCGGTGGTCTGCCCGTCCCCGGTGGCCATGATGACCCGCAGGCCCGCAGCCTTCAACGCGGCCAGGGCCTCGGGGGTGCTGCCCTTGACCGGATCGGATACGGCGAGCAAGCCCGCGAGCTGCCCGTCCACAGCCAAGTACATGACGCTTGCCCCTTCGCCGCGCAGAGCTTCGGCCTGGGGTACGAGCGGTTCCACCGATACGCCAGACTGTTCCATCAGCACTGTGTTGCCCAACGCGAGTTGCCGGTGCTCAACCTTTCCGCGCACGCCGATGCCGGTTCCCGATTCAAAGCTCTGAGGCTTCACGAGTTGGAGGCCCTGGGCACGCGCGGCCTGCACGATGGCGTCGGCCAGGGGGTGTTCACTGCCCTGGTCCAGGCTGGCCGCAAGACGCAGCACCTCATCGTTCGTAAAGCCGGGTGCTGCGACGACCTGATCGAAAGCAGGTCGGCCTTCGGTCAGGGTTCCTGTCTTGTCGATGACGAGGGTATCGACCTTGCGAAGATTCTCGATCGCCGCGGCATCGCGGAATAGCACGCCCTGCGTGGCGCCACGGCCCGTTGCGACCATGATCGACATCGGCGTGGCCAGACCCAGCGCGCACGGGCAGGCGATGATCAGAACGGCCACCGCATTGATGAGTCCATAGACCCAGGTGGGCTGCGGCCCGAAGAATCCCCATACAAAGAGCGTCGTGACCGCAATGGCAACGACGGCCATCACGAAGTAGCCGGCAACGACATCGGCCATGCGTTGCATCGGCGCCTTGGAACGCTGCGCCTGGGCGACCATCTGGACGATCTGCGACAGAACGGTGTCCGAGCCGATCCGCTCCGAACGCATGACCAGCGCGCCGCTGGTGTTGAGTGTGGCCCCGATGACCTTGTCGCCCGCGCGCTTGCTTACGGGCAGCGGTTCGCCGGTCAGCATGGATTCGTCAATCGAGCTGCTGCCCTCGTGCACGATGCCATCCACCGGCACCTTCTCGCCGGGTCGGATGCGCAGCAGATCGCCGACGTGCACATGGCTGAGCGGCACGTCTTCCTCGCTGCCGTCCGCATTGATGCGCCGCGCGGTCTTGGGCGCCAGCCCCAGCAGCGACTTGATGGCCGCCGAAGTCTGGGAGCGCGCCTTGAGTTCCAGCACCTGGCCGAGCAGTGTCAGCGAGATGATGACGGCGGCGGCCTCGAAATACACGCCGACCCGTCCCATGGACATGAAGGAAGCTGGAAACACTTCCGGCGCAACGGTTGCCACGACGCTGTAGATGAATGCCGCACCCGTTCCCAGGCCGATCAGTGTCCACATGTTCGGGCTGCGGTTGACCACGGACAGCCAGCCGCGGGAGAAGAAGGGCCAGCCGGCCCACAGCACGATCGGCAACGACAGCACCAACTCGACCCAGCTCTGTGTAGCCATGTCCATCAGGTGTAGCCGCTCGCCCAGCATCGCCAGCGCCAGGACCACGAGCGTCAACGGCAAGGTCCACCAGAAGCGACGCGAGAAGTCACGCAACTCCGGGTTGTCGTCGTCGAGGTCGGGCAGCAGAGGCTCCAGCGTCATCCCGCACTTGGGGCAGATTCCCGGATGATCCTGGCGGATCTCCGGGTGCATCGGGCAGGTGTAGATTGTTCCGGGTGCGGTTGGCGATGCCGCCGGGGCCGGTGAAATCGCGGTGCTGGCATGGTGATGCGGTGCATGGCCGCTGCCTGTGCCTATGCCCGCGCCACCGCTGGCATATCGCGCCGGATCGGCGTCGAATTTGGCCTTGCATCCGGTGCTGCAAAACAGGTACGTGTTCCCCAAGTGCGTGGAGCGGTGCTCCGACGCCGCCGTGACCGCCATCCCACACACCGGATCTCGTGTCGAGGCATCGGGCTGCGAGTGGCTTGAGGGCCCGCCCGCATCGTCACTTCCAGCATGGCTGGCGTGATGGTGGTGGGTATGCGTGCCGGACGTTGTGGCACCCGCCGCCATGCCTGCGTGCTCATGTCCTGAAGACTTGCTGGGTGAATTCATAGTGACAAGTGCCCTCCGCCGTTAACCGTTGGTGTCTGGTGATCGCAGCAGGCCGCACGCGCGCAAGGAGACAAGCGCGGCGTCGCGTGCTCGCACGGTGCGAGTGCCTCGACTCATTGCTTCTGCTCCTTGGAGGCTGCGGCACCTTCCTCACCCTGACGCGCGGCATGATCGTGTCCGCCGTGGCCGTGACCACGGTGCATGAACAGGTGCATCAGCGGACAAGCCGCCAGCAGCAGGAAGGGGAGATAGCCGGCAACATGTGCCGTGTGCTCCTTGAGCAGGAAATACGCGGCGACAGCGGCGATGATGAGGAACGCCACGCCGTAGCGCGATCGCCAGAACCGGGGACGATCGCTGGGGGGTATGTGTGTGCTGATGCTGCATGGCATATCTCCACGGAGAAGGGTTGATGGATGGTCAGCGATGCGACTGATAGACCGTGCTGCTACCGTTTTTCCCGATCAGCAGCACGTCGTAGGCGTCCTTGCGTCCACCATAGGCCGGACCATCCATGCCGGGCGAACCGACCGGCATGCCGGGCGCCGCAAGGCCGATGGCCTGCGGGGCTTCGCGCAGCAAGCGTTGAATGTCCGAGGCAGGCACATGACCCTCGATGGCATAGCTGCCGATCTGCGCCGTGTGGCACGAACCGTACTTCTGCGGGATGCCCAGCCGCGTGCGCGCTGCCGTGTTCCCGGTGTCGAGAACCTGCACATCGAAGCCTGCGCCTTGCAGGTGTGAGACCCAGTCCTTGCAGCATCCGCAGCTCGGGTCCTTCCAGACCTTGGCAATCGGTCGGCTCTGCGCCAGGCTCGGTCCTGCGAGTGCCATCACCAACAAGCCAGCGATCAATGCCTGGCGTCTCGGCACTTTGCCCTGGCTTCTGTCGTAGTGCATGTTCATAGATTGCCTCTCATCAGATGATCAAACCCGCTAGGTTCTAGAACCAGAATCGCACGCCAGCCACCCAGCGCGTCTGCTGCGCGCGGCCGCCTTCGGCACGCACATAGTCCGCGGTGCGTCCGAAGCTGCCCGCCCGTTCCACGCCGATATAGGGGGCGAACTGGCGACTGAATTCATAGCGCAGGCGCAAGCCAGCAGACGCTTCGGCCAAGCCCTTGCCGATACCGCGTTCCGGGTCGTCCTTGCCATAGAACTGCAACTCGGCGCGAGGCTCCAGAATCAGTCGCTGGGTCAGCAGCAGCTCGTAGCTGCCTTCGACACGCAGCGCCGTACGTCCGCCACTTCCCACGTAGCCCGTCGCCTCCAGCTCGAACCAGTAGGGGGCGAGGCCCTGGATGCCGAAAGCCAACCATTGACGGCTCGGGCCTTCGCCGTTATCCACCCGAATGCCGAGCTGGGTGTCCCAGTACGGTGCGACGGCGTGCCCCCAGAGAAGCTCGGTACGCGATTCTTCGAGCTTTCCTTTGGCGATATCGCCTTCGGCCTTCACGACGGCCTTGTTGTAGGTCGTCCCATACCACGCCTGGAGGTCGTAGGCCGTGGAATCGTCCCCTTTGCGCGTGAAGCGGCGTTCCAGGGTTTCGCCGCGCAACGAGAAGAACCTGTGTTCGTCGGCCAGCATCAGCCGCGGCACACCGGGTACGGCGTAGTCGCCCGATCCCAATGTCAGGCCATTGGAGTAGCCATGCGGATCGCGGGCGTCAGGAGGCGCCGACCCGCCCTGCATCTGCATGTTGCCGTGATCCATGGCCGGGGCCGCGGTCGAGCCGCTCGCCGACGCCGCGTGACCCGCGTGCGGGTCGGCGGCAGGAGCCACGGTCTGAGTGGATGGCGCGGCCGTTTGAGAGTCGGCCTGGCCGTGCGCAGCATGGTCGTTCTGTGCTTGTGCCTGTGCGGCGACGCTTACCAGGGCCAGTAGCGTCGTGGCCAGTGCGCGAGTGGGGAGTGCTTTGGACATTCTTGGTCTTCCTTGTGCGCTGGGTTCAAGACACCACGACTTCGCGGAACATGCCGGCATCCATGTGGAACATCAGGTGGCAGTGCCACGCCCAGCGGCCGAGCGCGTCGGCTGTCACCAGGAAGCTGATGCGTTGTGCCGGCTGCACCGGCAGGGTGTGGCGGCGCGCAAGGAAGCGACCGTCGGGGCTTTCCAGCTCGCTCCACATGCCGTGCAGGTGCATGGGATGGGTCATCATGGTGTCGTTGTGCAGAATGACCCGCAGCCGCTCGCCGTGTTTGAAGTGCACCGGCGTGGACTTTCCGAACTCCAGCCCGTCCAGGGACCATGCGTAGCGTTCCATGTTGCCCGTGAGGTGCAATTCGACCTCCCGGCCAGGGCCTCTCTTGTCCAGCGGCCCCGACGGGGTATGCAGATCCGCGAGGGTCAACACGCGCCGACCGTTGTTGCGCAGTCCAATGCCGGGGTCATCGAGGTTGGTGCGCGCCATGTCAACGCGCATGTCCGTGCTGGCACCATACTCGGTGCGAGCGTGGCGGGCAGTAGTGCTGGGCACGGCCAGTCCCCCCGCAGCCGCGGCGTGTTGGCTGTGATCCATCGCCATGCCACCGTGGTTCATGCCAGCCATCGCCCCATGATCCATCCCGGACATCGAACCCGAGCCCATCCCGGTCATCCCGGTCATCCCGGTCATGCCCGTCATGCCCGTCATGCCCGTCATCCCGGTCATCTCCATGGCCTGGCCGGACCCGCCATGGTCCATGCCCCCCATCATGCCGCCCATCATGTCGTTCATGGTCAGCCATTCGACCGGATCGAGGGCAGGCACGGGAGCTTGAAGACCTTCACGCACGGCCAGCGTGGCACGCGCGTAGCCTGTCCGGTCCATCGCCTGGGCGAAGATCGTGTAAGCGTCATCCCGTGGCTGGACGATCACATCGACGGTTTCGCCCGGACCGAATCGGAACTCATCGACCGTCACCGGCTCCACGTCAACACCATCGACGTGCACCACCGTGAGTTTCAGTCCGGGAATGCGTACGTCGTAGAAGGTGTTGCCCGCACCGTTGACCATGCGCAGCCGCACGCGCTCCCCCGGTCGGAACAACGCCGTCCAATTGCCGGCGGGGGTGACGCCGTTGGCCAGATAGGTCAGCGTGGCGGCGGACAGATCGGCGAGATCCGTCGGATTCATCCGCATCTCGTTCCACATCTTGCGCTTGTCGATCGCAGCGGCCATGCCGTCGCGCGAGGCGTCCCGGAAGAAGTCGAAGACGGTAGGTTGGTTGTAGTTGTAGTAGTCGCTTTGGGACTTGAGCTTGGTGAACACCCGCATCGGGTCTTCGTCGGTCCAATCCGAGAACAGCAGCACGTGGTCACGGTCGGCGCGGATGGTCTCGGCGCCAGCGGGGTCGATGATGATCGCCCCGTACATGCCCGTGAGTTCCTGGAAGCCGGAGTGCGAGTGGTACCAGTAGGAGCCGCTTTGCTGAACCTTGAAGCGGTACGTGAAGGTCTCGCCGGGAGCGATGCCTTTGAAGCTAATGCCCGGCACGCCATCCATCTGATACGGCAGGATGATCCCGTGCCAGTGGATGGATGTGGCTTCACGCAGCTTGTTGGTCACACGGATTGTGACGGTGTCACCCTCGCGCCAACGCAATGTCGGTGCCGGCAGCGAGCCGTTGATGGTCGTAGCCACGCCTGGCTTGCCCGTGAAGTTCACGGGCGATTCGGCGATCACCAAGTCGAACTCGGTGCCTTTTAGCACAGGGGCGGCACCGCGCGCCGCGGAGCCTTGCTGGGCAAATGCCTTGAACGCCGGCGTGGACAGCCCAGCGAGAACGCCGCCGGCGGCTAACCCTTGGACGAAACGCCGACGAGAAAGGCCCTGTGGGGGCACGATAAAAAAGGGTGAACGAGGCGGCATGGCCTGAAATCCTCCATAGATGACTCGGAAGTCGTTCTAAACGCCACCCCATCCTGAGCGGCACAGTTCGACGCAATGCAGGTCATGCTATGGGTTGGGCACTTTCCACCGAATGACCCTTGAATTACATTCATGTAATGTTCGTGTCATGTTCGTGGAAGCTGGCAACCAGTAAATTGCTGATTGAAGTGGATGAATGCGTACATCGTGAGCGGCTATTTTTCTGCGCCGCAGCGATTTCATGGGACATGCGATGAAACTGCTGGTCGTTGAAGACGAGAACAAGACGGCGGATTACGTCCGCCAAGGTCTCATGGAGGCGGGATTCGTAGTGGATCTGGCGCGCAACGGATTGGACGGACACCACCTGGCCATGGGCGAGACATACGATCTGGTGGTCTTGGATGTCATGCTGCCGGATGTCGATGGCTGGCGCATCGTGCGTGCCCTTCGAGATGCCGGTAAACAGGTCCCTGTACTCTTTCTGACGGCGCGTGGCGGTGTGGACGACCGTGTCAAGGGATTGGAACTGGGAGCGGACGACTACCTCGTCAAGCCATTCGCCTTCTCTGAGTTGCTGGCGCGGGTGCGGACGCTGCTGCGACGCGGAAGCGCTCCGAGCCAGCCTGATCGCATCCAGGTTGCCGATTTGGTACTGGACTTGGCGCGCCGACGTGCAACGCGCGCTGGCCAACGCATCAATCTCACCAGCAAGGAGTTCGCGTTGCTTGAGCTCCTGGCCCGTCGCCAGGGGGAAGTCCTTCCACGTTCTCTGATCGCGTCGCAGGTATGGGACATGAATTTCGACAGCGACAGCAACGTCATCGATGTAGCCATCCGCCGCCTACGCGCGAAGATAGACGATGCGTTCAATCCGAAGCTCATCCACACCGTGCGTGGAATGGGATACACGCTCGATGCGCCCGATGATGCCCCTGCGCCATAAGCCGCGGCAAAGCCGTCCAGCGTCGCTTGCATTGAGGGTCACGGCCCTGGTTGGTATCGCCACGACCTTGGTGTTTCTTGTGTTCAACTGGGTCATTCTCCGGTCGTTGGAGCACCACTTTGCTCAACAGGATGCCCACGAACTGGAGGCAGTGACAGCCGCTTTGGCTCAGCCCTTGCACCAGCTTGCAAGTGACATCGCAAGCGACGAACTGAAGCAACACTTGGCCAACGCAGTCGCAGGACATCATGGGATGACGTACGGCGTCTACGATGGGTCTGGCAATAGCATCTATGCCACGCCCGGTCCTGACCTGTCGAAACTTGACAGTAACAAAAAGTTGGTGAACCGCATCACCGCTGACGATTTGATCGTGTGGCACGAGGATCAGAGGTCATATCGAGGTGTGGTGGTACAACTGCCTGCTGACGATTCAGCGGCGTCCGGCTACCGCATCGTCGCCGCCATGGACATCGGCTTTCATCTCGACTTCCTGGCGGAGTTCAAGCGCATGCTTTGGTGGGCAACCGGCTTGGTCATGTGTCTGGCGCTCGGTGTGGCTTGGCTGGCGGTGCAGTGGGGCCATCTGCCGATTCGCAAGGTCAATGAAGAGATTCGGGCGATTCGCTCTTCAAAGCTGGATGTGAGGTTGGATCCTCGGGATGTGCCGATCGAACTGGCGGAACTGGTATTCGCCTTCAACGATATGTTGGCGAGAATCGAGGAAGGTTTCACCCGGCTATCACACTTTTCCGCAGACATAGCGCACGAGTTGCGCACCCCCGTCACCAACCTGGTCACGCAGACTCACGTAGCGCTTGGCCAGCCGCGCAGCAACGAGGAATACAGAGAAATCCTCTATTCAAATTTGGAAGAGTTTGATCGGATGGGACGCATGATTGGAGACATGCTGTTTCTTGCCCAAATGGAAAATGACCCCCGCAACTTGCGTCTGTCTACCATTGATCTTTCCGAATTGGTGCGGAGTCTTTTCGACTATTTCGAGGCGCTGGCAGAAGATAGCGGCATTGCGCTTGGTGTTAAAGGGGCGATCGGCAGCATGGCAGCGGATCGGGAAATGCTCACCCGGGCGCTGAACAATCTTCTCTCGAATGCAATTCGACACACTCCTCGCGGCAAGAGCATCACGGTCTTGCTTTCGCAGGATGAGCAGTGGACAACGATCAGTGTGGTCAATCCCGGTGAGAGAATTCCTGAGCCTGATCTACCAAAGCTCTTCAATCGCTTCTACCGAGTTGATCCGGCACGGCAACGAAATACGGCGGGCGCCGGTCTTGGCCTTGCCATCGTGAAATCGATTGCGGAGGCGCATGGTGGCTCTGTCGCCGTGACCTCCAGTGAGCTTGTCACCAGGTTTGACTTGGTATTGCCCCATCTGCGGCAGTAGTCCGAGTGCGCTGCGGTCCGTACAGCCAACTGGCGTATCTCTTCGCTTGATTCTTGGATCTATGAGAACGGCGGTGAGAAATTAGGCCACGGAAGCGGCGGCATGGAGCTGCTGCGGGCGGCGTAAAAGTCGTCCACCCTTTCCCTTTCTGCGACAGCAGGGAGGGCGCGAGGATTTTCAGCGTGGAACTATATCTCAGGGTTCGCCAGGCCTGCGCGGCAGGCATGAGATACCGTCACGCTGAGCAAGCGCTTTTTTCAGTCGGCGAGCTTTGGCACGAAGGGTTTTCGAGCCTTGGCGACGGCGTAGACGGCGACGAGGAGTTTTCGCATGGCGGCGACGAGGGCGAGCTTTGGTGGCTTTCCCTGTGCGCGCAGTCGGTCGTAGAAGGCTTTGAGCCACGGGTTTCGGCGGACAGCGGTGAGGGTTGGCATCCACAAGGCGGTGCGCAGGCGCGCGTTGCCGATCGGGGTGATGCCGGCGCGGGTGGGGCGGCGCTTTCCGGAGTGGCGCAGGGCTGGGATGACGCCGACGTAGGCTGCCAGGGCTGCGGGGCTGTCGAAGCGGGCCGGATCGCCGAGTTCGGCGATGAGGCGTGCTGCGGTGCTGGGACCGATTCCGTCGATGGAGGTCAGCAGCGAGCCGACCTCGTGCTCGTCGAGCAGACGGGTGATGTCGTCGTCACGGTCGGCCAAGCGGCGGCGCCACAGATCGAGATCCTGACAGATGTCGCGGACCTGGACGCGGTAGGCGGGGCCGTGGTGCTGGCCGACCGAGCGCTTGGCCGCGGCGATGATCTGGTCGGCCAGTTCGCTTCCGACGGCGTGGCGGCCATCGTAGCGCAGCTTGGCGAGCCGGCGTGGCGTGGCTTTGGCGACGGCCTCGGCGGTGGGGTATTCCGCCAGGATGGCGGTGGCCAGCATGCTGTCGAGCGTGCGGACATAGCGTCGGAATTCCGGGAAGCCGAGATCGACCAGCCGGCGGAGCTGGCGGACGCGGTCGTCGAAATCCTGGCGCAGCCGGTCGCGGTGGCGAACCAGTTCGCGCAGCTCCTCGCTGGCCCGGCTGCCCAGCCGGGTCGGGGAGGGGCGCTTTTCCCGCCCGAAGCGGGCCAGGCCGAGGGCGTCGATGGCGTCGGTCTTGGTGCGCTCCAGGCTCTCGCCCTGGAAGCGGTGGGTGCGCAGCGGGTTGATCAGGGCGACCTCGTAGCCCTTGGCCGCCAGCACGGCGAACAGGTTCTTCCAGTAATGCCCGGTCGCCTCCATGACCACCAGCGCCTCACCCGGCGGGGCCAGCGCGGCCAGCAACGCGCCGTGCCCGGCCGCGTCTTCGGTGAACGGCTTGGGTTTGGCCAGGACCGTGCCGTCCGCATCAAGGATGGCGAAGACATGGGTTTCCGACGCGATGTCGATGCCGACGAATTGCATGGCGCCTCCCGTGCGGATGAGCCGGAAGCCTCGGAGCCGGTGCTCGTGCCCCTGCTTGTCCATGCGCGGATGACCGCCCCGATCGGGGCGGTCATCCGCCCCCTCGCCACGACACCGCCGGATACCGTTCGGGCAAAAAGCACCGGGCGAGGGCGCCAATCTCATGCACGAAGATCATCCTTCGAGCGCAACGCGGCGACCCTCTCCCGGCTATCAGGCCAAACATCCTACCAGGAGACGGCCCGATGAGTGGAATTCATACAAGCCAGCGTCAGGCGGCGAAGGCCTTCAACATCTCCCGTGATACGGTTGCGAAGATGATGACGTTCTCGGTGCCACCGGGCTACCGGCGGACGGCCGAGGTCAGGCGGCCGAAGCTTGATCCCTTTATCCCGATCATTGAGGGCTGGCTTGAGGCGGATCGCTCCATGCCGCGGAAGCAGCGGCACACCGCGAAGCGGGTGTTCGACCGGCTGCGTGACGAATGCGGGTTCACCGGCGGCTACACGATCATCAAGGACTACATTCGGGAGCGGGAACGGCGGGGCCAGGAAGTGTTCGTGCCGCTGGCGCATCCCCCGGGCCATGCGCAGGCTGACTTCGGCGAGGCGATGGTCAGGATCGGCGGTGTCGAGCAGAAGGCCCACTTCTTTGTTCTGGATCTGCCGCACAGCGACGCCTGTTACGTCCGCGCCTATCCGGCGGCTGTGGCCGAGGCCTGGGTGGACGGCCATATCCACGCCTTTGCCTTCTTTGGGGCGGTCCCCCAGTCGATTGTCTATGACAACGACCGGTGCCTGGTGGCGAAGATCCTGCCCGATGGCACCCGCAAGCGGGCCGCCCTGTTCAGCGGGTTTCTATCCCATTACCTGATCCGGGATCGCTATGGCCGCCCCGGCAAAGGCAACGACAAGGGGAATGTCGAGGGCCTGGTGGGCTATTGCCGCCGCAACTTCATGGTGCCGCTCCCCGAGTTCGCGACCTGGGAGGCGTTCAACCTCTGGCTGGAGGAGCAATGCCGCAAGCGCCAGCAGGATGTCCTGCGCGGTGAGGGCGAAACGATCGGCGAGCGGCTGCAGCGCGATCTGGCAGAGATGCGATCCTTGCCTGCTTCACCCTTTGACGCCTGCGATCAGGACACCGGCCGCGTCTCGTCGCAATCGCTCGTGCGCTACAAGACCAATGACTACTCGGTGCCGGTCGCCTTTGCCCATCAGGATGTCTGGATCCGGGCTTATGTCCATGACGTGGTGATTGGCTGTCGGGGCGAAGTCATTGCCCGCCATCCCCGGTGCTGGGATCGCGATGAACTCATCTTCAACCCGATCCACTACCTGCCGCTGCTGGAGCAGAAGCTCAACGCATTTGATCAGGCCGCGCCGTTGCAAGGTTGGGAGCTTCCCGAGGAGTTCGCAACGTTGCGCCGGCTGATGGAAGCTCGCATGAACCGGCATGGCCGACGCGAATACGTCCAGGTCCTGCGGTTGCTCGAGACCTTCGATCTGGCTGACCTGCATGCCGCGGTAAAGCAGGCGCTTCAGATGGGCGCGATCGGCTTTGACGCCGTAAAGCACCTGCTGCTTTGCCGTGTTGAACACCGTCCGCCCCGGCTGGACCTGGACTGCTATCCCTATCTGCCGCGGACGACAGTCGATAAGACCAGGCCCGGGTCCTATATGCGGCTGCTGTCGAGCGATGCAGAGGACGCGGCATGAACGACGCCCCGGAAATCCTGCTCACCCATCACCTCAAGGCCCTGAAGCTGCCAACATTCCTGCGCGAACATCAGAAGCTGGCCCGGCAATGCGCGGCCGAAGGCATGGACCATGTCCGCTACCTTGCCCGCCTCGTCGAACTGGAGCTGATTGACCGGGAGCGGCGGATGGTCGAGCGCCGCATCAAGGCCGCCAAATTCCCCGCGGTCAAAAGCCTCGACAGCTTCGACTTCAGCGCCATTCCGAAGCTCAACAAGATGCAGGTGCTGGAACTGGCCCGCTGCGAATGGATCGACCGTCGCGAGAACGTCATTGCCCTCGGCCCAAGTGGCACGGGCAAGACGCATATCGCCCTTGGCCTCGGACTGGCGGCTTGTCAGAAGGGGCTCTCCGTGGGCTTCACCACCGCCGCGAGCCTGGTCAGTGAGATGATGGAGGCCCGCGACGAGCGCCGTCTGCTTCGCTTTCAGAAGCAAATGGCCGGTTACAAGTTGCTGATCATCGACGAACTGGGCTTTGTGCCGCTGTCCAAGACCGGCGCCGAATTGTTGTTCGAGCTGATCTCGCAACGTTACGAGCGCGGCACGACCTTGATTACCAGCAATCTGCCCTTCGATGAATGGACCGAGACCTTCGGCTCCGAGCGCCTCACCGGCGCACTGCTCGACAGGCTGACCCATCACGTCAGCATCCTCGAGATGAACGGCGAGAGTTATCGTCTCGCCAACAGCACTGCCCGAAAGCAGCAACAAAAGTCCTGAAATCAGATGGTGCTGTTTTGGCCCAAGGGGCCAATGCGCCATGGCACGCGCCAGCTATCTGGTAAGCGCGCGCGCCATGGCGCCGGTCACCGCCGCGTGGCCGGATTTTACTCCGCCGCGTGGCCGGATATTGCACCGCCGTTGACACCACCGCCCATTTTCGCCGCGCTGCCCTGAACAGCCTTGTGCTGGCGGCGGCATCGACCGTACTGACCGTCTCGCTGGCATTGGCGCTGGCCTATGGGCTGAATGCGCGCGCCTTGTCCCGCCCCGGGCTGACGCGGGCGGTCCTGCTGCTGCCGCTGGTCGCGCCGCCGGTGCTGATGGCCACGACAACGCTGATGCTGTTCGGCCGCCGAGGGCTGATTACCAGTGAACTGCTGGACCGGACGCTCGGGCTGATCGATGCCGATCACGTCAACATCTATGGCCCGGCTGGAATCCTGATCGCGCAGGCGCTGGCCTTTCTGCCGGCGGCGCTGATCGTGCTGGACAACGGTTTTCGGGGCGCGGATGCGCGCCTGTCCGAGGCAGCATCCGGTCTTGGCGCAAGCTATGCTGCGGTGCTGGGCCGGGTCGTGCTGCCGCTGGGCTATCCGGCGCTCAAGCGGGCAATCGTGCTGGTGTTCATCTTCAGCCTGACCGATTTTTCCAACCCGATGCTTCTGGGGGGCGGTTTCCCCGTTCTGGCCGAGGTGATCTATGACCAGATCATCGCGTATCGGAACATGCAGCTTGCAGCAGCGATCTGCGTGATCCTGCTGATTCCGCCGCTGCTGCTGTATGTGGTGCTCGAGCTTGCGGGCGGCAGGCGCGGCTTTGTTGCCGCCGGGGTCGCCTCGACCGATAGACCGCCAGTGCCTGCGGCGGTGCGGCGGGTGCTGGGCGCCATTGCGGTGACGATCGGGATCGCGGTGCTGATGGTCTATGCAACGCTCGTGCTGGGGGCGTTCACCCGCATCTGGGGCGTGGACTGGGGGCTGACGCTGGCGCATTTCCGGCCCGGCAGCACGGCGGCCGGCAGCGGCCTGCGCGAAGTGGGCGACAGCCTGCGGCTTGCGCTGGTGGCCGCGCCGGTCGGCGGGGTGCTGGCGGTGCTGATCGCCTATGTGGTCGAGCGGCTGCGCCCTCCGGGTGCGAACATCATTTTCCTGATAACCCTGCTGCCCGCGATCCTGCCCGGGATCGTGTTCGGCATCGGCTATATCCTTGCCTTCAACGCCCCATTTGGCTTGCGCTCGCTGTCGCTGAGCGGCGGGTTCGCCATTCTGGTGCTGAACGTCGTGTTCGGCAACCTGTTCGTCGGCGTGCTGGCAGGCCGCGCGGCCTTGCAACGGCTGGACCGCAGCGTGGACGAGGCGGCCGAGGGGCTGGGCGCCGGTCTTGGCGCCCGGTTGTGGCTGGTCGTCCTGCCGCTGTTGCGCGTACCGCTGATGCTGGGGGCGCTGTATGTCTTTATCGATGCGCTGACCACGCTGTCATCGGTGATCTTCCTCGTCTCGGGCGACTACAAGCTGGCCGCCATTTCCATCTTCAACGACGCGAACTCTTCCGACTTCGGCCCGGCCGCCGCGAAAAGCGTTGCGCTGCTTGTCCTTGCCCTGGCGGCAATGGCAGCGCTCTCGGCCATCGAACGCCGGACCGCCATCAGGCCGCGCCAGGAAAGGATCATCTCGTGACCAAAGACGAACTGGCCCTGCGCGATGCGCGGGTTTTCCTGCATCAAAGCTCGTCCTCGCCCGTCCTTGCCTCATTGCGGCATGTCGAAGGCGTCTGGATCGAGCAGTCCGATGGCCGCCGACTGATCGACCTGCACGGCAATACCGCACATCTGCTGGGCCACGGGAACCCGGAGATCCGCGAGGCGCTGATCGCCCAGCTTGAAGAGATGCCGTTCTGCCCCCGCCGCTATACGAACCGCCCGGCGGTGAAACTGGCCGAGGCGCTGGCAGACCGCTGGCCGGGCGGCAGCGCGGGGGTGCTATTGGCGCCCAGTGGCTCCGATGCGATCGAGATCGCCATGCGGCTGGCCCGCGCCTGCACCGGGCGGTTTGAGACGATCTCGATCGACGGATCGTATCACGGCAACGGGTTCGGCGCGCTGGGATTGTCCGAATCCGCGCTGGACCCCCGGCTTGGCCCGCATCTGCCCGGACGCCATCACGTGGCGCCATATTGGCGGGACGGCGGCGCAGAGCGCATGATCGAAGAGATCCGCCGCGCCTTTTCCAACAGCGCCACCGGCATTTGCGCTGTCATCGCCGAGCCGATGCGATCGAATTGTCACGTCCCGCCCGCGTGGCTGTGGCCCGAGGTCCGGCAGTTGTGCGATGCCCACGGCGCCCTGCTGATCTTCGACGAGATCCCTTCGGGCCTGGGCCGGACGGGCCGGTTCTTTGCCTTCGAGCACTTCGGCGTCTGCCCCGACATCGCCGTCCTGGGCAAGTCGCTGGGTGGCGGCATGCTGCCCCTGGCCGCAGTGATCGCGGATCGAAAGGTCGATGTCGCCCCGGAACTGGACGTGGGGCATTACACGCACGAAAAGAATCCGCTGCTGGCGCGAGCGGGCCTGACCACCCTGAATATCGTCGCACGCGACAAGCTGGAGCAACGGGCCGAGCAGATCGGTTTGCGCCTGCGGGAGGGGCTTGCCACCATCGCCCGGACGCGCGGTATCGAGGTGACGCCCAGAGGATTGGGCGCGCTGCTGGCGGTGGCTTTTCCCGGATCGCCCGAGGAAGAAGATGGCGGGCTGGTGGCGCGCTGCCACGCCGCGGGCCTGTCCACGACGAAAAAAGGCCGCTGGTCCGTGGGGTTGAGCCTGCCGCTGACAGCCAGCGATGCGGAGGTGGACGAGACGCTTGCCAGGTTTGACGCCATGGCGTCCAGCCTGGCGGGCTGAAGACAAAGGTGCAGCCTGCAGCGCCTACGTGACTGGAAACATTCACGCTTGGCCGGATGCCATCCGGGGGATGATGCTTCAACGGTTTCGCCCGCTTGCGCCCTGACTGCACAGTCGCAGGCTGAAGCGTGAGGCCGCCCCCGGCTGGGGGAACGCTCCACCCCTTCGTTGCAATTAATTCATTTTAAGATCACTAAAGGTTGTGAGAACGGCGGTGAGAAAGTCGACCACGGTAGCGGCGGGATAGTCCCGCTGCGGGCGGCGTAAAAGTCGTCCACTTTTCCCTTTTCTGCGTGGCGCAGGGAGGGACGAGGGATCTACACCGTGGAATTATATCTGAAGGTTCGCGTGGCTTGCGACAGGGGCATGAGCCAACGCGAGGCAGCAAGGCATTTTGGCATATCGCGCGACACGGTTCGCAAGATGATGGCGTATTCGGTTCCGCCCGGCTATCGGCGGCAGGCTCCGGTGCGACGCCCGAAGCTGGACGCGTTCATCCCGATCATCGATCAGTGGCTTGAGGCGGACCGTGCGGTCCCGCGCAAGCAGCGTCATACGGCCAAGCGCGTTTTTGATCGCCTTCGTGACGAACATGGGTTTACCGGCGGCTACACGATCATCAAGGACTACATGCGCGACCGGGCGCGGCGCGGCCAGGAGATGTTCGTGCCGCTGGCGCATCCGCCAGGCCATGCGCAGGCCGATTTCGGCGAGGCGACTGTGGTGATCGGCGGCGTGGAGCAGAAGGCGCACTTCTTCGTGCTCGATCTGCCGCACAGCGATGCGTGCTATGTTCACGCCTATCCTGCGGCGGTGGCCGAAGCGTGGGTGGACGGCCATATCCATGCCTTCGCCTTCTTCGGGGCTGTGCCGCAGTCGATCGTCTACGACAACGACCGCTGCCTGGTGGCGAAGATTCTGCCCGACGGCACGCGCAAGCGGGCGGCGCTGTTCAGCGGCTTTCTGTCCCACTACCTGATCCGGGACCGCTATGGCCGGCCCGGCAAGGGCAATGACAAGGGCAGCGTCGAAGGACTGGTCGGCTATGCGCGGCGCAACTTCATGGTGCCGATCCCGCGCTTTGCATCGTGGGACGCGTTCAACCTGTGGCTCGAGGAGCAGTGCCGCAAGCGCCAGGGTGACCGGCTGCGCGGCGAGAGCGAGACGATCGGCGAACGCTTGCTGCGCGATCTGGCGGCGATGCGCCCGCTGCCGGCATCGCCCTTCGAGGCCTGCGACCAGGCCAGCGGTCGGGTCACTTCGCAGGCGCTGGTGCGCTACAGAACCAACGACTACTCCGTTCCGGTCGCCTTCGGCCACCAGGACGTCTGGATCCGTGGCTATGTCGACGCGGTGGTGATCGGCTGCGGCGGGGAGATCATTGCCCGCCATCCGCGCAGCTATGCGCGCGAAGAGGTTGTCTTCGATCCGCTGCATTACCTGCCGCTGATCGAGCAGAAGATCAACGCGCTCGACCAGGCGGCCCCCTTGCAGGGCTGGGAACTGCCGGAGGCGTTCACGACACTGCGCCGTCTCATGGAGGCGCGGATGGGCAAACAGGGCCGGCGCGCCTATGTGCAGGTGCTGCGCCTGATGGAAAGCTTCGATCTGGCCGACCTGCACGCAGCCGTGAAGCAGGCGCTGCATCTGGGCGCCATCAGCTTCGATGCCGTGAAGCACCTCGTCCTGTGCCGGGCCGAGCGCAGGCCGCCCAGGCTGGACCTCGACATCTATCCCTATCTGCCCAGAGCCACTGTCGAGAAGACGTCGGCCAAGGCCTATATGCGCCTGCTGGACCGTGAGGAGGAACCGGCATGAGCAGCGATGCTCCCGAACTCCTGCTCGCTCATCACCTCAAGACCTTGAAGCTGCCGACCTTCCTGCGCGAGCACCAGAAGCTTGCCCGGCAATGCGCGGTCGAGGGCGTGGATCATGTTCGCTATCTTGCCAGGCTGGTCGAGCTGGAACTGATCGACCGGGAACGCAGGATGGTCGAGCGCCGCATCAAGGCTGCGAAGTTCCCGGCCGCCAAGAGCCTCGACAGCTTCGACTTCGCCGCCATCCCGAAGCTCAACAAGATGCTGGTGCTGGAACTGGCGCGCTGCGAATGGATCGAAAGGCGCGAGAACGTCATCGCGCTCGGGCCCAGCGGCACGGGCAAGACCCATGTTGCGATCGGTCTCGGGCTGGCGGCCTGCCAGAAGGGATTGTCCGTGGGCTTCACCACGGCCGCCGCGCTCGTCAGCGAGATGATGGAGGCGCGCGACGAACGCCGCTTACTGCGCTTCCAGAAGCAGATGGCCGGCTACAAGCTGCTCATCATCGACGAGTTGGGCTTTGTGCCGCTGTCAAAGACCGGAGCGGAGCTGCTGTTCGAACTGGTCTCCCAGCGTTACGAACGCGGATCGACGCTGATCACCAGCAATCTGCCCTTCGACGAATGGACCGAAACCTTCGGGTCCGAGCGCCTCACAGGCGCGCTCCTTGACCGCCTGACCCACCACGTCAGCATCCTCGAGATGAATGGCGACAGCTATCGCCTCGCGCAAAGCAGGGCCCGAAAAACCGACGCCGTCACCCCATAAGAACGCCGACGCCGCATTCGGGAAACTCTGGTCGGGCTACGCCCTCCCGACGTTCCCCGAATGCGCCGCCAAGTGGCCTACTTTTGCGCCGCCCAATGGCCTGGTTTTGCTCCGCCGTTGACACTGTGAAGATCGATATGGCCCAGCCCGACATGATCGTCCACCCGGCAGCATTCCTGACCGAAAAGCTGGTTGCACGCCGCCCGGTGCCGCTCGGGTGAAATCGCGGTGCGCACCCGCATCACCCGGCCCGCCGCCTTCCCGCCCGCCGACGCGAGATCGGCACCATTGCGCATCATCGCCGTAACGGTGTCGGGCGTCTCTTTCCAGTCGGTCGGGTGGGCCGGCGCCATGTCGATCCGCCCCGGTCAAAACGGGGGTCTATCCCCGCCCACGCGGGGGAACTCCCTGCCAATCAACTGATTGAAATTAATGAAACTCTCTCCAAAGAACAAACTTGTCGCCGCACCGTCCACATCGCATGACATGCAATCAGAGCGTCTCCATGACAGGAGCCCAAGCGTTGTGGGCAGGCCGCTCCTTCGTACGGTTGGTATGCCCTGCGGCATCCTTCTGCAGAGCGGCCATTACCGTCTCCGGCGCATTGGCGATGACGGTCAGATAAGCGCGGCCGGCCGGATCCGGACTATGACGCCCCTGGAGCCAGTTGTTCAGCGTCCCTGAGGGCACACCGAATCGGATCGACGATCCGAGGTTGAAGGGGCAGTTCACCCCGCTTCCATGTCAGAGCCTCGCGCAGCCCCTCTTCGAGGGCATATCCGAGGTCCGTCCGGTTGTCGCTCATCCATCGATCTCCTCGATCACTGCCAGGATTGCTTTGCGATCTGTCGGCGACAGGTCTTCTTTCTCGTTCTTTGCATAAGCCGCGACCATCACCACGATGCCATCGGACAGCATGATAAAGTAGATCGCTCGTCTACCGTTAAGCTTGCCTCGACCCCGAAGCTCGAACCTCCTCGTCGATCGCGCCGATACGAGTCATGTCCTGTCGATAGCGGTTAGTGCGAACGATTTTCATAGCGAAAACATGCACCAAAATCGCAATCAACGGCGGGGCGCACTCAAATCTGGCAGAAGGAGCTATTCCCACCCGTGCGGAAAAGCCTCGGCACATTGGGAGTCAATGACCCGCAGATTGGGACCATCCCCGTCCGCACGGTGAAGTCACCTTCCTTCAACTCATTGAAATTACTTAAACTTACTCCAAATAACAAGTCCGCCTCTGCCACGCAGGCATCGCATGCCGTGCATGCAGACCAATGATACATTAAGATGCACTTACATCACTGCATATACAGTGATGTAAGTGCATTTTTATAGCTACGCGACAGCCTGCCCCGATGCCGCCGCCTGCTGCGCATGGAGATAGTCGACCGCCCGTGCCGCAAAACTCGCGGCCTGGAAGATCGCACGCTTGTCTGCCCTGAGCACATCGAGCCAGCTCGCGAGATAGGCGGCATGGTCCTCGCGCGGCGTGAGTGCAACGCCCAGATCCGCGCACAGGAAGGCCGCGCCAAGCTCGGCAACCAGCTCTTCACGGGCGTAAGTCTGATCGGCGAAGCGCCGGCCGAACTGGCGATGGCACCGGGCGGGATGACCGGTCCAATGGGTCAGCTCGTGCAAGAGGGTGGCGTACCAGCCATGAGCGTCGCGGAAGGCAGTGCGTGCCGGCATGCCGATCATATCCCGGGCCGGCGCATAAAAGGCACGCCCACCCCCGGCCTCAATGCGAGCACCCGTCGCCGCGATGAAGGCTTCGGCGGCAGCGATCCGCTCAGGTTCGGGGCACGCCGGAAGCGGGGCCGTCAATCGGTCCGGCAGTCCGTCGCACTGCTCGACATTGAACACCGTATAGCTCTTCAGGAACGGGATCCGGGTCTCTGCTTCCTGGCCCGTCTCCGGATCGACATCGGTACGGGTGAGGGCAGAGCTGTAGACAACCGTGGTCCCACGCTCACCCCGACGGACCGTGCCGCCTTCCGCCCGGGCCTGCCGGAAGGTAATCCAGGTGGGCGCATGATAGCCGCGGATGAGGCTCGCCTCCCACAGAATGAGCGTGTTGATTCCACGATAGGGCTCACCCGTGGCCCGAAGCGGCCGGCCTGCCACGCTCTCCCCCGTCGTCCAAGGGCGCATCCAGGGCCGCACACCCGTCTCAAGCTGCGCCACGATCCGGGCGGTCACCTCGGCGTGAAGATCCTGCTTCATGGTCTCCTCCGTCTTGATGTGTCGGTCGATTTCATCGACCGACAACGCCCAAGTGGCGAACGAAGGAGGGGAAGCGGCGCAGCTCAGAGGGGTCGATCGCGGGGAGGGGGATCACCCACCCCGGGCCCGGGCCCGGGGCGGCGCTGCGCGCCGGCCTGCAGGCGCCCTGCCGCCGAAGGCTGGGGAGACCCCGCGATCGACGACGGCGGCACCGCCGCCGGCGCTTGCCCCTTGCGCCGCGGGGAACCTGGGTTCCCCATCTTCAGGGCCGGGGTTTTGATCAGATGCCGGAGATCGCAGAGCACCAGCCAGAGGGTCAGACGAAGATCCGCTCCACCTCATCCAGCGTCACCTCATCCGGCCGCCGGTCATAAAGCTGGGTGGTGCGGGTGGAGGCATGGTTGGCCATGGTTGCCGCCTTTTCCAGCGTGCCCCCGTTCTTGAGATAGGCGGTGATCCCCGTGGCCCGGAAGCTGTGATTGCCGATCGGCGTCTCGATCCCGGCCGCCGCGGCCCGGCGCCGGATCATCGCATAGGCATCGGCCTGCTGCATCGCCCGGTCGCTCAGCCGGCCGGTGCCGCGGGCGATGGTCCGGAACAGGGCACTCCGCCGGTCATCCGCCAGCGCACAACCCTCCATATAGTCGTGCAGCCAGGCATCGAGATTGTGGTGACAGGGCATGTCGTGACGCTTGCCCCCCTTCTCGTGCAGCCGCACCCAGAGGCGCCGGTTCTGGACATAGACGTCCTCCACCCGCATGGCCAGGGCCGCACCGATCCGGGCGAAGCTGTAGACCATCAGCCCGATCAGGGCGCGGTCGCGCAGCCCGATCGGGGTTGAGACGTCGATCGCCTCCAGGATCCGCCGCGCCTCGGCCGCCTCCAGAACCGGGGTCTTGCCCCGTTTGACCCGATGCACCGGGCCGCGCACCGACGCGGCCGGGTTGGCGGGCAGAATCTGGCCGGTTACCAGCCAGTCGAACAGATGCTTCAGCCCGGCCAGGCGCTGCTTGACGGTCGGCGCGGCGAAGTGCCGCCCCTGAAGCTCGACCCAGGCCGCGACATGCAGCGGCTGGACCTGACCGATCGCGGTCAGCCCGATGCCGCTGCACCAGGTGAGGAAGTCATCTGCCGCCCGGCCATAGGCACGCCGGGTGTGCGGGTTGCGGATCCGGGCGACGAAGAATTCGAGGAAGCGCAGCCGGGCCGGATCGCCGGCGGCGGCGATGAGGGGTGGAGTGGCGGGCAGGCCGGGTGGTGTGGCGGGGATCAGGGGCATGGGCGGGTGCCGTGGAGTGAGGGGGTTCTTAAAACACTGATAAAGGACGTTATCATAAATATAAGCGTGGGGAGAGGGGGATGTTGCCGGCCGGAACGTTAACAAGGGTGGAGGTGGTCTTTATATTTCCTAAGCGGTTAGGTTTTGGTATAGTGAGATATGCCTACGATCTTGCGCATCGGCGGCCTGCGGGTCGCGATTTACCCGAACGACCATCGTCCCGCCCACGTCCATGTGATTGGCGACGGGGAAGCGGTGTTTGTCCTGAATTGCCCCGACGGCCCGCCTGAATTGCGCGAGAATTATGGGTTCAATCGATCGGATGTGGCCCGCATCAAATCGGATCTGGCTGCCAACCTCGCCGTCCTATGCTCCGAATGGAGGGATATCCATGGCCGTTTCTGAGCAGGAATTCATCCAGGCAGAGAAGCGCACTCAAGCACACCGTCAGGCGGGCTATGCCGTGGCCGCCCGCTACGATCGGCGCACCGCGCGTGTAGTGGTCAAGCTCAACACGGATGTGCAGATCAGCTTTCCGCCGCGCTTGGCCGAGGGCTTGACCGGCGCCTCACCGGAAGACCTCGCCGTTATCGAAATCACCCCCTCGGGTCTGGGCCTTCACTGGCCGCGGCTCGATGCAGACCTCTATGTGCCTGGCCTCATGGCTGGCCAGCTCGGATCCAAGCGCTGGATGGCCGCTCAACTCGGCGCGGCCGGAGGCCGCATACGCAGCCCCGCGAAGGTAGCCAGCTCCCGTGAGAATGGCCGCAAAGGCGGCCGTCCCCGCAAAGTATCACCCTCGTCGTCGGCTTAAGATCGCATGCGACGACTGGTGCTCGCCCTTCAATGGAAATCTCTCCCAATACTCCCGGGCACGACCAACACCGCATCTACCTTCCCATGCCTCAGAGCCCGTCCGGAAGGTTATTGAATCCGGTGAATCCGTTGTGATTCTATGCCGCGCCAGAGGAAATGGGAGCGGACAGAATGTGGACGACGGAAACCCGCCGGATTTATGAACGGCCGGGCCTGAGATATCCGAGCGACCTGACGGATGAAGAATGGGCGCTGGTCGAACCGCTGATCCCGCCCGCGAAGCGCGGCGGCCGACAGCGCACGGTCGATGTCCGCGAGGTTCTGAACGGCGTGTTCCATGTGCTGATGACTGGCTGCCAATGGCGGGCTCTGCCCAAGGATCTGCCGCCGCGGAGCACGGTGCATGAATATCTGGGTCTGTGGGAATGGGATGGCACGCTGGCGCGGATCCACCATGCCCTGTTCGTGGATGTTCGCGAGCTGGCCGGGAAAGAGGCCGGACCGAGCGCCGCAATCATCGACAGCCAGAGCGTCAAAAGCGCGGAAAAAGGGGGGCGCGGATCGATCCGTCGGGCTATGACGCGGGCAAAAAGGTCAAAGGCAAGAAGCGGCACATCGTCGTCGACACGCTCGGCATGATGCTGGAAGCGCAGATCCAGCCTGCCGACATCCAGGATCGGGACGGCGCGTTGCCGGTGCTGAAGGAGGTCCGCCGCCTGTTTCCGTTCATCGAGCGCATCTTCGCCGATGGTGGCTACCAGGGGGCCGCCACGGCTGCCGCCGTGCGTGAACTCGGCGTCTGGCACCTGGAAATCGTCAAGCGTTCCGATACCGCAAAGGGCTTCCAGGTCCTGCCCAAACGCTGGATCGTCGAACGGACCTTCGGATGGCTCGGCCGCTGCCGCAGGCTGGCCAAAGACTTCGAGAACCTCTCACGGATGGCTTTGGCATTCCTCCGCCTCGCCATGATCCGGATCATGATGCGGAGAATCGCAAGGAGCCGGAAATCATAGATAACTTCTCGGACGGACTCTCATAGTAGATGGCAACTGATATCCGTAGCCAAAATTGGCATACTACCAAGGCAGCCGATCCTCCATTTATTGACAAAGACGGTGAAGCAAGACCAGTGTTGACGCCTCCGGTGCCAGAAATTATCCTTTTGTCATGATTGAGAAGGATACCCACATTGTCGCCCGTTTGGCCGGCATCCCAATTGGCGGGATGTCGGGAGCTCGGCCGCAATAAACGATCGTTAGCGGACGATACCTCGACCTCGCCCCTCGTGGACGAGGTTTTCCTGCATGAGCACTGTGCCTCGTCCATCACCATAGATGGAGTTTATCATGGCACAGAATATCTACGACAATCCCGAATTTTTCTCTGGCTACAGTCAGTTACCTCGCCAAGTGCATGGCTTGAACGGTGCTCCCGAGTGGCCCGCGATCCAAGCAATGTTGCCCGATCTGGCGGGGAAACGTGTGGTCGATCTCGGGTGTGGTTTCGGCTGGGCTTCGCGGTGGATGCGCGAGCAAGGGGCGGCTTCAGTCCTTGCTCTCGATCTGTCCGATAACATGATCAGCCGCGCAAAAGCGGACACCGCCGATCCGGAAATCGAATACCGAAAGGCGGATATAGAAATAGTAGAGTTGCCAGCGGCAGCTTTTGATTTAGCTTACAGCGCCCTGACTTTCCACTACGTCAAGGACTTTCCGCGACTGGCTCAAATGCTTCACCAAGCTCTAGTGCCAAGTGGAAGCCTCGTGTTCACAATTGAGCATCCGATCTTCATGGCCGCATCTCATCCCCATTGGATCAGAGATGAGGATGGACGAATGACTTGGCCGGTCAATCGTTATTCAATTGAAGGCGAACGTCGCACCGACTGGTTTGCCAAGGGTGTGCTGAAGTATCATCGGACCATAGGCACAACGCTGAACACTCTGATCAAAGCCGGCTTTACAATTCAGGCCGTTGAGGAGTTCGCACCGTCTGCCGAGCAGATCAGAACCAATCCTGAACTAAAGGATGAGATTGAGAGGCCGATGATGCTTCTCATATCCGCAGCGCGTTGACGCGCCTCCTTTCGCGCGGTGCGTGGTTGCGAGAAGGCGCAACAAGGCTAACGAGAGGGACCGAGCACCGCTCGGTCCCTAAAATACCCATGGCATCTATAAGCCAGGCATAGAGGTCGCTGAGCTCTGAATATTCGGCACGCTGCAGAAGCACTCGGTGCAAGCCAGTCAAAGCGCAAACGCGCTTATGATTGAACTTAGAGAAAGACCTTGGCATCTTCCTGTTCGAGCGTCATGCGTGCCTTGCCCGCCTGACCGACGCGGGTCGGGACTCAGCTGCTGTCGGTTTCCGCACTGCGGTATCGCTCCAATCCAGAAGTCTGCCGTCCTGCGCACGCAATTCTAATCGGGCGACGGGAGCATCAGTTTTGGTATCCAGCAGTGAGGATTTCGGTTCGTTCGGGTGATAGAGATGGTCTTCGGCCCATTGGCGCAGTGCGACAATGACAAGAAAAAGCCCACGTCCTTTCTCGGTCAGGACATACTCCTTGTAGGCGGAGCCATCTGAAGCTGGTGCGGGTTCCAGGATGCCACGCTCGATCAGATCGCGCAGCCGCGTCGCCAGCATCCCCTTGGCGATGCCGAGGCCTGTCTGAAACTCGCCGAAACGCCGCACACCATCGAAAGCGTCGCGGATAATCAGCAGCGACCACCAATCGCCAATGACATCCAGCGCCCGCGCTACCGGGCAACCGGCATCCCAAAGGCTGACCCGTTTGACCATGATCACCGATCTCCATCATCCAAATCTGGTTCTAAAATAGAACTAGATTTCCGTGTATGCAAGTGGTCTCAATATGAAACCAGATTGAGCTTCACAGACGGGATCATCATGCAGCACAGAAACAGCCCACAGCACCGGCCGGATGGCGGATTGCCGAGGATCACCACGCTGATCTTCGCCATCGCCGCCGGTCTCAGCGTCTCCAACATCTATTTCGCGCAACCCTTGCTCGACTCGATGGCACAGGATTTCGGTATTTCACCTGCCGCCATCGGCCTCGTCGTGACGCTGACGCAGGCTGGCTATGGGTTAGGCCTGATCTTCATCGTGCCGCTGGGCGATCTGGTTGATCGCCGTCGTCTCATCGTTGGCCAAGGCTTCTTGTCCGCTATCGCTTTGGTGGCCGTCGCCACGGCAAGGACGGAGGCGATCCTGCTGGCCAGCATGGCGGCGGTAGGGTTGCTCGCCGTGGTCGTTCAGGTGTTGGTTTCTTTTGCGGCAACGCTCGCCACGCCCGCCGAGCGCGGCAAGGCTGTCGGTACAGTGACGAGCGGTGTAGTAATTGGCATCCTCGGTGCACGCTTCGTTGCTGGGGTGCTCGCTGATCTCGGCGGCTGGCGCGCCGTTTATCTGACATCGGCGGCTCTCACACTGGCGATGGTCGGCCTGTTGCTTCGTGTCCTGCCGCGCAACCTGCCCCCAGACAGCGCCGACAGCTATGCCGCAACGCTGCGCTCGATCCCCATCCTATTCCTGACCGATCGGATATTGCTTGTTCGCGGCATCCTCGCCCTGCTGATCTTTGCGTCGTTCAGCACGTTCTGGACCGCGCTGGTGCTGCCGCTCAGCGCCAAGCCGTTCGACTACTCCCATACCCAAATTGGTCTGTTCGGACTGCTTGGCATGGTCGGAGCCATCGCAGCGACGTGCGCGGGCCGGCTCGCGGATCGAGGCTTCGGCCAATGGACCACGGGCGTCTCGCTTGCACTTCTGCTGGCGTCATGGGGGCTGATCGCACTTTTGCCGTGGTTCGTTCCTGCCCTTTTCGTCGGTGTGGTTTTGCTAGACCTCGGGGTGCAAGCAATACACGTCACTAACCAGAGTATCATCTTCGACCGGCATCCGCAGGCGCGCAGCCGTCTCGTCGGTGGCTACATGGCGTTCTACTCCCTCGGCAGCGCCATCGGGGCCATTGCCGCGACGATGGCTTATGCCCATGCCGGCTGGATCGGGGTTTCGGTATTGGGGGCAGCCTTCAGCGCGGCGGCATTGTTGACTTGGGCGTTCACGCATCGCTTGCTAATCAGCAAGGAGGCGACAAAATGCGCCGCCGTCGGCTAGGAAATACGCGGATGCACTCCGCACCTCAACTACACAGCGGCCGCATTCCAATGACTGCCCTGGTTCAGACGCTCGCCGTCGCCGAGCATCTGAATTTCCGCCACGCCGCCAATGCACTCGGCGTGGCGCAATCCAGTGTCAGTGCCGGCGTGAAGGCTCTGGAGGACGACCTTGGCATCCTGCTGTTCGAGCGTCACGCACGAGGAGTCCGCCTGACCGAAGCCGGCCGCCATTTCGTCGAGCGGGTGACAGCCAGCATCGACCAACTCGACCATGCGGTCAGGACCGCCGGCATGGTGGCGCGGGGAGAGCACGGTCGGCTGCGCGTCGGTATCCATGCTCTTATCCCCGGCAGCTTTCTTGCGACCCTGATTGAACGCTACCGAGAGCAGCATCCGGGCGTTGACGTGGAGATCGCCGAGGGCGCCGCCCGAAAGAGCGTCATGCGGCTTCGGGCCAACAGGCTGGACCTGACATTCGTGGCGGGCGCGCCCGAGTTTTCCGACTGTCATCGGGAATTTCGCGGGATACCCCTTCCTTAAGGGAGGGGTATCCCGCGAGGGTTCCGATGAAGGCTCAGCGCTGATCGTTCTTCGGCAACCTGCTAAAGCTCGATTGCAGATGGCAATTTTTCTTATTTCTTCCCAGATTGCGGTCTTCCGGCTACCAATTTGCGGGTCGTTGACTCCCAATCTGCCGAAGCAGATGGTCTCTGAACCGCGCCGGGTTCGTCGGAGGCTCGGCGCATTGAGTCAGGCGGCGATGGCCGCCCGCTCCTGTTCGTCCCACCAGCGTTGCTCGGCCCCGGCCGGCGGGATGTTGCCGATCGGCCCGAGGAGCCGGCGGTTGTTGAACCAGTCGACCCATTCGAGGGTCGCACACCCGACGGCTTCCAAGGAGCGCCAATGGATCACCTCGGTTTTGTACAGCCCGTTGATCGTCTCGGCGAGGGCGTTGTCGTAGGAATACCCGACACTGCCCACCGAGGGCACCACGCCGGCGTCGGCGAGGCGTTCGGTGTCGCGGATCGACAGGTATTGGCCGCCTCGATCGCTGTGATGAACGAGGCCACCACCGGGTGCCGGCCGGCGCGCATGGCGGGCTTGCTCGAGGGCATCGAGAACGAAGCTCGCATGCGCGGTTCGGCTCGCCCGCCAACCGACGATACGCCGCGCGAACACGTCGATCACGAAGGCGACGTAGACGAAACCCACCCAGGTCGCCACATAGGTGAAATCGGAGACCCGGAGCCGGTTGGGTCCCGGCGCCCTGAACTGTCGATTGACGAGGTCATGCGGGCATGGCGTTGCCTTGTCCGAGATGGTCGTCCGGATCGGTCGACCACGAACAACGCCTTGAAGTCCCATCTCAGGATCTCGTTCGCCTGCCGCAGCTCGCGGTTCTCCCGCTCGCGTGCCTTCAGGCGGGCGTTCAGGTCCGGGGCGGCGCCGTCGATCTTACCGCCCTCACGCTCGGCCCGCTTCACCCACAGCCGCAGCGTCTCCGGTGTGCAGCCGATCTTGGCGGCGATCGAGGCGATGGCGGCCCAGCGGGAGGCGTGATCGCTCTCGTGCTCGAAAACCATCCGGACCGCGCGGCTACGCACTTCGGGGGCAAACCTGTTCGTCGTCCTGCTGCTCATGGCTCCACCCTCTCAAGAGTTGGAGCCTCCGGCAAACCCGGCGCGATTCACTCCCCACGGTTTATATATTCCCCAAAATACAAAGCATGACTTAGCGAATCTTGGAAAATCCGAACGCGACATCGGTTTAAAAATATCATAAAATGCTAAGTATGGATATGCATTCTGGCAAAAAACTAAACCGGCTTCAGCAGGAACTCCCCGAGGGTCTCCTGGCTGATGCCGCCTGGATGGAGGCGCACGGCTACTCGTCGGCGCTGCGCAGCCAGTATGTTCGCGCGGGCTGGCTCAATAGCCCGGCGCGGCGCGTCTATCGCCGCTCGCGCACGCCGCTCACCTGGCAGCAGGCGATCGTTTCTCTCCAGACGGTGCTGGAGCTTCCGCTGACGGTCGGCGGACGCACCGCGCTCGAACAGCAAGGCTATGCCCATTACCTTTCGACAGCCATGCACGAGGTTCATCTTTACGGACCGAAGCGTCCGCCGACATGGCTGGCGAGCCTGCCACTCGATATGACCTTTCGCTGGCACAACAGCCTGCGGTTGTTTCCCGATGATGTCGACGCGCCATCCGAGCCAAGCCCCGTCATGGTCGGCGCCGGCGGCCTGACCTTACCTATCCGATATTCCAGCAAGGAGCGCGCCGTTCTCGAATTGCTCGACGAGCTGCCCGAGCATGAAAGCTTCCATCAGGCCGATGCTTTGATGGAAGGGATGAGCGATTTAAGCCCGCGCCGCTTGCAAACCCTGCTGGAGGCTTGCGCCAGCGTGAAGGTGAAGCGGCTCTTTCTTTTCTTCGCCGACCGCCACCGCCATGCGTGGCGATCCCGGCTCGACATGTCCCGCATCGATCTGGGTTCGGGCAAACGCGCCCTCGTCAAAGGCGGCAAACTCGATCCGCGCTACAACATCACCGTGCCATCCGACCTTGGGGGCTTGTGAATTCCATGGCCTTCCTCGACACATACCGCCAGCAGGTCGCCCTGCTTATTCGCGTCTTTCCTTTCGTCGCGGAAGAGCGGGCTTTCGCGCTCAAAGGCGGCACCGCGATCAACCTGTTCGTGCGCGACATGCCGCGCCTCTCCGTAGACATTGACCTGACTTATCTGCCGATCCAAGACCGGGCCACATCGCTTGCGGCAATCAACGCCGCCATGCAGGGGATAAAAGAACGGATCGAGCGGGGTATCCCCACCGCGAGCGTCAATGCTTCGCGTTCTGCCGATGAGGATATCATCACCAAGCTGATCGTTCGGACGCCCGGCGTGCAGATCAAGATCGAGGTAACCCCCGTGCTCCGCGATGCGGTCTATGATCCTGTCGTCATGAGCGTGGTTCCCGCTGTCGAGGACACTTTTGGCTTCGCCGAAATGCAAGTCGTGTCCTTCGCCGATCTCTACGCGGGCAAGATCGTGGCAGCCTTTGACCGCCAGCACCCGCGCGACCTCTTTGATGTGCGCGGCCTGCTGGAGAACGAGGGCGTCGGTGACGAGTTGCGTCGCGCCTTTCTGGTTTATGTCATCAGCCACAACCGTCCGATGGCTGAAGTTCTGGCCCCGACCCGCAAGCCGCTGCACAAGGAGTTCGCGCGGGGCTTTGATGGCATGACACAGGAACCTGTCCCGCTTGCGGACCTGGAGACCGCGCGAGAGGCGATCATCGCCGAGATGGTGGCCGCCATGCCAGAAGATCACCGGCGCTTCCTTACCAGCTTCAAGCGCGGCGAGCCGGACTGGACCTTGCCCGGCATCGTTGGCGCGCAGAACCTGCCCGCCGTCTTATGGAAACAGCGCAATCTCAAGAAACTGTCCGCCGACAAGCGGCGCGAATTGGCCGAGGCGCTGGAAAAAGTGCTGTTCCCGTGAGCAGCCCGTTTGGCCTGCCCGCTGTTTCAGGCGATCAGCGACAGGCTTCGTGCAGAAGAGCGCCCGGTCGGTGCAGCGCGACAATATTCCGGGGCACATCCTATTCTCCATATATACATTAATGTTTTTGCGTATATATGGTTTTTATGTATTTCAACGCAGTGCCCACGCCAACCGGCCGCCCAACAGAGGGCGCCGCACTCATCCGACCAGCGCATCACCAGACAGCCCCGGCACGGTGGAAAAACGCACCCTGAATTGGATGGAAATGGATGGATAAATGGTGGGATGTCTGCCATAAAAATGGATGGAATTGGATGGATAAATGGAACCGAACACCACCACCTTGCAGATCACCCCCACCATGCTCTCGTTGATCGCGGAGATCGACGAGTTCAAGGGAGCCTGGCGCGCCATCGGTCGGATTGCACCGGAGCGCCTGTTGAAGCTGCGGCGGGTTGCCACCATCGAAAGCATCGGCTCATCCACCCGCATCGAGGGGGCAAAGCTGACCGACCGCGAGGTGGAGAAGCTGCTGAGCAACCTCCATATCGGCAGCTTCACCAGCCGCGATGAAGAAGAGGTCGCAGGCTATGCGCAGGTGATGGAAACCATCTTCTCCGCCGCCGACGCCATCAGATTGACGGAAAACCATATCCGCCAGCTCCATCGCGACCTGCTGGTCCATTCGGGCAAAGACGCGCGGCACCGGGGAGCCTACAAGACCATCGACAACCATGTGGAAGCCTTCGACGCCGATGGTAACAGCCTGGGCGTGGTGTTCCGCACGGCCACACCTTTTGAAACACCGCAGCGCATGGAAGCGCTGGTGAGCTGGGTGCACGCCCGGCAAGAGGCGAACGATCTTCACCCGCTGTTGGTGATCGCCGTGTTCGTGGTGGTGTTTCTGGAAATTCATCCCTTCCAGGACGGCAATGGCCGCCTGTCGCGGGTGCTGACCACCTTGCTGCTTCTACAGGCAGGCTACGCCTATGTGCCATTCAGCTCGCTGGAGAGCGTCATCGAGCAGAGCAAGGAAGGCTATTACCTGGCCCTGCGCCGCACCCAGGGGACCATTCGCACGGCAGCACCCGACTGGACCCCCTGGGTCGAATTCTTCCTGCGCGCCCTGCAGCGGCAGAAGCAGCGGTTGGAAGCGAAGATGGAACGGGAGCGGGTGCTGCTCGGCACGCTGCCGGAGTTGTCCGTCACCATTCTCGAACTGGCGCGCGGCCATGGCCGCGTGACGGTACAGGAAGCCACCCGCGCCACTGGTGCCAATCGCAACACGGTGAAGGATCACCTGAGGGCATTGACCGAAGACGGCCATCTTGTCCAGCACGGGGCCGGACGCGGGACGTGGTACGGGTTGGCCTGAGGCCTGCCGGTCAACAACCCGTCGCACCTCCCATGACCTGACCCCTTAATAATACAGCTTCCCCGACCTGTACGCCTCAGCGCTCCCCGGGCTGATCGTGATCTCCATATACGGCCCGCCGGCCGCCGCCCGGACATAGGTGTAGCGCCGCTCATCGTCCCGGCCGACCACCTCTTCGATGTAGCAGCCGGGCCGGTTGCCACTCCAGGTGTCGCGGTCATCCGGCCAGCGCATCACCAGCCCGGCCTCGCAATAATAGTGGATGCCCATGTCGAGGTCGTAATCGGTGAAGGCCTTGCCGTCCGACATCGCACAGGTGCCGAAGGGCGGTTTGCCCTTCTTCAGCCGCTTCATCATGTAGCCATGAGCCGCAGAACAGGGCGCGCTCGCCGGGAAGCCGCCGGCCATGCACAGGATCACGGCGCAATCGATGTCGTAATCCTCGGCCTGGACGGCTACAGGTGGCACCGCCAATGCCAGGACGGCCAGGACGGCAATCGGAAGGACGTGCTTCATCCTGCATCTCCCGGGCTGGGATAGGGGGCAAGCCCGGCCGGGCTTCCCGCGGCATCGTCGAGCGACCGATGGATGACCCGCCCGGCCGGGATCCGGGTCAGGGGCGCGTGCCGGTCGGCGTAATAGGGCGTGGTTTCGATCTCGGCCCAATCCGGCCCCGGGCCGGCGCAGGCCATGAGCTGGCAGGCGAGGCCTGCGATCACGATCACCCGGCGCATCAGCCCGCCTCCTCGTCAAACGTGACGAGCCGGAGCCGGTCGTCGATGATCACCCGGCCGGCACCGCCCAGAACCAGCAGCAGCGCCCGCGTCTTGCTGGTCAGCTCGCTCGGCCGGGCATAGGCAAGCGGGCTGACCGGATCGGCCGCGATCTCCGCCGCCCGCGGCGGGCAGGCCGCACAATAGAGCACCAGGTCATAACCGCTGCCGTCGAGCAGCCAGGCCGCCGCCTGGCCCACGGTCCGGACCGATGGCGGCAGATAGAGGCGCACGGTCTGGGCATCGAGGCGCTGCGGCGCTGCGACAACCGGCGTCGCGGCCGGCGGCACCGGCGGCGGCGTGGTACAGGCACCGAGGAAGCCGGCGGCCAGCAGCCAGAGGCCGGCGATGCGCCCCGGGCCCCTGAGCGCACTCATGGCCGCGGCCTTTCGAAGGCATAGCGTTCCGCCGTCCGCCAGACCGGTGCCTCGACCGGGCGGATGAAGAAGATGTTCACCACCGCCCCGGGCCGGACCTCGACGGTCGGCACCAGGTTGGTGAACCGCTCCAGGATCACCTTGCCCTGATCAGAGAGGTTGGAGACGACGGCATCGCCGGCGCGCGAGACCTGATCGACCCCCAGCGCCTCGGCGATCACCGAAGGCAGCGCATCGGCGATCGAGGATCCCCCCACCGCGGCGGCCTGGATGTCGAGGTGATACGCGACCTTATCGCGCACGCCGGCGACGCCGGCGCCATCGAGCTGATACTGACCGACCAGGGGGATGGTCCGGGCCTCGGCACCCGGCAGACGGATCATGAGCGGGGTGTAGATCATGCGGTTGTGGATCGGCTCGTTCGGCCCCGAAGCCCGCTGCGTCAGCCCCACCACCACCGCGCCGGCCGGCGCGATCACCGCCGTGTTGTCGGCATTCATCAACGGCCGCGACAGGGTCGCACGCCAGGGGCCCGGATAGTCCGAGATGCTGGTCATGTTCACGACCGCCTGCGCGGTCGTGCCCACCCCGACCGTCGCCACGGGCCCGTCATGCCACGGGGGCACGGCATGGATGCCTTCATAGCCCTGGGGCTTGGTGACATCGCTGCGCGACTGCTCGTCCGGGCTCGCCGCCGACATGTCGATCGGCGGCGGTGCCGCCGGGGCGGCAGGTCCTGGCGACGGCGCCGCCGGTTGCGCCAGGGCCGCCTCGATCTCCCGGCGCAGACTGTCGAGGTCGCGCGCCGGCGCCGGGGTGGCAATGGCAAGGGCAAGCGCACAGCCGGAGATGAACAGGGGCATGCGGATCATCGGCCATCCTCCTTGCGGTCATCCTCTCCTTTAAGCCGGTCGAGCTGCGCCCGCAGGGCTGACACGGCCGCCTGCCCGTCCGGCGCCTCGGTCTCCGCCGGCCGCCGACGGGAGATTTCAGTGCTCTTCACCACCATCGGCCGACGCAGCAGATCCATGGCCGCCTGTTCTGCCGGCGACAGGGGCAGGGTCTGGTCCGGAGCAGAAGCGGCTTTCGCCGCAGCCGACGGCTGGTGCCGCTCGGCCTCCTCGATCTGGCGCAGGAAGGCATCCCGCGGATCGGGTGCCGGGGCCGGCGCCGCCGTCACCACAGGCGCCGCAGGCGAGGTCGACGCCGGCGCCGCCAGCATCTTGACGACCACCGCCACGACCACGAAGCCGCAGATCCCGGCGATCGCGATCAGGCCGCGCTTGATCGGATCGGGCCGTGTCTCGACGGGTGGTGCGGCCCCCGTCGCCTTGGCATCGGGCGCGCTCATAATTTCCGCTCCACCCGGGCAAGCACATCGGCAAAGCGCAGCTCGATCACCTCGTGCAGCCCCTGGATCTCATAGACCCCGGTCAGATCGTCATAGCTGTAGTTGAGGGCCTGGACCTCTTCGCCGCGGATGCCCACGACCGCCGGCGCCCCGAAGGCATCGGAGAGGATCCGGATATAGGTGTTGCGGCCATCATCATAGGCGGCCGAGATCTCGAAAGGCGGCGGGGTCTGGCTGTAGCCCCAGCCATAGGCCGTGTTGACAGCATAGCGGAAGGCATCGATCGCATCGCGGGCCTGTTCCGCTGCCGTGGCCGACAGGGCCTCGATCTCCCGCTGACGGGCCTGATCGAGCGCATCCATGCGCCGGCGCTGATCCTCGATCTGGATTTCGAGCCGGCGCCGCTCGGCCACAAGTGCCTCCCGCTCGGCATCGAGGGCATCAAGGCGCGCAGCCGCAGCGGCGACCGGCCGATGATCGGTGATCGTCCAGCAGGAGGTGTCGGGCACCTCGCGCGAGACCTCGAAGGTGAAATCATAGGGTCGCCCGTCGGTGCCGACCGCCGTCACGCCGACAGTGGTGCCGGCGATGGTGGTGGTCCGCGGCCGCACCCAGAGCGAGCGGCCGCCGGTTGGCGCGGTGAACACGTCCCAGAGTTCCGGCGCGGCATTGGAACTGTCGGCGATCGGCCCCGGGAAGGTGATATGGGTCGCGACCTGCGGATGCGCCGGCAGGCTGATCCGGACATGGCCATCGAGCACGAGGTCGCCGCAGGCCTGATAGACCGGATCGGCCGCCGGGGCCGAAACCCCGGGGCCCTCAGCCGCGGCGGCCGCCTGAGCAGACCGTACGGCCTGGAACTGGATCGGAAGCGCTGCCGCGAGGGCCGCGAGAAGAAGGATGCGCATGGCCTCTACCCCGCCTGGTCGACCCGGATGTCCTGCGAAATGATCTCGATCGCCGGCGGATTGATCGCGAGCCGGGTCAGATCCCGGCCCGCTTCGGCCGCCGGCCGCAGGGTCCAGTCGAGAGTGACGATCAGCTGCCGGCGGGTGACGACCCCGCCGGCCTGGTCGCGGTCGGTCTGGGTCAGGAAGGCAGCGGTCTTGTAGACCGCCGCTCGGGCACCCTCCGCCGGCCTGAGCAGCGTGTGATTGAGCGCGCGGACCGTGACATCGGTGGTCGGGCAGGAGACGCATCCCTCGGCCTCCGCGGCACGCCGCGCCGCCCCGAAATCCTTGAGGAACTTCTGGGTCTCCGCCGGCCCGAGGAAGGTCGAGGCATTGCCATAATCGGTGCGGATGGTGCGCGGCTCGACCCGGAACCGCCATTGCAGATAATTGGTCAGCGCCGCATCGATGGCCCGGTCGAAATAGCGATCGGCCTCACCACCATCGTCGAGATATTCGGCATAGCCGTCGCCATTGGGCAGCAGCTTGACCCAGGCGACCCGCACATGTGCGGCATAGTCGTCCACGGCCAGCTTGTAGCCCCAGGCGAGCGGCACCATGACGGCAACGGCGGCAAGCGTGGCCAGCCGCCAGGCATTGCGGTCCCGCCGGAGCCGGGCGAGTTCGGTGACGGTGCGGGAGCGCGCAAGCCGCTCCTGCTGGTCGGCATCGATCATCATTATTTGAGGACACCCCGGGTGAACACGGCGCGGGCGATCTGCGCCGCCCCGGTCCCGAGGGAAGCGGCCGAGGCCCATTGCGCGGCGACGCGCTGCGCCTGGAAGATCGCGATCGGCCCGAGCACCAGGGCCGCGAGCAGAAGCAGGAAGGAGAAGGTTCCGCGGATCACCGTCTCTTCGACCGTCGCCCCCCAGGGGATTTCGAAGGCATGGGCGATCAGCAGGACATTCGCGACCATCACCCCCTGGGCCAGAATCACGAACAGCACGGTGGCGCAGATCTGCCGCAACCACCCTTCGAAGATGAAGCGGAGCGGACCGGCCAGCAGGAAGGGGATCGCGAGATAGCCGACGATCTTGAGCGCGAAGAGATAGATGATCGGGAAGACCGTGGCATAGGCGATCGCCACGACATAGACCAGCTGAACCGCCAGGAAGACGAGCATGATGGTCATCCACTGGATACCGTCCTCGACCAGGCCGAGCAGGTTCCAGAAGCTGGTGTCGGTCTCGAAGGCGATGTTGTCGAGCACCTTGTAGAGATAGCTCATCGGCGCGAAGAGATCGTCCGAGCCAAGCGCGGCCTGCTGGATGATCGTGGCGATGCCATAGGGCGCCCGGGTCACCACATCGACGATCAGGCCGTAAGTGACGAACAGGGCCATCACCAGGGCCAGATAGACGATGGTCTCGGCCAGATCGGCGATCTGGCGGCTGCCGGTGACATAGCGGGTGACGGCGACCGCGAGATGGAGGGCCGCAAAGGCCCCCATCAGGACCATGGTCAGCTGATAATAGGGGCCGGAAGCCGCGGTGATCGCCGCGATCCGCTCGGCGACGGCTGCGTTGAAGGACGACATCATCGCCGTCCACGAGGTCACGTCGCCCAGCTGGTGGGCCGCGGCCGGATGCGCGAGGCCGGCCGTGACCAGCCCCGCGGCAAGCCCGGCCCCCCGCCTAATCGAACAGGCGGTTGAAGCTGCGGAGGGCATCGGTCACGTCCTCGATCGGGTTTCCGGCAGACGACGCGCCCGGAGCCGCCGGCGCCGGTGTCGCCGACCGGCCGGGCTGACAGTCGATCTCTTCGCAGATCTCCCCGTCCGGGATGTGCGTGCCGCCCAGATCGAAGCCGATCTTCACGCCGCGATCGAGGAGGAGGTCATGGACGCAGCGATATTCGGTGGTCAGATCCTCGACGGACACCTCTCCTGCACGCCGATCATCGACACTGATGACAGCGTCGCGACGAGCCTGGTGCCTGAGTCCTGCCAACTCGGCCGCTTTGGATCGCAGAGCATCAGTTCGCATTGGCCTGTAATGGGCTTCACAGTATTCGAGCCGTCCTCGGATGTTCTGATCCCATTCCGGATGCCGCTGGGCTCGCTTCCTACGGCACTCCGCTCTGATCACGAGGTTCGAGCTATCCGAGCATTCGTTTCGAGCCTGATTTCCTATTTTCTGCTGAAAATCCGCGTATTCCTGGTCAAAAACTCCTGGCCTATCCTGCGAGAATCCGGGCGACGAGGCCGCGATAAGAGCGACAAGGCTGGCGAGGAATGTAATCTTCATTGCCCCGTCTCTCCTCTTGCCCAATCCATGATACGAACAGGAGTGTGGGTAGCTTCAGTCCGCCGTCTCACCTCTTCCTGACGGCGAAGCTCCCTTTCAAGGGCGAGTTTTTCTTTCTCCATTTTTTCAATTTTTTCCTCGACTTTCTGCTCCCTCAAAGCCCTGATTTCGTCAATCAATTGTTCGAGCTGATTGCTTTGAGAGATGGCAATCCCAGCGCTGAGCTGAAGAGTAGAGGCAACACTGTCATCACCAAGGTTTTCGTAGTCATCAATCACATCGTTCAGAAAATTCCGGTTCTCTTCACTGAGTTTATTGCTATCTGCCAATGACTGTGACGTCGCCGCAATTCGATCCTTATAGACCTGCAAATAGCTGCTCGACCGGATAAGCGCATCGATCACCGCCTCCGACGCCCCCACCTCACGGAAGGCCTGGCGGATGTCGTCCTCATCCTCCGGAAGGTCATATTCCTGACCGAGGATCCGGAACATCTCCCGCCGGAAATCGGTGCGGTCGGGATCGAGGCCATAGATCTCTTGCAGGATGGTCCGGGCCGCCTCGTCCTCGACCAGGCCGGCATATTCGGCCAGCGCATCGGCAAGACCGCCCAGATCGCCCAGCCGGCGGGCATTGCGGATCGCCTGAGCCGATTGTTCGGCGAGCTGGTTGTAGAGCCGCTGCAACTCGGCCAGCTCTTCCGCATAAGCGCGGGCATCCTGCGAGAGGGCTGCGCCGTCGAAGGTGGGCACGCCCCCGGCCTGAACGGCAACGGGGGTGATGGCCAGACCGGCCGCCAGAATCAGGATCTTGTACCTCATGCCTCAGCTCCTGCGGGGGAGGGAACCTCAACCCGGGACGTGCCCAGCCGCGCGATCTCGGCTGCCGCGAGCACAAGGCCGCGGTCACGGCCGTGCTCGGCGATCAGCCGGTCGCGGATCTGCGCTTCCCGGGGATGGGAGGTGTTGATGACGTGCTGTTCCGGGTCGACCCGGAGCGTCACGACCTTGCGGATGTCGAGATCCGGCTGGACCAGATAGGCCTCGCGCCGGGGCACCAGACGGCGGATCGCGGCGATATCGCCGTCGCGCAGGCCGAAGACCCGGCGATACTGGTCTTCATCCATCCGCCCGTCGGCCATGAAGAAGAAGGTCGAGGCCGCAGAGCGGATCGCGCTCCATTCCGGCACCTGACCATATTCCGCCGGCGACTGGGTCCAGAGGGTGACGCCGGCCTGCCACTTGCCCCAGGTCCGGACCTTGGCCGTCACATAATCCCGGAAGACCGGAATCGAGAGCGCATGATGCGCCTCGTCGATCTCCAGCATCTTCGGCACACCCCGCCGGGCCGGATCCTCAAAGGCCCGGGTGACCCGCCAGAACAGGTCGAGCAGCACCGGCCGCAGGACCTGCGGCCGGTCGCGATAGGCCCCCAGATTCCAGGCTGCGAAGGGATGATCGATCCGCCCGATCGCATCGGCCTCGGCATCAAGGATGCCTGCATACATTCCGCGATCAAACCACCTGTCGAACAACCTTCGCGTGTCGCTGTGCAAATGGGCATGCAAGGCCCGCATCGACCGCAAAGCCGGATCGAGGGCCATCACGGCCCGGATCGACTGATCGATATCCGCCTGTTCCTCGGCCGACACCCGGCGCATCTCGGGCGTGTCGTTCGCCTCCAGCATCAGGGCGAGCAGCTGGCCCAGATGGGTCGCGAAATCGGCATCCTCGCCATCCTGCTGCGACACGAAGGGATTGAGCGCCCCGGCATCACCCAGAGCGCAATAGCCGGCCCCATCGGTCGAGAAGATCTCCGCCACGCATCTGGCGCCCGGGTCGATGTCGACCGCCCGTACCAGCCCGCCATATTTGAGGAAGTGGGTCGCAAGCGTGTTCTTGAGGAAGGTCTTGCCCGAACGTACCGGCCCGACCCCGATCACAAAGCCGCGGCCGCCGACGAAGGGCGAGAAGTGGAAGGGCTCGCCACTCGCGGTTTCGAAGATGAACCCCGCTTCCTCCTGCCCCAGATCGGCAACGGTTTCCTGACCGGTCCGGGCCTTGAAGGCGAGCGCCAGACTGCCATGGCGCGAGGAGGTGACGATGCTCCGCCGGCGCGAGGCCCCTGCCCCGCCCGGCTGGACCGCCTGGAAGGCGAAGGGCAGGCCCAGCGCCTCCCAGACCAGCCCGATGCCCCGGGCGGCGAAGATCCGGGCGAAATCGCGCGCCCGGCTGGTGGCCGCCACAGGGTCGCGATCGGGCACGAGCAGGGTGGTGGCAACCAGCCCCCAGCGATCTTCCTCGGCCTCTGCCCTGGCGATCGCATCGAGCTTCGCCCGGTATTTCGGCCGCCACTCCTCGCGCTCAGTGGTGGTCTCGCCGCGGATCATGTTGACCAGCGACATCCGGGTCCGCTCGATCGCGGCCCGGGCTTCCGAGAAGCGCAGCGCCCGGGTGATCTCCGACATCGGCTCGAAGCTGTGCACGATCACATAATCGCCCCGACGGGCGATGGGCGCGTCCACCCCCTCGGTCAGCCAGCCCAGCGCCTGGCGCGGCAGAGTGGTGACCGACCCGATCCGCAGATAGCGGGTCTCGGCCCCGTGCAGCTTGAGGAAGGCGTCATAGCCGATCTCGACCGGCTCGATGTCTCCGGCTGCGAGCGCCAGATCCATATCGTCTTCAGGCACCACCCGGGGCGGGGCCAGCAGATGGGCAGGATCGAAGCTCGCAAGATAGCGCATCAGCCCGAAAGCCGTCTCCGGCGCAACCACCCGGGCGGCCCCGAGCTTGCCCCAGATCGCCACGATCTTGTCGAGCTGGTCCGTCGCATCCCGGGCAAGCCGGGCGAGGCCTTCGCGGCTGAGCAACAGGGCGTCGGGCGTGCGCAGCCGGCGGATGAACCGCCGGCGCGCCTCGGGCTCCAGAAAGCCGCCGGCGAGCTGGTCGCGGATCTCGGCCCCGAGCGAGCCGGTCGCGGCCCGGTCACTGCCGAATTCGTAGACATGGAAGAGGAAGCTGCGGGCAAGCCCGCCCGCGTCGTTCAGGAAGCGCTCACGGGCCTTGGACAGGCGGTGCCGCAGCGGATCGGCCCGATCACGCAGATGAACCGGGATCCGGTCGAGATGCACATAGTACTGGCTGGCTGCGGCCCCGGGCGGCAGCTGTTCGGCGACCTGACGCGCGGTCAGCGCCACATGCGACAGATCCGCCCGGGTCAGCGCGTCCGGATCGACGCCCTCCAGCTCGACCACGGCCAGCAATGTACCGCGCCGGGTGAGCATCCAGCTGCCATAGGGCGCGAAGACCTGGAAAGCCTCCGTGACCGGGTGCATCGACGACATGATCCCGGCCCCGCCCTCAGGAGAGCCCGATATAGCCGAGATCGGCCAGCCAGGGGCCCAGATTGAGCAGCACCAGACCGCCGATAGCGCCACGTGCCACCCACCCCATCGGCCCTTCACGCGGCATGAAGATCCAGATCGCAACCCCGACCGCGATCGACGCTGCCATCATCGCGACCGCCCAGGGGCCGGTCATGAAGTTGACCCAGCTCTGGAAGAATTTGGTGAGGAGCGTGGTGCCCTCATTGCCCGAGGCGACGGTGCCGATATCCACCACCTGCTGCGCACGGGCCGGCAGGCTCGCGAACGCCGCGGCGGCCAGAAGCCCTGCAACCCGGAGACGCGCCGGGATCCGGATGGTCGATTGCAGTGTCATGGGGGGAGACCTCCTCAGTCCGACCAGATGACGGGGCGGCGCCGCCGCCCGATGGTCCAGGCGCGCCACCAGGGCAGCCGCATGCGGGCCACCCAGATCTCGAACGCGCTCGGATCTTTGCGGTGCAACAGGATCAGCCCGCCCGGCAGCAGGATCCCGAGAACGATCCCGGCAACCAGGCTGACGCCCAGGGCAAACCCCAACCCGACGGCCACGGCCGGAACGAAGTAACGGGCCGGCGCACCAAGAATGGTCGTTGCGACAGGCAGTTCATCAGCGCCTGCCATGGCCGATGCCTCGGTGCCCATCGGGACCGTGCGAGGATTCGTGCTCATTCGATGGACCTGTTTGACTTGATTGATGGATACGAAAGCGCAAGAGTTGATTTTGTTCAAGGGACAATTACGAATTAGTGTTTATATTCGGTAACGTAGACTTGCTCTTTTCTGGAGACGGATCCCCCTTGGGCACAACCGATCTCGCCATGCAAGGAGACGAGCGGCCATGCCGACTGAAAGAAAAACCCTCGCTGACCGGCGCCCGCTGGATATCGGGAAGGCGCATTACGAGCTGTTGAGCGAGTTGAAAGCCGATCTCGCCCGACAAGGCATCAAATCGACCAGAACCAAGGTCACCCGCCACAGCATTGAGATCTACGACCGGCTGGTGATGGATGCGCTGAAGTCCGGGGAGTACGAATTCATCCATGAAGATGAAATCTACGAGTTCATCCTCGATCGGTTGCAGCGCACAATGAGGCTCCGCTCAGTCGCCTCCTGACGCATATCGCGGAGGTTGTCCAACGTGTGGTTGCGTCGAATCCTCTGAGCGGATTTTTTCGCGCGCCGGCGCTGACCCGATGGTCGGCCCGGCGCGCCATCGCCGCAGCCGGGTGAGCACCCGAAGCACCTCGTCGGCATGCCGCCGGCCGGCTGCGAGGTTGCCCGGGCCGGGATTGTAGGCTGCGAGCGCATCGCGGAGATCGCCGCCGGTCGCGGCCCGCATCTCCGCCAGGATCTCCGCCCCGACCAACAGGCAGACACACCAGTCCTGAAGCAGCCGGTCGCGATCGATGCCGATCCGGGCCAGGCGTTCGTAATGGACCGAGTTCACCTGCATCAGGCAGACATCCTCGCTGCCATTTCGGTTGCCGTCATTGACCGCCCCCGGCCGCCAGCGGCTCTCGACCCAGGCCAGCGCCATCAGCACATCCGCCTCCACACCGGCGAGCCGCGCCGCGCGGGCGAAACAGCCGGTCTCAGCCCGGGCCGCCGCCGGCAGCACGAGCAGGAGGGCGAGCACAAACATCAGGCCGCGCACCGGCTGTCCTCCCAGCTGTCCGCCTCCGGCACATAGCGCCAGAGCGTCCGGGTGTGCAGACCATCCGGTCCGCGGACAGACTCAGACATCGCCGTCACCCGGCGGCGGACGTCGCTGCCGATGCGCAGCCGCGCCACATGGATGACCAGACGCACATTCGCCCGCACGGTCTCCTCATGAAGCGCCGGCGGCACGGCCGGGGCGGCAGAGGTCAGAAGATCGCGCAGCCGGAGATAGGTCTCGCCGGCACTGTTTGCATGAATGGTCGACATGCTGCCGCCATGGCCGGTGTTCATCGCCCGGACATAGGCCTCGGCGGCTTCAGGCGTGCGGATCTCGCCCACGATGATCCGGTCCGGCCGCATCCTGAGCGCATTGACGATCAGCCGGTCCATGCCGACGGTGATCTGATCGCGGTCGAGCTGGCGCCGGCGGAGCGCCGCTTCCAGGCGCACGACATGGCGCTCGCCCGGCACCAGGTCCTCATGGGTGTCCTCGATCGTCACGATCCGTTCCTCAGCCGGTATGAAGGCCGAGAAGGCACGCAGCAAGGTCGTCTTACCGGAGCCCGTACCTCCCGCGGTGAGCAGGGACTCTGCCGCCTCGACGCCCTCCCGGATCCGCGCAAGCATGGCCGGGGTGAGCATGCGCCGCGCGACCAGCTCGTCGGCCGAGAGATGACGATGCGGCGCCGGACGGATGGTCACGACCGTGCCGCCGATCGCGACCGGCTGAAGCACGGCATTGATCCGGCTGCCATCCGGCAGGCGGGCATCCAGGATCGGGTGGGTGCGCGCGTCGATCGTCTGACCGAGATTGTGCGCGATCTGCCGCACGAACTCGTCCAGCCGCTCCGCCGTCGGAAACCGGGCGGCGCTGCGCTCGATACGCCCGCCGCGCTCGACGAAGATCCGCTCATGGCCGTTGATCATGATGTCGGTGATCTCAGGATCGGCCCTGAGATCGGCGATCGGCTGACCGTAATAGCTCAGGATCTCGGCGATCATGAGACCGCCTCCCCGCCGCCCGCCGGGCCGCCTGAGGAGGCCGCCGGCGCTTCACCCTGTGCCGTGCTCCGGCGCTTATAGGCCCGGAGGCTGCGATCCCGCCGGAGCGCCAGGGTCACCAGCTCGGCTGCGAGCTTTTCATCCGCGATGTCTTCGCCATAGGCATCCCGATAGGCCTTTTTATAGGCCATGAAGTCGGCAAAGGCATCGCGGGTCAGGGTCAGCCGCCGGATCGACAGATGCACGTCGGATTGCGGCTGGATCGACAGTTTCATGACTTAGCACCTTTTTCATGAACCCGGGCATAGGGGATCGGCTTGCGTCCCATCACCATCCGGTCGACCACCTCGGACAGCGGCATCTTCCGGATCGCCAGGAAGCGGACATAGCCCTTGGGCCTGGTCGAGACGTAAGGGCAGCGGGCCTCCTGGCGGCTGCGCTGCCATTCCCCATGCAGAACGCGGAGCAGGCCGGCCATCTGCGTGCGCACCCCCCGGAAGCCGGGCATCGCGTAAAGATCGGCGATCACCTGATGCACGGACCGGTCGTCATCCTGACGCCGGACGGCCGCCCGGATCGCCGCCGCCTGGGCATCGAAGGCCGCCTGGGTGAGGCGCCATGTCCAGCGCACCTGCCCGCCCGAGGCCGTCAGACGCAACAGCTCATAGCGGTCCTCGAAGCGGATCCGCTGGCGCCGGTCTCCGGCATCCGACAACATCTCGGCCGCGGCCGCGACATGCTCTCCGGCCGTCAGCAGACCGATGAAGTCGAACCCCTGGCGATCGGCACGGGGATAGAGGAAGAGCGCCGCATTTGCGCGCCCAAGAGCTTTCCGGCGGACCCGCTCGGCCGCCGACAGATCGGTCCGGTAGAGGCGCTGCATCCTGGTCGCGAAGGCTTCCACCTTCGTGACCGGTACGATGCCGCCGAAATGCCGGGTGTAGCCGATCCCGACATGCTTCAGCACATCCTGCATCAGACCGACTTTGTGGACATGAACCTCCATGCACACCCCCCGGTTTTGAGTGATCGCATGGAAGCACGAAGACGAAATCTGCTTCAAATTTTTTCACTATGTTTTTATCAGTGAATAAGAAAGAGATACTTGCAGAAAAATATAAAGAGGTTCCAAGCACAGCGGTTTTTCGCTTGCTTGCCCCCTGCCGAAAACTCAATCTGATGCCGTTGCGCACGACGCGACCGGCATCAGACGCAGGGTCAGGGACCAGAGCCTCGCCAGCCTGATCTTCCGCACTGCCAGAGCCGATCCGACGACCGGGCCGCCTCGCCAGCGGGGCCGGACGACGGGACCAGATCCGACGCTTTCACAAGCGGCCGGGGATGGTCCCCGACGCCGCACCCTGATTGAGGAGACGACACCGCTCACCCCGCCCGATGGGGCCGGGATCCTTCGTGATCCCGCCTCGCCAGCGGGATCGGATCACGTTCATGCATGCGGGCTCTCGCCTTCCCCAAGGAAGGAGGTCAAGCCGAAGGCCAGGCCCCGCACCCACGCAACCCATGCCGCCGGCCCGGGCCGTCAACCCGGGCTTCGTCACGCCGTAGCCGGATGCCCGTAATGGGGCTCGTCCGGCTGCAACGGGCGCTCGGGGGTGCAATTCCCCCGTTCGACCCAATCCTTCCCCCCGGTGGCGCCAGAAGGCCATACCGGAGGACGGGCGACACGGACACGGACCCCGCGGTGACGCGGTGTGCTCCTGTCCAGTTGGAGAGCAGGTATTCAAAGCCCTGCCCGCGGGCGGCTCGGAAGGGTCGAACGCGTGCCGAGCAGGTGGGCTTCACGCCGGGTGGGAAACCATCCGGAGGCCATCAGGGGAAACCTGGGATGGCTGGTACTCGTGGGGGCAACCTCGCGAGATCGATGGACAGCTCAAGCCTGTCATTGCACCCATGAGGGTGCATCTCGGAGAGCAAGAGCCAGCACCGGCCCTTCAGTGGCCGGCGATCGACGCTGGAAGCCGGACGGTGAGTAAGGGAGCTGCTTTGGAACCTCGGGCCCCTGAAATCTGCGATGAAAGAGCCTCAGGCTCTAACCGTCCCGGTGAGGCACTGGCGGTCTGCTCGTGAAGACCGGCTGGACTAACGTGGGAAAGGCTAAGGCCGGAACCGGCTGACACCCGGTTCATGCGCGCGTGGCTGCGCGCGACGGCTATGCCTGGGAGCGTCTGCGACGAGGCGAGAAAGGCCTGCTTGCGATTCGATCGAAGCAGCGGGCCGAGCGACGCCGGTCGACGATGGGTGGCCCCCATCACCGACCGGCCGGACAGCCAAAAGCAGACAGCGTGACGAGCGGCTGCGGCCTGGCCGCCGCGGTTGCGATACGTGCCATCCACCCTGGCCGGTGGATGGTGTCGCGGCCTTTCGGCCGCCCCTGATTTTCCGGAGAAACGCCATGACGCGACAGACGGCACCACCCTTGGGCAATGAGTCATCCAGGAGGAGACATCATGACGATCGACCGATGCGTAGCGGCGCCCCTGCCGCGCGCACCAGATCGGACGGCGGTCATGCCATCCGGCGGCACCTTGCCCCCGGATGGCCGACCGTCGTCGCGACCATCACAGCCGACCGTTCGACGGCGGCACTGACCATGTGATGGTCACGCAAGGCCCGGACCTTGAAAGGTCCGTGGCCGAAGGCCTGCCGGCGGGGATTTCCCCGCCGGCAGGCGCCTTCAGATGAGGTCTTCAGATGACCGGTTTCGCCGAAGCCGTCACAGGGGCAAGCAATCACCTCGCACACCAGGCCCTGGAGGCAGGACATCCCGGCCTGCCCCTGCTCGCGATCCTATGCCTGAGCGTGACCTGCGCGATCGGCCTGCCCGGCGCCCGCCCGGGTGATGATCGCGTCAGCGCCTCCATCCTCTGGTGGCGCCTGCGCATCGCCGCCTTCGCCGGCGCCCTGCTCTTCTGGCTCCTCACCATCTGCCATCTGGTGCTCGCCGAGCGGCTGCTCGGCGATGGCGCCGCACGCTGGTTCCTCGTCGACTGGGCCGGGCGCTGGGGCCTGCTCGGCCTGGCCCTGATCGGCCTTGCGGTCAGCAGCCGGATCCTCGCCATCCGCTACGGCCTGACCTGGCTGTCGAAGCAGCTACGGGCCCACCGCAACAGCCAGGAAACCGAGGCTCTGTCCGATGTCCGCCACGAGGCTGCCCGCTGGGCAGACGCGCAAGGGTTTGATCCCCGCAACCACTACCGCCCGGGCCTCGTCTTCACCGGCCTCGCCCCCGACGGCCAGCCGGTTTCAATCCCGGTCAAGACCGCGCTCGAGACCATGAAATGCGTCATCGGCGCCACCCGCTTCGGCAAGGGCGTCACCTTCCAGGTCTGGGCGGATCAGGCGGTCCAGCGCGGCGATTGCGTGATCTTCGTCGATCCCAAGGGCGATGACTTCCTGCCCGTGATCCTGCGAAGCCGGGCTGAAGCCATGGGCCGGGAATTTCTCCTGGTCGATCTGCGCGAGACCGGCGCCGGCCGCTGGGCCCCTCTTGAACACGGCCCCCTTGAGGAGCGGATCATCCGGATGACCGAACTTCTGGGGCTGAAGGAGCGGGGCACCGATGCCGACCATTACAAGATCCTGGCCGCCAGCGTCATCCGCGAGGTGATGGCGGAGCTGCCGCGTACCAGCCTCGGCGCAATCGCCGACGCCCTTGAACGGCGCGACCTGTCAGAGGGGGAATGGAAGGCCCTGCTCTCCCCGCGTGAGAAACTGAAACGCCTGGCCCGGCGTCCCTCCCTCACGCCCAGGGCCGGCCGTGGCCTCGATCTCGACCGGGTGATCCGCTCGAACGCCGTGCTCTATGTCATCGGCGACATCGATGACGACGAGATCCGGCTTGCGGCCCGCACCCTGCTGGTCGAGGTGGCGCAGCTCGCCCGGAGGCTCCGCCATGAGCGCACGGCCCCGCTCAGCCTCTTCGTCGACGAGCTGAAATTCATGGCCTCGGCGGTCATCCTCCGCGTCCTGGCCGCGGCCGCCTATACCGGCCTCAACCTCAATCTCGCCTTCCAGTCCTTCGCCGACCTGCTCAAGCCCGATGACGAAAGCCTCGACGGCCGCGCCGTGCTCCAGGCTGTCCTGACCAACTGTCAGGTGAAGCTGTTCTTCGGCGGCTCCGATGTCGAGACCGCCGAATGGGTCCAGGCTGCCTCCGGCACCAGGCCCAAGCGGGTCACCCGCATGGAGCGCACGGAGGTGGGCGCCTATGGCGGCGAGCGTTGGGAAGACGGCCGAACCGTGGGCGAGATCGAAGAACCGCTGATCCACGCCAACACCATCCTGACCCTGCCCCGGGGCCATGCCGTGCTGTTCCAGCCGGAGCGGACCGCCAGCCTGGTCCGGGTGCAGCCGATCCGCATTCCGGAGACCGAGGCGATCGCTGCAAAGGCTGTCACGGCAGCCGCATCTGCATGATTATGCTTTTATGTACTTATGTATATATTCAACAGGGGCATCGATAGCACGCAGACCTGACCGTCCTCGCCGTCCATCTCGATCAGTTGCGCCTCGAAGTCGGCGCAGACCTTGGCGAAGATCGTGCGCAGCCGGTTGATGGCGTCGCCATCGAATACCCTGCGGCGATATTTCGCTACAAAGACCAAATGGACATGCATCTTAAAAACGCAGTGTCGTCCATGCCTAATATCGTTGTCGTCGCTCATAGGCCAAATTATAATATCCGCATGCAACGCCTCCAAGCCTTCAAATACGAACTGCGACCAGACGGCCAGCAAGAGCGGCAAATGCGCCGCTTCGCCGGCTCGTGCCGGTTCGTCTACAACAAGGGGCTGGCGTTGCAGAAAGAGCGCTACGAGCGCGGAGAGAAGAAGCTGGGCTACGCCGGGCTGTGCAAGATGCTCACCGAGTGGCGCAACAGCGCGGAAACGGCTTGGCTGGCCGATGCGCCGGTCCATCCCTTGCAACAGGCGCTCAAGGATTTGGAGCGGGCCTACAGCAACTTCTTCGCCAAGCGGGCCGACTTTCCACGTTTCAAGAAGAAAGGCCAGCGCGACAGCTTCCGCTACCCCGACCCGAAGCAGATCAAGCTCGATCAGGGCAACAGTCGTATCTTCCTGCCCAAGCTGGGATGGCTGCGCTACCGCAATAGTCGCGAGGTGCTGGGCACAGTCAGAAATGTCACCGTGAGCCAGTCTTGCGGCAAGTGGTTCGTAAGCATCCAGACCGAGCGCGAAGTTGAGCAGCCCGTGCCGCAGGCCACCACAGCAGTGGGTATCGACATGGGCGTGATCCGCTTCGCCACACTCTCGGACGGCACGTTCTACGCGCCGCTCAACAGCTTCAAGCGGCATGAAACGGCCCTGCGCAAAGCGCAGCAGGCCATGAGCCGCAAAACCAAATTCAGCAACAACTGGAAGAAGGCGAAAGCCCGAGTCCAGCGCATTCACTCCCGTATCGGCAACGCCCGCCGCGACTTCCTGCACAAGACCTCGACCGCGATCAGCCAAAATCACGCGATGGTGTGTATCGAGGATTTGCAGGTACGGAACATGTCCAGGTCAGCGGCAGGTACTACCGAACAACCGGGACGAAACGTTCGGGCCAAGTCCGGCCTGAACAAGTCCATCCTCGATCAAGGCTGGTTCGAGTTCCGCCGCCAACTGGATTACAAGCTGGCGTGGCAAGGCGGCTGGCTGGTTGCAGTGCCGCCACAGAACACGAGCCGTTCCTGTCCGTGCTGCGGCCATGTGTCTGCCGACAACCGGCAGACGCAAGCCCGATTTGCGTGTGTGGAATGTGCCTTCGAGGAAAACGCCGATGTGGTCGGCGCGATCAATGTGCTAAGGGCGGGACACGCCCGGTTCGCCTGTGAAGTGAGCGATGCAGTAGGGTCGCCAGCAGCAGGAACCCACCGAAGCGACTCAGGGGCGGCTCAATGCCGCCCCTGAGCGCCGTAGGAATCTCCGGCCTTCAGGCCGGGGAGGATGTCAACACCGCCCTTTGGCACAGCCGTCCATTTTGTGGTCGGCTCAGCCGAAGACACCCTTAAGAGCCGCGGCGGAGACTGTCACGATGAAGGTGACCAGCCCGCCGATCAGCAGCCCCCGCCAGAATCGGAAGTCTGTCAGCGTGCGATCGCTGAGCTTCTCGATCATCCTGGCTTCGAAGGCGGCAATGTCGTTGCGGATCTCTGCACGAAGGGTCTTCGTGCTTTCTTCCGCAATGTCCTTCGCCATCAACCGGGTCTGCTCACGCACCGACTGGGGCAGGATGTATTCCATGATGTGGATGACCTCCCTTGCCTGTATGGGCGTGAAACCGGCTTCCTGAAGTTGTCTTCCGGCCCGCTGCCAGATGGCCTCAACCATGTCGGCCATACGATCTTCTTCCACAAGAACCTCCTCCACCTCGAAGCGTTGGAAGCCTTATGAATCCGAGAGCGCCCCTGAGGACCCTCGAGGGGTCCATAAGGGCGATCTGCGATCGCAGTTTCAACTATAGAGCACGAACGCCGACATGTCCTGCATCGTGCTCAGGCGCGGGGCTCACCCCTGGCCTTTGCCTCCCGCTCCTGCAAAAGCTTCTCGACCGCTTCGCGCACGAAATCGGCACGATCGTCCTCGTCTCGGAGAACCGCCGCAATGCGTGCGAAGGTTCCTTCCGGGAATCGAGCCACCATGGTTTCGTGGAAACGCTTACGCCTAGCCATGCCGTCGGTTGTGCGGGATATCCGGCAACGAGTCAATAAATGCAATAACAGATATCTATAAGATTTCTGATTACATTTTACGAGATATCTCCTATGGTTGCATCAGGATCGATCCAGTACCCCCGGGGCCCTCCCACTCAAGAGAGCGAGACATGATGCATATCGATAACGATCTGAAGCACGAACTGGCCGAACACTGCCAGATCATCGCCGCCCGGATCCGTGATCTGCGGATCCGGCGTGGCATGTCGCAAAGCGAGCTTGGGAAGCTGATCGGACTCAGCTTTCAGCAGGTCCAGAAATACGAGAAAGGCCGCAATCGGGTCTCCGCAGACCGCCTCAGCCTGATCGCGAAGGTGCTGGGTGTATCCCCCGCCTTCTTCTTCGAAGGTCTGGGCGGGATGCCTGCAAGCAAGGCCTTCGACCCTGACACTGAACGCCTGGTCAGGGCCTGGTGGGCCGTCCCGCCGGCGATCCGTGGCGGCATCCTGTCGACGGTCGTCGCTGTCGATGCAGCCCTCAGGGACCGTTGATCACTGATCATCTGCCGCACCGAAGGCCTCCCCTCAACCCCACGCCGGCAAAGCCGGCGTCCCGCATGCGGGCTTCGGGGGTTGACCGGAGGCCTTCGCCGCGGCCGTACCGGAGGTGTCGGGACGAGGGGCGTCGCCCTCGTCCTCGCTACCGCGAGGTTCGACCGGCCTGCGGCCCGCGTCGAACCAGGGGCGGGAGGCATTACATTTTCACAGTTATGTATATATGTATTTATGCTAAACTCTGCCCCCTTGCCGGGCAATTCAGCTCAACCCCATGATTTTAAACGAATTTTTCGCATGCATATGCATTTTTATGGAGATATAGGGCGCTGACCACAAGCAACACCCTACGACAGTTCAGCGGTCTTGGTCTGCCTCCGCCTTCTGCCTCGACTCGCCGAGGTTGTACCTCGGCTTCAAGCACGACCAGATCAGAAAAGATCAGGCTGCATGGTCCTCACGGTCGAGAAAACGACGCAGGGCGTCACTAACGACGGTATTCAGATTCACGCCCCGGCGCCTGGCATAGAGCATGGCACGGCGGTGCAGATCGCGCCCGGGCCGGACATTGAAGCTGCCCTTCAGAGGCATATCGGGTTTGCGGCCCTGAGCCGCGCAAAGCTCAAGGTAATCGTCCACGGCCTCGTGGAAAGCAGCCTTGAGGCCTTTCCCGTCCACGCCCTCATAGGTCACCAGATCACGGATGAACTCCAGCCGCCCGTGCAACACCTCGTCGTCGTCACTGTATTCGACCGAGCCGAGATAGCCCTTATATTCCAGCATCATGCTCATATCAGACCCTCCTCGGTCAGCACCCGCAACACATCCTCGATGACGTACATCCTGACGATGTTGCCGGGGTGCGGCTTGTGCAACGCGATGGTCGGCGCGGTGTCATGGATAAACCGCCGACGGGACCCGCCTGTCTTGCCGGTCGCCGCCTCGCTGTATCCCAGCCCTTCCAGCAGCCTGACCAGCTCGTCCCAGGTGAAGTCCTTCGGCTTGCCCCTGAGCCGGGCAACCAGTTTGTCGTGCCGACTCATATCGCCGTGCCGCTCCCTCCCCGGTTTCTGATTTCCCAATATGGAAGATTTATACGAAATTGCAACCGGATATAGTTGCACAACGGGACAGGTCGACAGCCGGGCGAGTAGGATATTTGCCTCTTTCCGTTCCGGGATGCCCGAAACGGGCAGCTGGTGAGAAATATGGATGACACGCACCGTTGTCTCGCATTTATTTGATGCAAATGCTTATATGCATTTTTATAGAGATATAGGGTGCTGTCCGCAGACAACACCCTACCTACAGCCAGACGCTGGAACGCCGGCCGTTACTGTTCCTCAGCGGCCTTGGGCCGGGCGAGCAGACGGATTCGATGAACGACGAAGTTAACCCCCGATCGCCATCCGTCTCCGCCTTCTTCCTCGACCCGCCAAGGCTGTACCTCGGCTTCGACCACGACCAGATCACCGACCTTGTAAGACCTGGTGATCCGTTCGGCGATCTCCGACCAGGCGACGAGATTGTGCCAGCGCGTGCGCTTGACCCATTCCTCCCGGGTCTGGTCGAAATAATCCGCATCTTCGGCAACCGAGAGGTAGAGCCGGGACTTTTCCCGCCCATTCCTGGTCTCGATGGTGCCGATCCGGCCGATAAGGGTCCACTGGTTCAGCATTGGAGCACTCCTTGAGAGGAGGGCCAGGGCACCCATATGGGGCCCAAAGCCCCGCATGGATGTTCATCCCTGCCCGCAGCCTGCCGAAGAGCACGCCGCGCGTCCAATCGAAGACCAGTGTTGTTCTGTAACAGCGCCTTATTTCACAGTGAAAACAACCCCATCGGTCCCCGCAGCAGCCGCGGCACGCCGGTTCGTATCGACGCAGCGGCTTGCCAGCCAATCCCGGGCGAAGGCGGATTTGACCACCACATGAAGCCGTCGGTTCCCATCGATGCCGAGACAGTGGCTGCCATCGAGCCAGGAAGCCCGCAGAGCCTCCCCACGTTCAGCTGTCCAGGCCTCCAGGAAGTGTTTCCAGGCCTCTCCTGCCTCGCTGAGGGTCGGAGGGGTGGCAGAAACGCCAGACGGGGCTGGGGGAATCGCAGGCGCGGTCTCGGCTTCGATCCGGGCTGCCAGGCGCTCCAGATCCTCAACCCGCGCTCGTGGCGCCTCGCTGTAGTCGATACGCGGTGATGTCGCCGGCTCAGGCGATCGAGCCAGCAGTCGGGCGACATTCGGAGCCAGATCCCAGCGCTGCGGCGTTGCTACCCAGCGCATGAACCACGCGCCCGGGCTGGTAATTTCCGGGCTATCACAGGCCAGAATCCAGGCCGTGATGGCCTCAGCCGGGCCATGGCGATCAAGGGCCCAGGTCCAGATCCGGCCAGGATGACGAGCGGCGCCGATCGTGCTCTCAAAATGTTCGGCTGCCCGTGCTTCCAGACGATCCAGGTGAATGAGGTCATCGGTTCCTGCCAGAAGCTGGCCGGTCCGACTGCGGGCAAGCAGGGCATGCAGATCGTCCACCGGCGGTGCCGTGAGATCCGGTGTTGTCGACGAACCTCCAGCGGATCGACGTGCCCGCGTTGGCGGGCAGATGCCGGCGGTTGTATCTGATGATGAGTTGGTTGTTAGGGCTGTGGCGGGGCTATGAGTGTGCGGCGGCGTAGCCGGCGCCGTTGTTTCGTCGCTTCGCGAAGCGGCCGTGTTTACAGATTGGCTGGTTCTTCTGACTGTTTCTGTAGTCCGGAAAATTTTTCCGTCATCCGCGGAAATCTCTTCCGCTTTGCGCATAAGAGTGATGGCGGCGCGGCCGGCCTCGATCACATCCCCGACGCGCTCCATGAACCCCCGAAGGCTGATCAGGGGCGTCCGGCGACGGCCTCGATGACGGATCTCGATCAACCCTGCTCCGGCCAGGCGCCGCAGCGAGGTCCGGACCTGGCGGTCGGACAGGCAGCCCTGAACCGCCACATAGCTGGCGCTCGGCCAGACCACAGTGTCGCCGGCATCGATATCGGCCTGGGAGAGATGATGCACCAGCCGGCGCAGCACCTTGCCATCAGCATGGGTGAAATGGGCAAGCTCCGGCAGATGCTGCAGCTGGTCCGTCGCATCCAGCATCGCGAGCTTGTTCAAATGCGCTGGTCGCGCATGAGCCGCCGGCTCATCGCGCACCGCGCCTGTCGCGGTTTTCATACTCCTGTCCGTCCTCTCCAGAGGCCGGAGATCGGGCGCAAAGATACCCGCTCGCGCAAGATGGATCTTGCCGAGGGGGCCGCCAGCCGCTATCATCGGAGCTGTACGTGTCCGATACGCGATAGTTTAGCGAGTTTAGCGGCTTCGCGGGTCTTACACTCAATCTCTGAAAGCCTCGGTCGCGCCAACGACCGAGGCTTTTACTTTTCGGCCTGATTGCGTTCGATAAATTCCCTCAGTGCCTCTTCCACAAGCGGGGCACGACTGCTCACCCCCCGCACACCCTTCAGTCGATCCAGCTCGCTCAGCAGCTCGGTCGGCACATAGACATACAGCATCCCATTCCCGGCAGCATGCTGTCGGGAGCGGTGGGCGGCCACGGCGTGCCGTATCTCTGAGCGCGAAGATCTCGTCATAGCTTTCATGTAAAGCCTCTTTCCGCGCCCCGGCAACCCATTTTTCAAAGGATTCCCAGAATCACTGTAGAAATCATCGTGGATTACCCGGCGGGGTTGTCGGTTGCATCTGGGCTTCGTCGGTTCCGCGAAAGGATGCTGCGTCGCCGTCGAATCACCATCGGGCTGAATGCTAGCCGATTCTGAACAAGATTGGCCAGATGTGATTCGCAACCGTCGCGTGGGCACATCGCGCCTATCCAAAAACACAAAAAAGGGGATGGGTGCGTGTTGCCCCATCCCCTCGCGGTCCGACCTCTGCCGAACTCAGTCGCGTGTCTGGCGTCGATCGTGGAGATCGTCGTCATCGACCGGCGCCCCGGCCTCCTTGAGCGCCGCCATGATCACCCCGCGCATCGATGTGCCGCGGTGAAAAGCCTGCTCGCGGAGCCAGTCATGCAGACCCGCCGGCAGCACGATGGTCATGCGGGCATCACGGCGCGGAGTGGGGGTGGGCGTCGGAGTGGAAACTGAAGCCGCCCGGGAGGTGAACCCGGCCTCGCGTCCGATTGCGGCAGCGACATCGGCCGCGGCCGGCTTGGCCGGCGTCGGAGCAAAGCCACTGAGATCCAGGGTGGCGCGCTTGCGGGCGCCGTCGCGCTTGCTCTCGCTCATGCCCCATCTCCCTTCACATGTCCCTTCAAATAGTCCACCACAGCCGCCGCGACGGCTTCCGCATTCTCGATCGCCGCTTCGGGATTGGCGACGTCGCCCGGGCCGAGGTCATAGATGGTGCCTCCGATCTGCATGATCGCCCGGAAAGCCGCACGCTCGACCATCTCCGCCGGCAGAATGGGAATGCCGGCATCCTGAAGACTGGCCGCAATATGGCGGAAGTCCCGTCCCCTGAGGACGCTCGTGCAGGTGAAGAGGACCGCATAGGGGATCGTCCTGCGGAAGGCCTGAGCCTGGCGAGCGATCACCTTGATGACCCGCGCCCCCTGATCCGCATCCAGTTGGGATCCGCGCATGGGGATCAGCACCAAGTCCGCCCGGCCGATCGCATAGGACACCGCCATATTGGCCGTGCCCTCCAGATCCACGATCACGAAGGGATCACGGGCCGCGGCACTGTCGATGTGATCGAGGATGTTTTCCTCCGTCACATCAGGCACCACCCGGAGCAGGGTCGGCACCCGCTCGGGATCCCGTGCCGCCCAGGCCCCAAGCGGCTGGTTCGGGTCGGCATCGAGCAGCGTCACCCCGGCGCCCTGGGCCGCAAACACCTGCGCAAGGACCAGGGCGGTGGTCGACTTCCCCACCCCGCCTTTGCTGTTGGCGAGCGCGATGACGGGCATCGGCGGTCTCCTTGAGGCTCTTACATGTATCTACATAGATGTATTAGCGTTTAGCTGTATATATGTAAATATGATTTTATGCGCGGGGCACAATAACGGTAGATTTTAACGCACCAATACCACTTTTGCGCTTATAGGAAAGCTATGATCCTCTGCCTTCCAGCATGAGGAGGCCGGGCCGATGGCAGTTTCCGAGTGGTGAGGAACACTGATCGAGTGGCAGGCCGCGCTTAATGAATTAAAGGTGCACTTCGCGCCACCTTGGGACGGCACCGCCCCCGGCGGTCGTGGTGTCGATTGCCTCGGTCAAGGATCGAAAACCGATGCCCTGGTCTTCGAGCCGGGCAACAGTCTCGATGATCTGGAGCAGGGAACAGGCTAGGCGGTCGAGCTTCCAGACC